>NZ_JBEEAC010000003.1:0-392881 GCF_040120695.1 Plantactinospora sp. B6F1 | reverse complement strand
ACCCCACCCACCCCGCGAGTCTCCGCACCCCACCCCCCGCCCCACAACCCCGGCCCACACGCTTGTGGACAACCGCGCGCAAGATTCTTGTTGTGCTGTGGCGCGTGGCTAACCGCAGCACAACAAGAATCTTGAGGGCCCATCGCGTGCGAAGCGCGTCAGGTGGGGGACGGGGTCCAGCCGGTGGCGGTGAAGCGGGTGGCGTCGGTGCCCTCGCCGGAGAAGAGCAGGCCGTTGGTGCCGACCACGAGCAGGCCGTCGACGTACACGCCACGGCCCTGTGCGCTGCCGTCGGTGGTGTAGCTCCAGCGCAGGTCGGTGGTGCGGGCGGGTAGTTCCGCGAACGCCTGCCACCAGCGCCGGCCGCCGTAGCCGGTGACCGAGCCCTCGGCGGTCCACCGCCCGGCCGGGCCGACCAGGGTCACGTCGACCGGTGCCCAGGTCTCGCCACCGTCGGCCGAGGTCTGGAAGTGCAGCACGTCGTAGCGCGGCTCGGTGTCGTACCAGAGTCGGAAGCTGGCCACCGACGCACGGCCGGCGGCGCGGCGCAGCGGCGCGGTGAGGGTGACGCTGCCGCCGTCGCGGTCGTCCGCGCGCCAGGCGGTGCCGCCCAGCGGCGACCGGACCGGGCTCGCGTACGCCAGGTCGCGGGCCAGGGCCCGCCGGGCCACGTTGTTGCTGCCCCAGTTCCGATCCGGGTGTACCCGGTTGGTCAGCAGGATCAGGAAGGTGTGTGACAGCGGGTCGACCACGATCGACGTACCGGTGAACCCGGTGTGCCCGAACGTGACCGGTGAGGCGAGCCCGGACATGTACCAGTGCTTGTGCAGCTCGACCCCGAGCCCCCGGTCACTCTCCGGATAGCCGCTCTCCAGGTGTGCGTTGTAGTTCGCCAGCATGTCCCGCACGGTCGACTCACGGAGGATCCGGGCGCCCCGGTACTCGCCGCCGTTCAGCAGCATCTGGCAGAAGATGGCCAGGTCGTTGGCGGTGGAGAAGAGTCCGGCGTGCCCGGCCACCCCGCCGAGTGCCCAGGCGTTCTCGTCGTGCACCTCGCCCCAGACCATGCCACGGTCCGCGTACGGCTGGTATTCGGTGGCCGCGATCCGGGGCCGTACCGCCGGTGCCGGGTTGTAGCCGGTGTCGACCATCCGCAGCGGCCCGGTCACCTCGGTGGCGACGAGTTCCTCCAGCGGGCTCCCGGTCACCCTCTCCACGAGTACGCCGAGCGCGATCAGCCCGAGGTCTGAGTAGACGTACTGGTTGCCGGGGCTGGCACCGGCGGCGAAGGGGGTGGCCAGCGCGGCCGCCTCCCGTGCCTCCGGGGTCGGGTACCGGCTCCACAGTGGGGCGAACGCGGGCAGCCCACCGGTGTGGGTGAGCAGCATCCGTACGGTCACCGCCTCCTTGCCTCCGGCGGCGAACTCCGGCAGGTAGCGCACCACCGGCGCGTCCAGCTCGACGGTGCCGCGTTCGACCTGACGCAGAACCACCACGGTGGTGAAGAGCTTGGAAATCGAGGCGAGGTCGAAGATGGTGTCCTTGCGCATCGGGATCTGCTGGTCGGCCGGCAGTTCGACACCGACCCGCCCGGGTGCGGCCCCGACCTCGCTGTACTTCACCGCCGTGCCGACCGCCTCGTGCCGGACCACCACCCCGTCCTTGGCGGCCAGCAGCACCGCCCCGGCGTACGTCGGGAAGTTGGGGTGGTCCGGGGTCGGCGACAGGTACGCCTCGGCGTCGGTGCGCAGCCGGTCGACGTACTCGGGCAGCAGGCCGACTTCCTGCGGCCGACCGGTCCGCAGCGTACGCCGCTCGAACCGGACGTCGGCGGGGTCGACGGTCGGCGGTCCGTCCCGCCATCCCGCACCGTGCCATCCCCCGCCCCGCCCGCCCGTCAGCGCCTGACCCACCTCCGGTTCCGTCAGCGCCTGACCCGCCTCCGGGCCGGTCAGCAACTGACCGACCTTCGGGCCGGCGGTCGCCGGGTGCGGTACGGCCAGGGCCGTGACCAGGACGGCAGTGCCGAATCCGGCACCGAGCACGGTCGTGCTGATCCTCCGACGGCGCATCGCCACACCTCCGTGTCAGTCATCGACCGATCTCGTCAGGCACGACCAGAATGAAGGTTTCCTTCGCTCTTGGCAATAACAGGGAAGGTTCTTGCCCGCTGCCGCCGAGCCAACTAATTTATAGAGTCGGATGTATCACCTGGAGGTGTGATGCGGAGCCGGCTACTGGCGTCAACCGTCACGATCGCGCTGCTCGCCGCCGGCGGCGCCAGCCCGCCCGCCCAGGCCGCATCCCCCGGCCAGACTGCCGCATCCCCCGGCCAGACTGCCGCATCCCCCGGCCAGACTGCCGGGCGATCCCCGGTGGACCGGCTGATCGGCCGGATGAGCCTGCCGGAGAAGGTCGGCCAGCTCTTTGCCACCTACGTCTACGGCGGCTCCGCCACCGCGCCGAGCGCGGCCGACGCCGCCGCCAACCGGCAGGCGTACGGAGTGGACACCGGTGCCGAGGTGGTGGCGAAGTACCACCTCGGCGGGGTCATCTACTTCACCTGGTCACACAACCTCGACTCGCCCCGGCAGATCGCCACGCTCTCCAACGGGCTCCAGGCGAGCGCCGCCGCCAGCGGCTCCAGGATTCCGCTGCTCATCTCCACCGACCAGGAGCACGGCATCGTGCAGCGGCTGCCGGCGCCGGCCACCCTCTTCCCCGGGAACATGGCGCTCGGCGCCGGACGCAGCCTGGTCGACGCGTACACCGCGGCCAGGATCACCGGGCGGGAACTGCGGGCGGTCGGCATCGGTCAGGCCTGGGCGCCGACGGCCGACGTCAACGTCAACCCGGCCAACCCGGTGATCGGGGTACGCTCCTTCGGCTCCGACCCGCTGCTGGTGGCCGGGATGACCGCCGCCCAGGTGGTCGGCTTCCAGTCCGGTGCCGGGGTCAGCGTGGCCGCAAAGCACTTCCCCGGGCACGGCGACACCCGGGACGACAGCCACACCGACCTGCCGGTGATCCACCACAGCCGGGCCGAGTGGCAACGGCTGGACGCACCGCCGTTCCGGGCCGCCGTCGCGGCCGGAGTCGACACGATCATGACGGCGCACATCGTCGTACCGTCGCTGGACGACTCCGGCGATCCGGCCACGCTATCCGCGCCGATCCTCACCGGGCTGCTCCGGGGCCAGCTCGGGTTCCGCGGCGTGGTGGTGACCGACTCGCTCGGCATGGCCGGAGTACGGCAGAAGTACGGCGACGACCGCGTCCCGGTACTCGCCCTCAAGGCCGGCGCCGACCTGCTGCTGATGCCCCCGAGCCTCGACCTGGCCGTGAACTCGGTACTGGCCGCCGTCGCCTCCGGCGAACTCACCGAGGCCCGGATCGACCAGTCGGTACGCCGGATCCTCACCCTCAAGCAGCGCCGGGGCGTACTCGACGGAGTGCCGTCGGTCGATCCGGCCGCCGCCGAGCGGGTGGTCGGGCAGCCCGCCCATCAGGCCGAACTGCGGAAGATCACCGACCGGACCGTGACCGTGGTACGCAACGACGCGAGGCTGCTGCCGCTGCCGAGGGCCGACCGGTCGGTGCTGGTCACCGGCTGGAACTCCGGCGCATTCGACAACGTCGGCACCCTCGCCGCCGGGCTGGCCGCCCGGGGCAACCGGACCACCACACTGCCGACCGGGCTGCCCAACGACGCGAAGATCGCCGAGGCGGTGGCGGCGGCCCAGGCCAACGACCTGACGGTCGTGCTGACCCAGAAGTCCTTCGACACCACGGTCACCGACCCGAACGCCCGGCAGCAGAAGCTGGTGCACGCGCTCGCCGCCACCGGCCGGCCGGTGGTGGTCGTCGCGGTGCGGGACGCGTACGACGTCGGGCACTTCGACGACGTACCGACCCAGCTGGTCACGTTCGGCTACACGAAGGCGTCGATGGATGCGCTGACCCGGGTACTCGTCGGCGAGGTCGCGCCGCGCGGCAAGCTCCCGGTCAGCGTCCCGGACCCGGCCGACCCGACGACGCTCCGCTACCCGTACGGCCACGGCCTCACCTGGCGGCTCCGCCGCTAGCGGCACGGCGTACGACCTCAGGCG
Organism: Plantactinospora sp. B6F1; assembly: GCF_040120695.1. NCBI lineage: Bacteria > Bacillati > Actinomycetota > Actinomycetes > Micromonosporales > Micromonosporaceae > Plantactinospora > Plantactinospora sp. B6F1. The sequence continues at coordinate 388,772 of NZ_JBEEAC010000003.1, read as the reverse complement.
TACGGCCGGGACGTCGACGACCAGCCTTCCGGCGGTCGGCGGACGGTCCGGCCGCGCCTAGCGTCGGAGCCATGATTGAGGTACAGGCGCTGACCAAGCGCTACGGCGGCACCCTCGCCGTCGACGAACTGTCCTTCTCGGTCACACCCGGCCAGGTCACCGGGTTCCTCGGGCCGAACGGGGCCGGCAAGTCCACCACCATGCGAATGATCGTGGGGCTGGATCGGCCGACCGCCGGCACGGTGACGGTGGCCGGCCGCCCCTACCGCGACCACCCGGCGCCGCTTTGCCAGGTCGGTACACTCCTCGACGCGGCGGCGCATCGCGGGCGGAGTGCCCGCAGCCACCTGCTGGCGCTGGCCCAGACACACGGGATCGGCCGGCGACGCGTCGACGAGGTGCTGGAAACCGTCGGGCTGACCGCCGTGGCCGACCGCCGGGCCGGCGGCTTCTCCCTCGGGATGGGCCAGCGGCTCGGGATCGCCGCCGCACTGCTCGGTGACCCGGCGGTGGTGATCCTGGACGAGCCGGTCAACGGGCTCGACCCGGACGGGGTGCTCTGGTTACGCAACCTGCTCAAGGGGCTGGCCGCCGAGGGACGTACCGTGCTGGTCTCCAGCCACCTGATGAGCGAGATGGCGGTGACCGCCGAACACCTGGTGGTCATCGGCCGGGGGCGGCTGCTCGCCGACACCACGGTTGCGGAACTGATCGCCCGGGTCGCCGTCGGCAGCGTGCTGGTGCGTTCGCCGCACGCCACCGAGCTGGGGGACCTGCTCACCGCGCATGGTGCCGCGCTGAGCCCGGTCGGGCCGGGCGTGTTCCATGCCGCCGGGCTGGGCGTCGAACGGATCGGGGATCTGGCTCTGGCAGGCGGGCTCGCCATACACGAGTTGACGCCGCGACGGGCGTCGCTGGAGGAGGCGTACATGGAGTTGACCCGGGAGGCGGTGGAGTACCGGTGAGGATCACGTTCGCCCGGGTGGTCCGGTCGGAGTGGACGAAGCTCCACTCACTCCGCTCCACCTGGCTGACCCTGGGTACGGTACTGCTGCTCGCGGTGGGACTGGCCGGCGCGATCGGCTACGGCGTACGCCGCTCGGTGCAGTCCGGCGACCCGGCCCCGACCACGGCGGACGCGGTCGGGACGGCGTTCCTGCCGATGGACTTCCTGATGCTGGTGATCGGCATTCTCGGGGTACTCCAGATCACCGGCGAATACGGCAGTGGCACGATCCGGGCCACCCTGAGCGCCGTACCCCGGCGCTGGCCGGTGCTCGCCGCCAAGGCGGTCGCCCTGACCGGGGTGACCGTACCGGTGCTGACGGTCGGCTGCCTCGCCGCGTTCCTGGTCTGCCAGGCAGCGCTCGGACCGGACGGTGCCGGTCTCGGCGATTCCGGGGTGCCGGGTGCGATCGTCGGAGCGGCCGGATCTGCGGCCCTGATAGGGCTGCTCGGGCTCGGCATCGGTGCGATGCTGCGGCACACCGCCGGGGCGATCACCGCGCTGGTGGTGCTGCTGATGGTCGTACCGGCACTGCTCGGGCCGGTGCTGCCCGGCGAGCGGGAGGAGGCGGTGCTGAAATACGTACCGACCCTCGCCGGCCAGGCGATGTACGCCCTGGACGGTGCCGGCGGCCCGTTCGACACCCTGTCCCCCGGCCCCGCCGCCGCGGTGCTGGTCGGCTGGGCCGGTCTGCTGCTGCTCGGCGGGGTCGCCGTGCTGCGCCGCCGGGACGGATAGCTCCGGTGCCCGACACCGCGCCGGCTGGAGGGACGACCCCAGCGCCCGACACCGCGTCGGCTGACGGACCGGTGATTCCGGCGGTCGCGCGCCGGGCACGCAGCCTGCTCCGGCGGAATCCCCGGTGGGTCGACGCGGGTCTGGTCGTACTGATCGGGCTGGCCAGCGGCCCGGTGGCGCTGGCCGGCACCGGCGTCGCCGTCTGGCTGTGGTTCGTCGCCGTGCACGCCCCGCTGGTCTGGCGCCGACGGGCCCCGGTCCTGACCTGCTGGGCGGTGTACGGCCTGGCGATCGTATCGACGCTCTTCGTAGGCATCCGGGTCGACGGGATCCACCCGGAGCTTGTCGTCGCGGTGGCGATCTACACCGTCGCCCGGTACCGCCCACAGCGCCACGTCTGGCCGATCGTCGCGGCGACCGAAGGGCCGGCGATCATCCTCCTCCTGCCGGGCGAACCGAACTGGACCTCGTTCGGCTTCATCACCTTCGGCCTCGCCGCGACCGTGCTGCTCGGGGTGACGGTGCGCTTCCGACAGGCGTACCTGGCCGAGTTGGCGGAGCGGGCCCGCCGGCTGGAGCGGGAACGCGACCAGCGGGCCCGACTCGCCGTCGCCGCCGAACGGGCCCGGATCGCCCGGGACCTGCACGACATCGTGGCGCACAACCTCGCCGTGATGGTGGCGCTGGCCGACGGCGCCAGCTACGCCGCCGGCACCGCGCCGGAGCGGGCTGCCGAGACCATGGCCCAGGTGTCGGCGACCGGGCGGCAGGCGCTCGGCGAGATGCGCCGGCTGCTCGGCCTGCTCCGCGACGAGGCGGTCGGCCGGGCACCACAGCCGGGCCTCGACGACCTGGACACGCTGGTGGCACAGGTCCGCACCGCCGGGCTACGGGTCCGGCTGACCGTGCAGGACACACCGCTGATCAGCGGTCCGGGCGCCGGGCTCGCCGTCTACCGGATCGTCCAGGAGGCGCTCACCAACACCCTCAAGCATGCCGGCCCGGCCGCCGAGGTGCGGATCCGGCTCTACCTCCGGCCGGACGGCCTCCACCTGGAGATCCTCGACGACGGTGCCGGCCGTACCGCCGCACCGGCGTCGCCCGGTGGGCACGGGCTGGCTGGGATGATCGAGCGAGCCGCCGCGTACGGCGGCAAGGTCGAGGCCGGGCCCCGCCCCGACGGCCCCGGCTGGCGGGTACGGGCCCGGGTGCGGCTCGACGACGAGGAGACGGCGTGACGGCGTGGTCGAGGGTGGTCGAGAGTGGTCCCGGGGTGACCGGTCGGGATGGGGAGTTGGCGTGACCATCAGGGTCCTGCTCGTCGACGACCAGCCGCTGCTCCGGCTGGGCTTCCGGATGGTGCTGGAGAGCCAGCCCGACCTGGTGGTGGTCGGCGAGGCCGGTGACGGTGCGCAGGGCGTCTCGATGACCCGTACGCTCCGCCCGGACGTGGTGCTGATGGACGTCCGGATGCCGATCCTGGACGGCATCGAGGCGACCCGGCGGATCGTCGGGTCCGGCGAAGCGGCCCGGATCCTCGTGCTCACCACGTTCAACCTCGACGAGTACGTCTTCGCCGCGCTGCGGGCCGGGGCGAGCGGGTTCCTGCTCAAGGACGTACCCCCGCCGGACTTGCTCACCGGGATCCGCGCGGTGGCGGCCGGCGACGCGGTGGTGGCGCCGAACGTGACCCGGCGGCTGATCGACGCCTTCGCCTCGCACCTGCCGGACCCGTCGACCGGCCGGTCCCCGGTCGACGAGCGGCTGCACCGGTTGACCGACCGGGAACGGGAAGTACTTGCGGAGGTGGCCCGGGGCCGGTCCAACGCCGAGATCGCCGGGCTGCTCACCGTCTCCGAGGCGACCGTGAAGACCCATGTCGGCCGGATCCTCGGCAAGCTCGGCCTGCGGGACCGGGTCCAGGTAGTGGTCTTCGCATACGAGGCGGGCATCGTACGCCCGGGTGACCAGATGTGAGCAGTAGCCTCGGTCGACGGGTGTACAGTTGCCCGGCCCGCCGCGCCTGAACTGAGCGGGCTGTGGGCCGCGCGCTCAGAACTGGAACGGCCAGTCGCGCAGGAAGCGCAGCCCCAGCAGGAAGGCGATCACCGCCGGGCCGACGGCCAGGGTGACGGCCTGGGCCCGGTACCTGATCCGGTGCCGGAGCAGTTCCAGCCCGTTGGCAAGGATGATCACACTGCCGACCATCATGAAGGCGCCCCACCAGCCGGCCGAGCCGAAGTCCACTACGTCGTTGACCAGCAGCAGGAAGGTCACCCCGAGCGCGGCGGCGTTCAGCCCCAGCAGCGCGACGGTGCGATGGAAGGCCCGGGGCAGCGGGTCCGGCGACCGCCACAGGTAGGTACCGACGATGGCCAGCGCCGGCAGGGTGATCATGACCGGCCAGCCGCGTCCCATCACCCCGAGCATCAACATCGTGCCGACCGCGAAGACCAGTCCACCGACGCAGGCGAGCAGGTATCCGACGAACGCGCGCCCGCCGCCACGGGTCAGCAGCGGCCCGCCGGAGGCGGCGATCAGGGCCCCGGGTACCAGCACGAAGCCGGCCCACCAGTGGAACCGGTCGATCGACTGCGCGGTCACGGTCACGGCCACGACCCCGAGTCCCGCCACGGCCAGGCTGGTCAGCCAGCGTCCGGCAATCACCAGCCGGCGCCTCCCCACGGTCTCCACGGTTTCCACGTCGACGCTCACAGTCGACGACTCTGCCAACCGACGCTGGCGAGGACCATCCCGTCAGCCCTACCATTCGCCGGGCAGCTAGCCCGACGGCCGGAACGACCGCCGGGACAACCGGAGCGTACCGCTAGAAATCTCCCCCGTTAGAAATCTCCGCCACCGAAGTCTCCCCCACCGAAACCGCCGCCGAAATCGCCGCCACCGAAGTCCCCGCCGCCACCGAAGTCTCCGCCGCCGCCCGGGTCGCCGTAGTCCGCGCCGTCCGCGAACCCCTCCGCAGAGCCGGCGTCGTGGCCGTACCCGGGGTCGGCGAAGGCCGGCGAGAAGAGCGCGTCGGCGATCAGCATGCCGCCGAGCACCCCGGCGCCGGCCGCCAGGCCGGTCTTCCACCACGGGGTCGAGTACCAGCCGGCCGGCACCGGCCGGCCCCGCATCCGCCCGCCCGGGTAGTAGTACGGTGTCGCCGCCCCCGGATGCGGCCCGGCCCGGAACGTCTCGCCCTGGACCTGCACCTCCCTGGGCACGGTGATCGCGCCGACACCCCGGGCGGCGGCCAGCGGCGGCAGCTCCGGCCCCGGATCGATGCCGAGCGCCACCCGGGCCGCCCGGACGTACGCCAGCCCCTCCAGGGCGGTCTCCCGGACCAGCTCGTACTGTCGGGCGCTGCGCGCCTGTTCGAGCTGGCTGCCGGCGGCGTTGTACCGCTCCCCGGCGTCGGCCAGCGCCTGTCGGACCGCCGGTTCGGTGCCGTGCAGGTTCATCAACTGCCCGCCGAGCCGCTCGTACCAGCGACCGGCCTCGGCCCGCGCGTCGGCGAGTTCCCGGGCCTGCCGGGCGGCGCTCTCCCGGCGCCACCAGAGGAGCCCGCCGACGAGCAGCAGTACCAACAGGAGGAACCAGATCCCCTCACCCATCACCCCACGGTACCCACCACCGGCGAGTACCCGCGCCACGCGGCCCGGCGCCTGGCATGCTCTGTGAGGTGGACCTCTCGACCGTGGCCGTGGTGATCGTCTGCCTCGTCGCGGGCGGGGTGATCGGCTGGCTCGCCGCGACCGCGCGGTCGACCGCCGAGATCGCCCGGCTGGACGCGACGCTGCGGGCGACCCGGGAGGGCGAGGGCCGGCTGGAGCAGTCGATGCGGGCGCTCTCCTACGAGGCGACCGCCCAGTCGCAGGAGGCGGTGGCCCGGGCGGTGGCGCCGCTGCACGAGACGCTGCGCCGCTACGAGCAGCGGGTCGCCGAGCTGGAGCACGACCGGGTCGACGCGTACGCCGAGCTGCGCGAGCAGGTTCGCGCGATGACCTCGGTCTCCGGGGAGCTGCGTACCGAGACCAAGCAGCTCGTGGCGGCACTGCGCGCCCCGCAGGTGCGCGGCCGCTGGGGCGAGCACCAGCTCCGCCGGGTGGTGGAGGCCGCCGGGATGCTGGAGCACTGCGACTTCTCCGAGCAGGTGACGGCGGCGACCGAGCACCAGACGGTACGCCCCGACCTGGTGGTCCGGCTGCACGGCGGCCGCTCGGTGGTGGTAGACGCCAAGGCGCCGTTCGACGCGTACCTGACCGCGATGGAGGCCCGGGACGAGCAGGGCCGGGACCGGCACCTGGACGCGCACGCCCGGCACCTGCGGGCGCACGTCGACGCGCTCGCCGCCAAGTCCTACTGGACGGCGTTCGACCAGTCCCCGGAGTTCGTGGTGCTCTTCGTGCCGGCCGACCCGTTCCTCGACGTGGCGCTGCAACGCGACCCGACGCTGCTGGAGCACGCCTTCGCCCGCAACGTGGTACTGGCCACCCCGGCGACCCTGGTGGCGCTGCTGCGTACGGTCGCGTACTCGTGGCGGCAGGAGGCGCTGGCCCGCAACGCGGTGGCGGTGCACGCGCTGGCCCGCGAGCTGTATGGCCGGCTCGGCACCCTCGGCGAACACGTCGGCAAGCTCGGCGGGGCGCTGGGCGGGGCGGTGACCGCGTACAACCGGGCGGTGGGTTCGCTGGAGGCGCGGGTGCTGGTCAGCGCGCGCAAGCTCGCCGAGCTGGGCGTGGCCGGCGACGCCCTGCCGGCGCCGCCGCAGGTGGAGACGGCGCCGCGCCAGCCGCAGGCGCCCGAGTTGGTCGATCCGCCGACGGCACCGCTCGGGATTCCCCGCTCGACCCCGCGCTGACCGTCCGGTTCGGACCCGGCGGCCGGTCGGGCGCCGGGCCCGGTCCGCGCGCCGATCAGCCGGCCGCCGAAAACGGTCCGCGCCGATCAGCCGGCTGTCGAGGCAGGTCCGCGCGCCGTCGTGTCGACGAAGGCGCGCCAGGCTGCCGGCCCGAAGGTGAGAGTCGGCCCCTGCCGGTCCTTGCTGTCCCGGACCAACACCCGACCGGAAAGATTGTCGGCCACCTCGACACAGTTGCCGCCCTGCCCGTTGCTGCGGGAAGACGTCCGCCAGCGCGGCACAGCCATCAGCTCCATGATTCCGCCGCTTCCATAATCAGTTCGAGGGACGGTTGTCCGGGTAGAGCGTACTCGCGGATGGCCTCCCAGACCTCGCCGAGCGCGGCCACCCGGTCCGGGTCCTCGACCACCCGACCGCCCAGCGGATCGTCCAGGAACGCGACGTCGCGACCGTCGACAGTGGCGAGTGCGAGCGGTCCGTTGAGACCGGGGTAGGCGCCGACCAATGCCGGCACCACGGTGACGCTGACGTTCGGCAGGGCGCAGGCCTGCACGATCGCGTGCAGTTGGTCGGCCATCACCTTCGGGGTGCCCACCGGCCGGCGCAGCACCGCCTCGTCGATCACCGCGAAGAGCCGGCACGGGTTGTCGACCCGGTGCAGGATCTCGGCCCGGGCGATCCGGCTCGCCACCGTGCCGTCCAGGTCCGGCACGCGGGTTCCGGCGTACCGGAGAATGGCCCGCGCGTAATCCTCGGTCTGAAGCAGCCCGGGGACCACCGTCGGTTCGAAGCTTCGGACCATCGTGGCCTGTTGCTCGTACTCCAGCCACGGCCGGATCCACACCGTCCCGCCGGAGAAGGCCCGCGCCTCGGCCGCCGACTCCTGGAACAGATCCCCGGAGTCGAACACCGCATCGAGACCCCGCGCCGTGTCGGGCTTCGGGATCAGTCGATTGGTTTCGAACTTCGCGATCAATGAGGTCGACACGTTGAGCCGCTCGGCAAGTTGATCCTGCGTCATTGTTGATCTGGATCGCGCGAACTTGAGCATTCTTCCCAGTCCGGCGTTGTGAATCGACATTCCCCGCCCTTCCCGGCACTCCATTGGGTACGTCACCATTGCTGCCGACTCATTATCTTCCGCCTATTGCCGACCAAAGTCCAAGGTGGAATTCAGGCAACACCGTCCGGTTCCCCGTGCAACAGCCCTCCGATGCCGGGCGGTGGCGCCTACGGGGGCGGTACCAGGTCGGAGCCAGGCGCCGCCCCCGGCCACCTTCCACCGACGGGAGACACTGATGAGACTCGGTCGCGGGCCAAAGCCGTACCACCGCCGGGACTGGCGCCGGCTCTGGCGGTACTGCCGATGCGGGTGGCGGTGGCGCTGCCCGGACTCCGTCGAACTCGTGCCGATGCCCTACCAGCCACCGCCACCGCCGCCACTGTCCAGAGCGGAATATCGGGCGGCGGTCCGGGCGAAGGCCTTCGTCTCGCCGATCGTGGACGCACCCCCGCCGGCCCGGGACCGGATGCGCAACCGCCGGCCCGCCTGGGACACCCGGGTCGGGACGCACCCTCGACTGCTTAACGGTCGGGCGGGGAGCCTGACCCGGGCCGGGGAGTACCGCGCCCGGCACGGCGAGCGGGTAGGCCGGGGGTAGGCGTGATCGGGTCGCAGGAACGTTGGCGCCGGCACGTCCCGGCACACCCGTCGTACCGCTGTCGGGCCTGTGGGGCGCCCTGGCCGTGCCAGCAGGCGCGACTGGCGCTCGTGACCGCCTTCCGGGGCGACCGGGTCGGCCTGATGGTGTACCTCGGCGCCCAGCTCGCCCGCGCCCTGCGCGAGCGGCCCGACGTCCATCCCGCGCTGCTCGCGGGCCAGATCCTCTACTGGGTCCCGCGCCGCCGCTGACGGTCCTGTCCCAGAATCCGCTCACCCATCCCGAGGATCCGGTGATCCGGTGTCGCGGTCAGTCCCGGGTGGCGCTGTGCACCTGGAACGGGGTGCCCTGCTGGCAGGTGGTCATCAGATTGGCGCGTACCTCGCCGACGACCGTCACCCGGGCTCCGGGGGTGAGCACATCCCGAGGGCCACCGACCAGCAGATAGTCGTCCAGCAGCACACAGTTCAGCTCGACACCGGCCCGGACCGTCCCACGCAGCGTGGTCGTACCGCTCGGCGCCGCCCCGCCGCGCGGCGGGGCGGTCGGATCGGCCGTCGGGCCGCCGGGGGGTGTCGGAACAGAGCCGGAGGGACCGGACGAGGCCGGATCAGGCGAGGGGGACACGGTCACCGGACTTCCTCCTGAACCGTTCGGCGGCGTCGAGCCGGTGTCCGCGCAACCGCCGAGGGCCAGCCCGGTGGCGAGCACGACACCGACAATATGAATTGTCCTCATGACAGATCCGACGCGTACGCCACGCCACCCGTTCCGCGTCGCAGGCTGCCGCCTGTTCCGCGTCGCGGGCTGATGAACGCCGGCACCCCGTACCCCGATCAGGCCTTGGCGGTGCTCGCCGCGAGTGCGTCGGCCTGCTGCGCCGCCGCCCTGGCCGCCGCGGCCGCCTTCATGTCGCGCCTGAGTTCCTGCGGAAGCGAGAAGGTCAGCCGCTCGTCGGCGGTGGTCACCTCGGTCACGTCGGCGAAACCGCGCGCGGCGAGATGGTCGAGCACCTCCATGACCAGGTCGTCGGGGACGCTCGCCCCCGAGGTCAGGCCGACCGTGGTGGCCCCGGCAAGCCAGTCGTCGGAGATCTCCGAGGCGTAGTCGACCAGGTAACCGGCCCGGGCACCCGCGTCCAGCGCCACCTCGACCAGCCGCACCGAGTTCGACGAGTTGCGGGAACCGACCACGATCACCACGTCACATTCGGCGGCGATCTCCTTGACCACGTGCTGACGGTTCTGGGTGGCGTAGCAGATGTCGTCGCTCGGCGGCGACTGGAGCAGCGGCAGCCGGCGCTTGAGCCGGGCGACGGTCTCCATCGTCTCGTCCACCGACAGCGTCGTCTGGGAGAGCCAGACCACCTTCGCCGGGTCCCGTACGGTCACCTTGTCGGCACCGTCCGGACCGTCCACGAGCTGGATATGCGCGGGCGCCTCACCCGAGGTGCCGATCACCTCTTCGTGCCCCTCGTGCCCGATGAGCAGAATGTCGTAATCGTCCGCCGCGAACCGCCGGGCCTCGTGGTGCACCTTCGTGACCAGCGGGCAGGTGGCGTCGATCGCCTTCAGCGAGCGGGCCTTCGCCTGCTCGTGGACCTCCGGCGCCACACCGTGCGCCGAGAAGATCACGGTCGATCCCTCCGGCACCTCCTCGTTCTCCTCCACGAAGATGGCGCCCTGTCGTTCGAGGGTGGAGACGACGTGCTTGTTGTGCACGATCTGCTTGCGCACGTAGATCGGCGCCCCGTACAACTTGAGGGCCTCCTCCACGGTCTGCACGGCACGGTCGACGCCGGCGCAGTAGCCGCGAGGCTTGGCCAGCAGGACACGCTTACTGGTCTGGGGTGTCGTCTGAGCCTCGGTCACCCGGCCAGTCTACGTTCCGCCCGTGATTCCGCCCGCTGGCCGCTGTCCCGGGTGCCCGCGGTCACCGGACCGGCGGTGCCGGGTCGGGCGGTGCCGGCCGTAGGCTGACCGGATGACCGAGGCCGGCATCCCGCGCAGTACGCCCGACGAGCCGTGGCCGGTCCGGGTGGTCAGCCAGAAGCTGAGCGCCTGGATCGGCAAGCTGGGCTGGGTCTGGGTGGACGGCCAGGTGGCGCAGCTCAGCCGCCGCCCCGGCGCGGCAACCGTCTTCCTCACCCTCCGCGACCCGTCGGCCGACCTCAGCCTCACCGTCACCACGAACCGGGACGTACTGGACGTCGGAGCGCCGGAGCTGGCCGAGGGTGCCCGGGTACTCCTGCACGCCAAGCCAGAGTTCTACGCCGCCCGGGGCACGCTGAGCCTGCGGGCCGACGAGATCCGGCAGGTCGGTCTCGGCGAACTGCTGGCCCGGCTGGAGAAGCTGAAGAAGCTGCTCGCCGCCGAGGGACTCTTCGACCGTGCCCGCAAGCGCCGGCCGCCCTTCCTGCCCGGCCGGGTCGGCCTGATCACCGGCCGGGCCTCGGCGGCCGAGCGGGACGTGCTGACGAACGCCCGGCGTCGCTGGCCAGCGGTCCAGTTCCGGACGGTCAACGTGGCGGTGCAGGGCCCGACCGCCGTACCGCAGATCGTCGACGCGCTCAGGGTGCTCGACGCCGATCCGAACATCGAGGTGATCGTGCTGGCCCGGGGCGGTGGCAGCGTCGAGGACCTGCTCCCCTTCTCCGACGAGGCACTGTGCCGGGCGGTCTTCGGCTGCCGTACCCCGGTGGTCAGCGCGATCGGCCACGAGACCGACGCGCCGCTGGTCGACTACGTGGCCGACCTGCGCGCCTCGACCCCGACCGACGCCGCCAAACGGATCGTGCCGGACCTCGGCGAGGAGACCCGGCTGATCCGGATGGCCCGGGACCGGCTCGACCGGGCCATGATCGGACTGGTCGACCGGGAGACGCACCGCCTCGACGCCTGGCGGTCCCGTCCCTCGCTCGCCCGGCCGGAGATCCTGCTGGACCAGCGGGCCGCCGAGGTGAACGGGCTGCGGGACCGCGCCGTCCGCTGCGTCGAGCATCGGCTCGACACCGCGACCGGGGAACTCCGGCACACCGTGGCGCGGCTCCGGGCGCTCTCCCCGGCCGCCACCCTGCACCGGGGGTACGCCATCGTGCAGCGTGCCGACGGACACGTCGTACGGGGACCCGGTGAGGTCGCCGCCGGTGACCCGCTGCGGGTACGCCTCGCCGAGGGCGAACTCGGCGCGGTCGTCGAGCCGTAGTCGTCTGTCGTACGGGTGTGTGCGCGGACCCGCCCGGTGCCGGTGTGCTGAGATGGGAGCCACCATGACTGACACGCAAGATCGCGCGAGCGGCCCCGGCGAGGGACTCAGTTACGAGCAGGCCCGGGCAGAGCTGGCCACGGTGGTCGAACGGCTGGAGGCCGGCGGCACCTCGCTGGAGGAGTCGCTGGCGCTGTGGGAGCGGGGCGAGCGGCTGGCCGAGATCTGCCAGGGTTGGCTCGACGGTGCCCGGCAGCGGATCGACGCCGTCCGGCAGGCCCGGGAAACCACCCAGGGCTGACTCTCGCGCCACCCTGCCGCGCCCCGACAGCCACCCGACGGAACCCGACCGCGCCGACGGCATTCGGGGTGCGCCGACGGCATCCGGGGTGCGTCGGGTGGAGCGGCTGGGCCACCCCACCCGGCACCCGTACTACTTGTTGAACAGCTCGTACGTCTCCGGCGACGCCTCCACGACCTCGGCCGCGGGCGGCGCCTTGGCCGGACTCGCCGCGCCGTAGTCGGAGTAGCCGACGGTCAGTTCCTGCGCCTTGCCGCCGGCGACCGCCGGAAGCTGGATGGTCAGCGAGGTGAGCCGGCCCTCCGCGTCGAGTTTGGCATCGAACGGCAGCTTGGTCGCCTCGTCGCCGAGCAGCTTGACCGCGTCCTCGTCGACCATGCCGGCGTCGGTGGCCCTGGTCAGGTCGATCGTGCCGGTGTACGTGCCCTCGCCGGTCTTCTGCACGTCGACGATGGCCCTGGTCAGCGCCTCGCTGCCGGCCGGGTCGACGTCGGTGAAGTCGAAGCCCAGCCCCCGGGTGCCTTTGATCTTGGACTGGTCCAGGTGCTGGTACTTGCCGGAGTTCAGCTTCTCCAGCCCTGGTACGTCCTCGGCGCCGGTGACGGTCAGCTTCACCCAGCTCTCCGGCTCGATGTAGATGATCTCCATGTCCATCGAGAACTCGTCGCCGCCGGCCTTCATGTTCATCTGGGCGCTCTTGCTCGGCGCGTGCACGAAGCCCTGACCGTCGAGATCCGCGCCGGTCATGCTGAACGTGAAGTTACCCTTGGTGATCTCCTTGGTCGAGGCGAGCAACGCCTCCTTGGCGTCCGTCGGAATCGCCGGGGAATCGGCGCCCGGGGCGCCCGGGGTGTCCGGCTCGGTGCCGGTGCCCGAGCAGGCGGTCAGAGCTGGCGTGAACAGGGCCGCCGCAGCGAGCGTGGCGACGCCCCACCGTCGGAATGTCGTGGCGACGCTCCACCGTCGGAATGTCGTGGCGACGCTCCACCGTCGGAATGTCGTGGCGACGCTCCACCGTCGGAATGTCACTGTCGATCCTCCCCGGGATCTGCCCGCCGGGCACGCACCCAACGGGATACACAAACACGAAGAGTACCGACGGTGGACGACTACCGCAGGGAAGAGACCACCTGCCGCAGCTGGTCCTCGGATGCCCGACCGACCAGCAGTACCGTCCGGTCGGGTTCCAGCAGGACGAGGGCCGACTCGCCGGGGCGGGCGGTGTAGCGCTGCCAGAGCCGTCCACCCACCTCGACCGTGCCCTGCGGCTGTCCGTCGCGGGTCAGCTCGGCCGGCAACAGCCCCTCGGCCGGCAGGCTGCTCTGCACCAGTTGCACTCCGCCGCCGTCCGGGCTGAGGTACCCGAGCCGGAGGGTCGCACCGGCAGCCTCGCGGCGGAACTGGGCGGTGACGGTACGCCAGCCGTCGGTCAGATCGGTCGGCTCGCTGACCGGGAAGGCGTTGGCCGCCCGGGCCTCCTGGAGTACCGGGGTCGGATCGATCACCACCGGTTGCTCCGCGCCCAGGAAGACCCGGGCGAAGCCGATTACCAGGGCGATCGGTACCAGCAGGACGAGCAGCGAGATGACGATGTCCTTGGTCGACCGCTGCGACCTGATCGCCGCCGGCACGACCCGCTCGTCGTCCGGCCCCGCGTCCTCGAGTCCGCCGTGTTCGGGTCCGCCGTCCTCGGGCCCGCCACCGGGCCGGGTGACGGCTGCCGCGTCGGGTTCGGCCGGGCCAAGCTGGTCGGCCGAGCCAAGCTGGTCGGCGGGGCTGAGCTGGTCGGCCGGGTTGCGGCCGGCAGGCTGTGCGGAGTTCACCCCACCATCTTGACAGCTTCGCCGGCAGCCGTTCCTGCGGGCAGTCGCCGGCAGCCGGTCTTCAGGCAGCCCAGCGGGTGCCGCCATCAGGCCGACCGGGATGCCCCACCTCTGGCCGACGGGGATGCCGCCGCCCATCCGGTCGACCGGGTCGCCGGATCCGGCATACCGCGCCAGCCGTACCCGGCAGAATGGGTGGTCCGGATCCGCCACGGCCGAACGGTTGCCGTGATCCGGGCAACCGGGCCCCGAACGGGCGTTAGGTTGACCAGCGTGTCAGGATTCCTGACAAGGCCGGCGGCGGCGCGCCGCGCTGTGCCGGGCCACCCCGCAGTGCCGCGAGGAGGAGCCGACATGACCAACACCCGTATCCGGGTGCCGCAGAACCTGGACCGCAACCTTGCCCTCGACCTCGTCCGGGTGACCGAGGCGGCGGCGATGGCCGCCGGCCGGTGGGTCGGCCGGGGCGACAAGGAGGGTGGCGACGGCGCGGCCGTCGACGCCATGCGGAAGTTGATCAACTCGATCCCGATGCGCGGCGTCGTGGTGATCGGCGAGGGTGAGAAGGACAACGCCCCGATGCTGTTCAACGGTGAGCAGGTCGGCGACGGTACCGGGCCGGAGGTCGACGTCGCGGTCGACCCGATCGACGGCACCACGCTGATGAGCAAGGGCATGCCCAACGCCCTGGCCGTGCTCGCGGTGGCCGAACGCGGCGCGATGTTCGACCCGAGCGCTGTCTTCTACATGGAGAAGCTGGCGGTCGGACCGGTCTACGCGGACGCCGTCGACATCAACGCCGGGGTCGCGGAGAATCTGCGCCGGATCGCCAAGGTCAAGGGGACCGAGGTCTCCGACGTCACCGTCTGCGTACTCGACCGTCCCCGGCACAAGGAGTTGGTGCAGCAGATCCGCCGGGCCGGCGCCGGCATCCAGTTCATCTCCGACGGCGACATCGCCGGGGCCATCGCGGCCGCCCGGGGCGAGTCCGGCGTCGACGTACTGATGGGGATCGGCGGCACCCCGGAGGGCATCACCGCCGCCTGCGCGCTGAAGTGCATGGGCGGGGTGATGCAGGCGAAGCTCTGGCCCCGCGACGACGAGGAGCGGGAGAAGGCGCTCGCCGCCGGGCACGACCTGGACCGGGTGCTCAGCACCGACGACCTGGTGACCGGGGACAACGCCTTCTTCGTGGCCACCGGGATCACCTCCGGAGACCTGCTGCGCGGAGTCCGCTACCGGGCCGGTGGCGCGTACACCCAGTCGATCGTGATGCGTTCCAAGAGCGGCACGATCCGGGTGATCGATTCGTACCACCGGCTGGAGAAGCTGGCGCTGTACTCGGCGATCGACTTCGACGGCCGGCCCCTGGCCGAGCAGGAGTAGCCCGGGTTCGCCGAGACCCCCGGACGTCCGCCGGATCAGCGGGCCGCCGCCGGGACGGGTCCGGCGGTCTCCCGAAGCGCGGTGTCCAGTCCGGTCGGCTCGATGCCGAACGCCTCGGTCGCCGCCGTGGAGTCCAGCACGAAGGGCCGGCGGAACTGGTACGCCGTCTCCCGCAGTTCGCGCGCCGTCGGATCGAAGAGCCCGCCGAGCCGGAGCAGCGCGGCCGGCATCGAGGAGAGCCGTGGCGCCGGGGCACCGGCCAGCTCCGCGAGCCGGACCGCCAGCGCCCGGATCGACACCGGCGGCTGACTGGGCACGTGCCAGGGCCGGCCCCAGGCCCGCTCGTCGGCGGCAGCGGCGACCAGGGTACGGGCCACATCGCCGACGTACGTCCAACTGTGCGGGGCGTCCAGATCGGCCGGCAGGTACGCCCGCTTCCCCGCCAGCACCTTCGGCACCGCGAGGAGGGTGAACAGGGTCTGGGCGCCCGCACCGAGGTAGTCGGAGCCGCGTACCTCGGTCACCCGGACCCGCCCCGCCTCGTGCGCGGCCAGCGCGTCCTGCCACATCCGGGCCCGGACCTGGCCCTTCACGCCCTTCGGACGCAGCGGCGCGGCCTCGGTGATCGGCCCGTGCACCGGGCCGTAGCCGTACAGGTTGCCGGTGGTCGCCAGCACCGCACCGGAGCGTTCCGCCACGGCCAGCAGCGCGGCGGCGATCGGTGGCCAGTCGGTGGCCCAGCGGTGGTAGGCCGGGTTGGCGCAGTTGTAGATCGCCGCCGCGCCCTGCGCCACGTCGACCAGCCGAGGGTCGGCCGCGTCGGCGGCGACCCGCTCGATTCCGGGATGCTCCGGTCCGCTGCCCCGACGGCTGACCAGCCGCACCTGCTCGCCCCGGTCGGCGAGGAGCCGCGCCACCCCCTGGCCGACCGGACCGGCCCCGATGATCACCTGGAGTGCCATCCACCCCACCCTTCCGTTCAGCTCCCCCGAGTCGAGAGCACTGCTCTCTGT
Organism: Plantactinospora sp. B6F1; assembly: GCF_040120695.1. Classification (NCBI taxonomy): domain Bacteria; kingdom Bacillati; phylum Actinomycetota; class Actinomycetes; order Micromonosporales; family Micromonosporaceae; genus Plantactinospora; species Plantactinospora sp. B6F1. The sequence goes on along the minus strand of NZ_JBEEAC010000003.1, from coordinate 372,779 downwards.
TTGCTCTTTCAGCCTGATCCATCCGAGCGCGAACGTCAAGAGCGGTGCTCTGATTCATGACTGCTGCTCATGTCGAAGGCCGATGCTCCGCCGGGCACCGGCCGCTCCCCGACGGAACGGCCGCTCTCGGGGGCACCTCCGGATGTGGCAGGGTGGCGGCATGTCCGCACCGTCGATCCGGGCCCGGATCCGGGCCGAGATGATCGAGGAGATCAAGGCGGTCGCCCGGCGGCACCTCGCCACCGAGGGCGGCAACCTCTCGCTCCGGGCCGTCGCCCGGGACCTCGGCATGGTCTCCTCGGCCGTCTACCGGTACTTCCCGAGCCGGGATGCGCTGCTCACCGAGCTGATCATCGAGGCGTACCAGGCGCTCGGCGACGCGGCCGAGGCGGGCGACGCGGCAGCCGCCCGGGACGACCTGCGCGGACGCTGGCTGGGGGTGAGCCACGCCGTACGGGCCTGGTCGCTGGCCCACCCCGCCGAGTACGCACTGCTGTACGGCAGTCCGGTGCCCGGATACGCCGCCCCGTCCGAGACCGTCGTCCCGGCCCAGCGGGTGGCCTTCGCACTGGTCCAGGTCATGATCGACGCGGCCGTCGCCGGCCGGCTCGCCCCACCCGACGGCACCCCCGTGCCGCCCCCGGTCCGCGTCGACCTGGCCCGGCTGCTGGAGCAGCGTCCCGGCGCGCTCACCGAGGAGCAGCTCGCCCGCGGCATGGCCGCCTGGAGCCAGCTCTTCGGTCTGGTCAGTTTCGAGGTGTTCGGTCGGCTCGCCCAGGGCGTGGTCGAGGATAGCGAGGCGTACTTCGACCACCAGATGCGACTGATGGCCGACCTCGCCGGCCTACCGGCGGAGCCGGGGCCCTCTTCCGACCCGGGCCCAGCCGCCCGGCCGGGTCAACCCGCGTCCGAGGAGTGACCGGGGAAGAGGTGCGCCGCCGGGTTGATCGCCACGGCCGCGTTGTTCACCGCCGTCGCGGCCTCGCCGAATCCGGTGGCGATCAGCCGGACCTTGCCCGGGTATTCGGTGATGTCACCGGCCGAGAAAACCCGGGGCAGGTTGGTCAGCATGGTGCTGTCGACCAGGATGTGTCGCCGGTCGAGCGCCAGTCCCCACTCGGTCAGCGGGCCGAGGTCGGCGGTGAAGCCCAACGCGGCGACCACGGTGTCGACCGGAACGGTCTCGGTCCCGCCACCCTTGACCGCGATGTCCGCCCCGGTCACGGCGGCCTCGCCGTGCAGCGCCGTCACCTCGGCGTTGACCACGATGCGTACCGGCAGCTGGCGTACCCGGTCGACGGTGGCGGCGTGGGCCCGGAACCTCTCCCGGCGGTGCACCAGGGTGACGGACCGGGCCAGCGGCTGCAGCGCCAGCGCCCAGTCGAACGCCGAGTCGCCGCCACCGACGATCAGCACGTCCTGCCCGGCGAGGTCGGCCAGGTGCGGGACGAAGAAGACGATGCCGCTGCCGACGAAGTTCTCGGCGGCGGGCAGCGGGCGGGGCGTGAAACTGCCCAGCCCGGCGGTGACGATGATCGCGCCGCAGCGCAGGACGTCCCCGTTGGCCAGGCTGAGCACCGGTGTGCCGTCCAGGTACGACAGCTTCTCCGCGCGTACCCCGAGCAGGTATTCGGGGTTGAACGACGCGGCCTGGGTGACCAGGTTGGCGACCAGGTCGCGGCCCTTGATGGCCGGAAAACCGGCGACGTCGTAGATGACCTTCTCCGGGTACATGGCGGTGACCTGTCCGCCCGGTTCGGGTAGCACGTCGATGACCGCCACCGACAGTCCCCGGAAACCGGCGTAGTAGGCGGCGAAGAGTCCGGTGGGGCCGGCCCCGATTATCGCGACATCGACCTCACGCATGTGCTCACCGTCGCTCTCCGACCACGGACTGATCAACAGCTGTGCTTATCCGACCGTAGGCGGACGACACGTACCGAAGCAATAGCCGTCCCACCGGCGAGTGCGCGGGGGTCAGGGCAGGGTCAACGTGGACTCCGACCGGTACGGATCGTCGTCGCGGGGCCGGCGTCGCCGGAAGACCACCGCGGCCACCAACCCGCCGAGCAGCCCGAACAGGTGGCCCTGCCAGGAGATCAATTCGTCGGTCGGCAGCACCCCGAGCAGCTGCCAGCCGTAGAGCAGCCCGACCAGCAGCACGACGCCGAAGTTCCACCAGCTCCGCTCCACGATCCCGCGCATGAGGAGCAGGCCGAGGTAGCCGAAGACCACACCGCTGGCCCCGACCACGATCGACTGGGGCGATCCGGTGATCCACACGCCGAGCCCGCTGACGAACATGATCAGGAGGGTCGAGTAGAGGAACCGTCGCGCCCCGGTGGCCAGGACGAAGGTGCCGAGCAGGATCAGCGGCACGCTGTTGCTGTAGAGGTGGTCGAAGCCATGGTGCAGGAACGGCCCGAAGAAGATGCCGTCGAGCCCGGCGATGCTCCGGGGCATGATCCCGGCGGTGGTGTCGAATCCGGCCCCCAGCCAGACGTCGAGCGCCTCGATCACGAAGAGCACCGGCACCACGGCGCACATCGCGACGAAGGCCCGGCCGAGCGCCGCGTAGAAGGCCTCGGTGCCGAACCGGTTCGGATCGTTGCCGCGGGACATCGGGTCGAACGTCACCCTCACGTTGCTATCAGCTTCCGGCGCCGACCGCCAGCGGAGCCGGACGATGGAGCCGAAACAGGGCCCGAGTGCCGGTCGGGTGTCGCCGGGATCTCACCCGCTCCGACCACCGCACGGACAGAGCGGGGGACGCACCGCACGGACAGAGCGGGGGCCCGGACGGTCTCCGGCCCCCGCTCTGGCGGTCGTGCTCAGTAGGTGTTGTTGGCCTGGAAGTATCGCCAGGCGCCGCACGGCGTGTCGTAGCGGCCCTTGATGTAGCCCAGCCCCCACTTGATCTGGGTCGCCGGGCTGGTCTTCCAGTCGCTGCCGGCCGAGGCCATCTTCTTGCCCGGATACGCCTGGGGAATGCCGTACGCCCCGGACGACCGGTTCTCGGCCTTGTGGTTCCAGCCGCTCTCCTTGGTCCAGAGCTTGTCCAGGCAGGGCATCTCGGCGATCTCGAAGCCCGCGTCGAGCAGCAGGGCGCAGCCGATCTTGCGGTTACCGCTGTACTCGTTGCACGAGGCGGGGATCGGCCCGGTGTACGGCTTCGTGGCCTGCTCCGCCTCCTCCTTCTCCTGCTTCTCGCGTTGGCGCTTGCGGCTCGCGGCCTGCTCCGCCTTCTTGGCCCGCTCCGCCGCGGCCTTGGCGACCTCGGCCGCCTTGCGCGCGGCTTCCGCCTCGGCGGCCCGCTGCGCGGCAGTGGCCCGCAGGTGCGCCGCATGCCGATCGCGGAGCAGGTCCCACTCGGCCTGCTGCGCGTCGAGCGCCGACTCGGCCTCGATGGTGTGTTGCTGCGCTTCCCGGTCCTCGCCCAGGTAGTAGCCACCGCCGACGCCCCCCAGGAGCAGTGCGACGGCGATTCCCCGGACACCGAACCGGCTCCACAGCCGACTCACAAAGTGGTCCTCTCGTCGGGGGCAAGGTCGCGACGCCCCCGGAGGCGGAAGGCCGCCGGTGGCGCTCGGAGGACACGATTGCGCAAGGTGAGGCGCTTGGGAAAGGAGAGGCGGAATTTGTGAACTGCGTCACGCCGCTTATCGCCACAAAACAGGACAAATAACAGCCGGTGGCCGCCCACCGGCACACTTGTCCGCTACAGCGGGATGTCCTCCAGCAGGTCCGTGACCACCTCGGCGATCGGGGAGCGCTCGGACCGGGTCAGCGTGACGTGCGCGAAGATCGGATGCCCCTTCAACGCCTCGATCACCGCCGTCACGCCGTCGTGCCGGCCGACCCGCAGGTTGTCCCGCTGGGCGACGTCGTGGGTAAGCACCACCCGGGAGTTCTGTCCCACCCGGGACAGGACGGTGAGCAGCACCCCGCGTTCCAGCGACTGGGCCTCGTCGACGATGACGAAGGCGTCGTGCAGGCTCCGGCCCCGGATGTGGGTCAGCGGCAGGACCTCCAACATCCCCCGGGACAGCACCTCCTCCATCACGTTCTCGTGCACCACCGCGCCGAGGGTGTCGAAGACCGCCTGGGCCCAGGGCGACATCTTCTCCGCCTCCGAGCCGGGCAGGTAGCCGAGTTCCTGACCGCCGACGGCGTACAGCGGGCGGAAGACGATGACCTTCCGGTGCCGGCGCCGCTCCATCACCGCCTCCAGACCGGCGCAGAGCGCCAGCGCGGACTTGCCGGTGCCGGCCCGGCCGCCCAACGAGACGATGCCGATCGACTCGTCCAGCAGCAGATCGAGGGCGACGCGCTGCTCGGCCGAGCGGCCGCGCAGCCCGAACGCCTCCCGGTCACCCCGGACCAGGCGTACGGTCTTGTCCGGCAGCACCCGACCCAGCGCGGAACCGCGCGGCGAGTGCAGCACCAGGCCGGTGTGCGTGGGCAGGCCGGCCGCCGTGTCCACGTCCAGCGCCGCGCCCCCGTAGAGCTGGTTGACCTGCTCCTCGCCCAACTCCAGCTCGGCCATCCCGGTCCAGGTCGGATCGCTGGCCTGGCCGTGCCGGTACTCGTCGGCGGTCAGCCCCACCGACGCCGCCTTGACCCGCAGCGGCATGTCCTTGCTGACCAGCGTGACGGCCCGGCCCTCGGCGGCCAGGTTGAGCGCGACCGAGAGGATCCGGGTGTCGTTGGACTCGGTACGGAACCCCGGCGGCAGTACGCCGTCGTCGGCGTGGTTCAGCTCCACCCGCAGCGTCCCGCCCGCGTCGTTGGCCGGCACCGGTTGGTCCAGCCGGCCGTGCCGCACCCGCAGCTCGTCGAGCATCCGCAGCGACTGGCGGGCGAACCAGCCCAGCTCCGGATGGTGGCGCTTCCCCTCCAGTTCCGAGATCACCACGAGCGGCACCACCACCTCGTGTTCGGCGAACCGGTGGAAGGCGCCGGGGTCGGAGAGCAGTACCGAGGTGTCCAGGACGTACGCCCGGCGGGCTGGTGCGGGCTCCGCACTGGCGGCCGGCTCGGACGTACGGGTGCGGCGTCCGCTCCTGGCTCGGCCCGGGGTAGTGCTGGCGCCCGGGTTCTGGTCGTCGGCCCGAGGGGTGGTACGGCGATTCGTCACAGGCCTGCTCCGGCGGGCGTGCACCCGTCCACCCGCGTTCCGCCTCGTCCGGTGCCCGGAGACACGGGGTCGGATGCGGGCCCCGTGGCGCGTGCAGTCGCAGAGTCCGGGCCGGCCGGCTGGCTCGGGAGGACCCCTTGCCATGCGTAGACGCTAACCGGGAGATGCCAGCTTGGGCTAGGGCGGGCAGCTGTGCGACTTCGCACCGCATCCAGCCCACTGCGCACAGCGCTCGGGGTCACCTCCAACGGTGCCCCGGCCACTGCCACCCGGTGCTCGGGCGGCGGACCGGCCGGGATGCATGCCCCCTGCGCGCATCCCGGCCGGTGGGATCACCGTCACCGGTCTGACGTGATCCCGACGGTGCGGGTCCTTCCGGACCGGCACCGTGCTCGCGGGTGACCGCTCACCCCACCGCTCCGCCGGTCAGGCGTTCCTGAAGGCGAGGGCGTCGGTGGAGTGCCGTCCGCCGTTGGTCGCGGTCCCCGCGAAAGAGGCGCCCGTATACGTCGTTCCCTGACCTACGACGGTGTGGGCGATGTGCGGTGTGGTGGGTGATGGCACCGCCAACACCGAGGCGATGGCCGCCTGCGCCTCCCTACGTCGACGGTTCCAGGCCCCCCGGTCCCCGTCGAAATATCCCTGCCGGTACCCGAACCGGTAACCGAGCCGGTAACTGAGCTGGCCGTGCAGCCGCCCGGCCGCATAGCTGGCCGAGGCGAGCAGGAGCAGGAGGAAGACCACGAAGAACGGGCTCACCGCGTCTCCTCGCATCGCTCGCCGACCCCGCGTCGCCCCCCGACGCCGCGTCGCCCCCCGACGCCGGAGGTTCGGGGTTTGAGCCGACCGGTTCGCTCGCAACTCTCGCTCACGCAATCTCCTCGCTCCGCTCGTCGCTGTCCCGCAGCTTGTTCCACATCGGGCCGGCCGGTCGCCGGCCCGGTCACTTCTCCTCCGGGTCGGAGGAGGTCGGGTCGAAAGAGGTGGGATCGGAGACGAGCAGCCGGTCGAGGTCTTCGGTGCTCACCTCCTCGACCAGCTCGACGCTGATCCGGCAGCCGTCCAGTACGACCTCGGCGACCGAGGCCCGCCGGATCTCGCCACCGGCGTCGTACACCCGGACGCTCAACTCCGGGCAGCCGAGATGGGTGCGCCAGGAGTTCCACTCCGCACGGTCGCCGACGTTGAGCGAGAGGTAGCGGCAGCCGCGCGCCAGGTAGAGCCGCCACGGCGCACTGAGACCGGCCGCGACGCCGTCGGCGATCAGACCGAATGCCTGGGCCCGGGTTGCTAGTTCGGTCACCGGACTCCTCCAGTCACGAGGGTGTCACCCTCGCGAGCACGAAACGTCTCATGCACGAGACAAACGGTAGGGCGTATCGTACGCGTGACAGTATCAGCTTTTCGTCTGATTACCCCCACACCTACGTACATCTATTGTGGCCACGTGATGCCCCTCAACACAAGCAAGAACACCGCGCGGCGGAAAAGTGAGCCGTTGTCACGCACGCAGTACAGACTGACCACAGTGCCCCCGGAGGGGGAAAGCTGGCCGTACCGTCACCAGGTGCCGGACCGCGCCCACGGACGGAAGATCGCGTTCGCTGCCTTCGTACGCAAGGCACTCGACGACGCCCGGACGACCCGAGCCTGGACCGGCACCGAGGTCTCCCGGCGGACCGGCGTCTCCCGCCAGACCATCAACCGCTGGGTACGCGGTGAGTGGGCCAGCGACCCCGAGGCGGCCCGGGTGGTCGCGTTCTGCGAGGGGCTGGGGCTGGATCCGAGTGTCGCGTTCGGAGTGCTCGGCTGGGACCGGACCACCCCGTCCCGCCCGGCACCGAGCGCCCCGCCGATGGATCCCGACGTCGAGGCGCTGCTGCGCCGGCTGGTCGACCCTAACGTCTCGGACGCGGAGAAGTTCCACATTCGGGAAACGATCCGTTATCTAGCATATCGCCCGACTCTGCCCAAAGATGTCCGAAAAGGTCGAAAGCAAGCCGGGTAGTTACTCAGATGGCGCAACTTCGCGCATGAGTCCCAACCAATCAGCTCCAGGAATCAATCAGTCGCGCTAACGTCCCTCGGTACTGCTTGGGCTCGTCGTCGGCGGGGGGACGGGACAAGGCCGAATTCAGCCCTGCGGGACAGAAGGAGGGTCAGCCATGACCCTGAAGTGGATGGCTGTCGTTGTCGCGGCGGTGTCCCTGACCCTGTGCGTGACCGCGAACGTCGTGGTCGGGACGGTGCACGGCGGCGACCCGGTGCCGTTCCTCGTGAACGTGCTCGCCGTCACCGCCACCGGTACCGCCATCGTCCTGGCCGTCATCGCCGATCTCCACGAACGACTCAACGCCCGGATCACCGCACTCACCGAATTCCTGATCACCCGACTCAACGAACTCGACCGCAACGCCGGGGACCACAACACCGGTTTCGTCGAGGGCTACCTGCTGAGTCGCAACCAGGACCCGGCGGTGGTGCCGATCGGGCCTCGACTGCACGGCCGCCGGGCGATGCTCGGCGGCGACGACTGACAGAGGGTGGACCCCGGCGACGGGGACGCCCGCGCCGATCAGGACGACAAGGGGAGGTCGCCGTCGGCAGCTCCGCCGGCCGGTAGGCGTGCCAGCCGGCGGCCGACACCCGTAGCGCCGGCGGGTCGCCACCGCAGGGTTTGAGGTTGCCGCCTCGACGAGTGAGACGTTTTCGCTTCGACGTCTGCGGTGGCAACCCGCCGGGGTACGCTGACGCCCGTGCGGCCGATCAACACGGGGGGCGAGCCCCCGACCCGTCCACTGACTGCCGAGCAGGCATGGCGGGCGACCGCCGAGCGGGCCGGGCGCTGTGTCCTGTTCTTCGACTTCGACGGCACGCTCGCCCCGGTCCGGGACGATCCGACAACCGTCGAGCCGGCCCCGAAGGCACTGGCCGCGATCACCGCGCTCACCGAGGTGGTGCAGCGGGTGGCGATCGTCTCGGCCCGACCTGTGGAGTTCCTCCGCGACCGGTTCGCCGGTGCCCCCGGCGTGGACCTCTACGGCCTATACGGGCTGGAGCACCTGCACGCCTCGGGCGAGACCATCACCGAGGGGGCGGCGCTGCCGTTCGTACCCACGATGGCCGAACTCGCCGACCACGCCCGGGCCGAGCTGCCCGAGGGCACGCTGGTGGAGTACAAGCGGCTCTCCGTCGCCCTGCACTACCGCACCGCCCCGCACCTGGCCGAGCAGGTCGAACAGTGGGGTCGGGACCAGGCCGACCGGCTCGGCCTGCGGGTCCAGGTCGGCCGGATGGTGCTGGAGCTCAAGCCCCCCGTCGACCGGGACAAGGGGATGGTGATCGACGAGGCGGTCCGGGACGCCGGCTGCGCCTGGTATTTCGGTGACGACGTCTCCGATATCAAGGCATTCGCCGCGCTGCGGGCCCGGGAGGCCGCGGATCCGGACTTCTTCGGCGTCTGCGTGGCGGTGGCCAACCCGGAGACCGGCGACGAGGTCTCGCACGCCGCCGACCTGAACATAGAGTCTCCGGAGGCCCTCGGTGACTTCCTCACCGAAGCCCTGCACCGGCTGACCTGACCGGGCACCGCACGCACCGCGACTCCCGGGGCCGCTCCACGACCCTCGGGCCGGCTATGCGCCGTACCGGCGTTGACGGTTGGCGTACGAACGCAGTGCGCGCAGGAAGTCGACGTGCCGGAAGTCCGGCCAGTTCAACTCGCAGAAGTAGAACTCGGAGTGCGCGGACTGCCAGAGCAGGAAGCCGGAGAGCCGCTGCTCGCCGCTGGTCCGGATGACCAGGTCGGGATCGGGCTGCCCCCGGGTGTAGAGGTGCTCCGCTATGTGGTCCACGTCGATCGCCTCGGCGAGTTCCTCGATGGTGCCGCCGGTCGCCGCGTACTCGTAGAGCAGGGAGCGGACCGCGTCGGCGATCTCCCGCCGGCCGCCGTAACCGACCGCGATGTTGACCTGCGCCCCGCCGACCCGGTTCTGGGTACGCTCCTGCGCCGACTTGAGCGTGATGGCGGTCTGCGCCGGCAGTAGGTCGAGCGCGCCGACCATCCGCAGCCGCCAGGGATTGCCCTCCTCGGCCAGCTCGACCACCAGATCCTCGATGATCTGCACCAGCGGATCCAGCTCGCTCGCCGGCCGCCGCAGGTTGTCGGTGGCCAGCAGGTAGAGCGTGACGTGCCCGATGCCGGCCTGGTCGCACCAGCCCAGCACATCTTTGATCTTGGCTGCGCCGACCCGGTGCCCGTCGTTGGGGTCGACGTAGCCCATCTCCCTGGCCCAGCGGCGGTTGCCGTCGCACATCACCCCGACGTGCTTCGGCACGGGTTTACCGGCGAGCTTCGCCCTCAGACGTCGCTCATACACCGAGTAGATCAGGTCGCGCAGACTCATCCCCTGCAGCGTACCGATCAGAGGCGACTACGGAAGTGCCGCCCGGCCGAGCCGGCGACCGTACCGGCAACCGTACCGACGACCGCGCCGGCGACCCTGGTCAATGTCCGGACGTCCAGCCGGCCGTCGCCCAGGCCCAGCTCGACCAGGGTCTGGAAGACCCGGGCGTCCCGGTCGGCGGCCCGGACCACCCCGTCCACCACCGGGGCCCGGCGGGCCAGCCAGGCCACCGCCGAGCTGTCCCGCAGGTGGGCACCGAGCCGGGCCCGCAGCGCGGCGGCGTACCGGTCGGCGGCGGCGTGCGGCACCGTGGCGGCGGCCGCCCCGGCCAGCGCCCCGGAGAGGACCGCGTAGAAGATCCCCTCGCCGGTGAACGGATTGACCAGCGACAACGCGTCCCCGGCCAACACGATCCGGCCCCGGCCCGGCGGCGGACGGCGGGTGGAGAGCGGCAGGTGGTGCGCCCGCACCCCGGTGACGGTGGCCGGGTCGATCTCGGGAAGCAGCGCCGCCAGCCGGTCCAGCAGTTCGGTCCGGCGCAGCGGACGGCCGGCCAGCACCTCCCCGTACCCGACGTTCGCCCGCCCGTCGCCGATCGGAAACGACCAGGCGTAGCCGGGCCAGTGCGCGGCCGAGGTGACGATCCGCTGCTCGACCGGGCCGGCGGGGACCGGGGCGTACCCCCGGATGGCCAGCGCCAGGTGGCCGTCCGGGTTGGCGCCGTTGCCCAGCGCCCGCCGGACCACCGAACCGGCGCCGTCGGCACCGACCACGGCACGGGCGGCCACCGTACCGTCGAGCAGCACCAGGTCACCGCAGCGCTCGACCCGCCGCACGGCGTGCCGGCGCAGCTCCGCGCCGGCCGACAGCGCCGCCGCCACCAGCCGGGCGTCGAAGACCCGGCGGGGCACCGTGTACGCCGGCCGGGGCAGTCGCCGCGCCACGTTCCCACCACCGGGCGCCACCAGCCGCAGCTCCGGCACCGGCCGGTAACCGGCCACCGGGTCGGGAACCCCCAGTTCGGCGAGTACGTCCAGCGCGTGCGCGGCGATCCCGTCCCCGCAGGGCTTGTCCCGGGGAAAGCCGGCCCGGTCCAGCAGCAGCACCCGGGCTCCCGCCCGGCGGGCCGCCAGCGCGGCACTGGCTCCGGCCGGACCGGCACCCACCACCGCGACGTCGACGGTCTCCACCGCCGTCACCTCAGCCGGACCGGGCGGCGGTGGTCACCCGGGTGGAGGGCTGCTGCCCGGCGGCCCGGTTCGCCCGGCCCAGCGCGTAGAGGGTCAGCGCCGCGGCCACCACCAGCGGCACACCGTCCCGGACCAGCCCGTCGACCCCGAGCAGCAGCCAGCAGAACGCCAGGTCGACCACGACCACCAGCACGCTGATCAACACCAGCAGCCCGCCGGCCCAGGTCCGGCCGCGGAGCAGGAAGAAGGTGCTGAACAGCACCGCGTAACTGACCCCGATGCCGATGCCGAACCACAGCACCACGGTAGGCACCGCGAGCAGCCGGCCGTCGAGAATCGTGCCGACTGCCACCAGACAGGGCACCAGGGTCAACGGCCCGTACGTGAACGCGGCGACCCGGGCGGTGAGCAGCCAGCCGGTGACCGGCGGCCGGCGCGGGGTCACCTCCCGCCAGGAGATGCCCCGCCGGTCCACGACCAGCCGGCTCGGATGCCGGACCAGGTACTCCCGCAGCGGCGGTGACCGGTAGAGCAGCCAGACGACGGCGACACAGAGCACGGCCAGCAGGGCGAAGCCGAGCACCCCCGGCAGCGCCGGTACGCCGGCCCGGGGCACGATCAGCCGGCCGACCGCGAAGACCGTGGTCACCGCGAGGATCAGCCCGAGTGGGCGGGCACCGGCCCGGCCCCGCCGGACATGCCGGATCAGGATCAGGAATCCGAGGGTACGCAGCAGCGCCCAGCCGCTGCGGATCGCCAGCCCGAAGCCGCGGTCGGCGGCGTACCACCAGTTGAGCGCGTCGACCGCGACGGTGGCCGCCGCGGTCGCGGCGAGCAACCAGGTCAGCACGCGGACGGCGGACGGCCGCCGGACCTCGGTCGCGGCGGCCGTCGTCATGCCGTCGATGATGCCCGCCGAGCGCCACCCGCACACCTGTGAGGAAGGGCCCCCGCTTATCGTTTTCTTTGTGCAGGGGCCCTTCCTTGCACCTCAGCGTTGGTTGGCGGCTACCCGGATCGCCTCGTCGTCGAGCCGGGCCCGCAGCGCGTCCAGCTCGGCCCAGAGCACACCGGGCAGCTTGTCACCGAACTTCTCGAACCACTCGGTGATCATCGGCAGCTCGTCACGCCACTCCTCGACGTCGACCCGGGTCGCGATGCGCAGGTTCTCCGGACTCATGTCGAGCCCCTCGACGTCGAGCGCGTCCGGTGCCGGTACGAACCCGATCGGCGTCTCGACCGCCTCGCCCCGGCCCTCCAGACGCTCGACGATCCACTTGAGCACCCGGGAGTTCTCGCCGAAACCGGGCCAGATGAAGTCACCGTCGGCGTTCTTGCGGAACCAGTTGACGTAGTAGATCTTCGGCAGCTTCGACTCGTCACCGTCGGTGCCCTTGCCCATCTCGATCCAGTGCCGGAAGTAGTCCCCGCCGTGGTAGCCGATGAACGGCAGCATGGCCATCGGGTCCCGGCGGACCACCCCGACCTCGCCGGAGGCGGCGGCGGTGGTCTCGGAGGAGAGCGTGGCTCCCATGTAGACACCGTGCACCCAGTCCCGGGCCTCGGTGACCAGCGGGATGGTGTCCTTGCGCCGCCCGCCGAACAGGATCGCGTCGATCGGTACGCCGTTCGGGTCGTTGAACTCGTCGGCCACGATCGGGCACTGCAGCAGCGGGGTGCAGAACCGGCTGTTGGCGTGCGAGGAGAGTTCGCCGCTCTCCGGCGTCCAGTCCCGGCCCTTCCAGTCGATCAGGTGGGCCGGCGGCTCGCTCATCCCCTCCCACCAGACGTCGCCGTCGTCGGTCAGCCCGACGTTGGTGAAGATGGAGTTCCCCTGGTCGATGGTGCGCATCGCGTTCGCGTTGGTCTTCCAGCCGGTGCCGGGCGCGACGCCGAAGAGGCCGTACTCGGGGTTGACCGCGTAGAGCCGGCCGTCCGGACCGAACCGCATCCAGGCGATGTCGTCGCCGATGGTCTCGACCTTCCAACCGGGAATGGTCGGTTCCAGCATGGCCAGGTTGGTCTTGCCGCAGGCCGACGGGAAGGCGCCGGCGATGTAGTGCACCGACCCCTCCGGTGAGGTCAGCTTCATGATGAGCATGTGCTCGGCGAGCCAACCCTCGTCCCGGGCCATCACGCTGGCGATCCGCAGCGAGTAGCACTTCTTGCCGAGCAGCGAGTTACCGCCGTAGCCGGAGCCGAAGGACCAGATCTCCCGGGTTTCCGGGAAGTGCGAGATGTACTTGGTGTCATTGCACGGCCACGGTACGTCCGGCTGGCCCGGTTCCAGCGGCGCGCCGATCGAGTGCAATGCGTGCACGAAATCCGCGTCGTCTCCCATCCCGGCCAGCACCTTGGTGCCCATCCGGGTCATGATGCGCATCGACGCGACGACATACGGGCTGTCGGTAATCTCGACGCCGAACATCGGCTGTTCCGCCTCGAGCGGCCCCATACAGAACGGAATGACGTACATGGTGCGGCCGCGCATCGAACCCCGATAGAGGTCGGTCATGATGCGCTTCATCTCCGCCGGGGCCATCCAGTTGTTGGTGGGTCCGGCGTCGGCCTCGTCGACCGAGCAGATGAAGGTACGGTCCTCGGCCCGAGCCACGTCGCCAGGATCGGTACGCCCCCAGAACGAGTTCGGCTTACGGGCCGGCTCGAGGCGTACGAGGGTGCCGGCGTCGACCAGTTCGTCGGTCAGGCGCCGCCATTCCTCGTCGGAGCCGTCCACCCAGACGACCTGGTCGGGGTTGGTGAGTTCGGCTACCTCTTTGACCCAGGCGAGTAGTTTCGGGTGGCTTGTCGGAGCTTGATCGAGACCCCGGATTGTCGCCGGAGCGGCCATGACTGTTCTCCTTTGGTCGACGCTGACCGATTGCAGGGTGCGCGGTGCCGACAGACCGACGACCGCGTCGCCTTGTGAAAGCCTGGGATTTCCGTCAGCGTAAACCGAGCCGGCGTTCGGGGCAGCGAGACTGGTTGTGAAGAACTGCACAAGATGCGGACGTGCTGCGGCTAGGCGATTTTTTCCTCGCTCCCACGCGCAGTTTCACGCAAATCCTTCAGGGCAACAGCATTGCGTCACGGCATCCTCACAGCAGCCGACAGCGCCAGGTGACCCTGACGTCACTCCCGGCACTCCTTTCGCCGTGGCCGCAACCGACCGTCCGCGGAGGCGATCGCGCCAGCGCCGCGAGTCGCCGGTTGCGGGCCGTGAGGACGACCGGCAACCGGTACGCTCAAACCGTGTCCTCGACCGCCACCGGCGAACAGCCCTCACCGCCGGCCGCCCGCCGTGGCTTGCTTCGCACCCTTCTGGACCGGTTCGGTCACCTGATCCGGGAGTTGGGCAAGTTCGGCGCGGTCGGCGGGGTCGCCTTCGCGGTCGACTTCGTGCTGTTCAACTACGCCAACGCGAGCCTCGGCTGGGAGACCCTCACGGCGAAGACGTTCTCCACGGTCATCGCCGCGACCGTCGCCTTCGTCGGCAACCGGTTCTGGACCTGGCGGCACCGGGAACGCTCCGGCATGGCCCGGGAATACTCGCTCTACTTCTTCTTCAACGCCGTCGGCCTGGGCATCGGCCTCGCCTGCCTGGCCATCAGCCACTACGGGTTGGGCAGCATCTGGCCGGGCGTGTTCAAGTCTCTGGTCGCCGACAACATCGCGGCCAACTTCATCGGCGCCGCGCTGGGCACCTTCTTCCGGTTCTGGTCGTACCGCCGGTTCGTCTTCGTGGGCCCGGCCGCCGCGGACGCACCGGACGTGATCACCCAGGGGCACAACCGACAGTGACCGGCGACCCGCCCTGTCCGGTCGACGCGCCCGGCACCCACATCTGCCCTTAAGGTGGTCGAATGCGTTTCGCCCGTCTGTTACCCGAGCGCTGGCAGAGGTTCCTGCGCGAGGTGCTGAAATTCGGCACCGTCGGGGGCGTCAACGCCGCCATCAACTACGCGGTGTTCAACGCCCTTGCGCTCACCGTGTTCGCCGACGGGCAACTCAAGGCGAACGTCATCGCCACGGTCGTCGCCACCATCTCGTCCTATCTGATGAATCGGCACTGGACCTATCGGGACCGGCCGAAATCGGCAATGCGGCGGGAGTACGCCCTCTTCTTCCTCTTCAACGGTGCCGGCCTGATCATCGAGCTGGGCGTACTGGCGCTGGCCAAGTACGGGTTCGGCATCAGCGGCCTGCTGGCCCTCAACGTCGCCAAGACGGTCGGCGTCGGGCTGGCCACCGTCTTCCGGTTCTGGTCCTATCGCACCTTCGTCTTCCGGAAGGCGTCGAGCACGCTGGCCGTCCCGACCGGGATCGGCGGGGTGTCCAGGACGTCCGGCCCGGGATCGGCCGGCGAGCCGGACGGCGACTTCCTGGCCGAGCTCGACCCGGTCGCCGAACTCGCCGAGGCGGTCGGTGAGCTGGTCGAGCCCGAGTCGACAGCCGGGGACCAGCCCACCCGGAGCCGACCCACCGGGGACCGACCTGCCGGGGTACCGGTCGGCTCCGCCCAGCCGATCGAGGTCCAGTTCGCCGAGACCATCGACGCCGCGCTGGAAACCGAACTCGCCGCCGAGTTGAACGCCGCCCCCCGGCGTTCGTCAGCCCGCTGAGCGACACGGTGAGCCGATCGGGTACCGGCGCGCCCGCCGAACTGTTCTTCGAGGATCTGACGCCCGGCCGCTCCTTCGACCTCGGGGTCACCGTGGTCGACGGGCGGGAAATGGTCGACTTCGCCCGGCGTTTCGACCCGCAGTGGTACCACGTCGACGAGGAACTGGCCCGACGCAGTCATCACGGTGGGCTGATCGCCAGCGGCTTCTTCACGGTCAGCCTCTTCATGCGGGCGTACGTCGACCACGTGCTGGCCCGGGCCGCCGGGGACGCCTCACCCGGGCTGGAGGAACTGCGCTGGCTGGCCCCGGTACGCGCTGGTGACCGGCTGGCGATCCGGCTGACCGTACTCGGCAGCAAGCCGTCGGTGGCACGGCCCGGCTTCGGCACCGTCACCCTGACCGCCAGCATGGACCGGCTGGACGACCAGGGCCAGCCGGAACGCGAGGTGCTGCGTACCCGCTTCCGGGGCTGGTTCCTGATGCGGCAACCGGTACCGCCGGGCTGACCTGCCCGGAAGCGGCCCCGACCGCCAGCCGGAAAAGGGTCCCTGCCGGCCGCCCCGTCCCGCGAGCGGTGGACGCAGAGACCCTTCGGCGGGTCACTTCGGCTGTCCTTCTGGCCCGTCCCCCTCCTCGGGGATGGCGCTACTTCGACTCCTCGCGCAGCGGCTTGCCCTCGGTCATGTCCGCCATGATCTCGCGCATCTCGTCGTCACCGAGCGAGTGCTTGTCGTGGTTGGCCTCCACGATCTCGTAGAGCATGGTCTGCACCCTCTCCACGCCCGGGATGTCCTCCAGCACCGACTGGCCCCGCTCACCGGCCGACTCGATGGTCAGCGTGCCGCAGCCGAGCAGGCGCTCGATGAACTTCTGATTCATCGAGTGGTCGTTGATCCGGCCCAACGGGATGTCCCGGCGGTCACGGGAGAGGACCCCCTTCTGCAGCAGTACCCGCTCGTTGGTGAACAGATAGTGCGTGGTCCGCCAGACCAGGTACGGCCAGATGCTCAGCCAGACCGCCAGCACCAGCGCAGCCGCCGCGATCACGTAGCCCAGAATCGTGCCCGCACCGGTCGACGGCAGCAGAACGAAGCCGGCGACCACCGCGGCGACGGCCAGGACCAGCACCACGACCGGTCGGATCAACGCCTTCCAGTGCGGGTGCAGGTGCGCTACGACATGCTCGTCCTTGGTGAGCACGTCCTCGGGAAAAGCCACCCCATCCTCCTCGTCCACAACCGTATGTCCGCGGTGACCGTAACGGTTCCGCGCCACGACCGTGGTATCCGGTATCGACTCTTTACCGAGGGGACCGATCAGGCCAGCATCACAGTGAACCTTTTTCAACCTGAACCGCGCGGCGCTCACGCACCGCGTCCGACCTTGCGCTCCGACGGACCGCAAGGGGAGGTTGAAAAAGGTTCAGTCAGCGCAGGTGCAGGACGTCACCGGCGGCGACCCGCCGTTCACCGTCGACGGTGCCGAGCACCAGTTGTCCGTCCGGGTCGACCGTCCTGGCGGTGCCGACCAGTTCCTCGCCGGCCGGCAGCAGCACCCGTACCTCGCGGCCGAGGGTCGCGCAGTTCCGCACGTACGCCTCGTGCAGGCCGCAGGTGAGCGCGTCGCCGCCGGCGGCGCGCCAGCGGCCGTACCAGCGGTCGATGCCGCGCAGCAGCGCCCGCAGCAGCGGGTCACGGTCGGTGGCCGCCGCGCCGGCCAGTTGCAGCGAGGTCGCGGGCAGTCCGGTCGGGTTGACCGGCAGCTCGTCCGCGCGCACCGTGACGTTCACGCCCAGGCCGAGCACCACCGCCGGGTCCGTCCCGCCGGCCGCGGAGACCCCTTCGGCCAGGATCCCGGCAGCTTTCGCCCCACCCGCCGCCCGCCCGTTCACCCGGCCGTCGCTGCCCGCCCGACCGCCGGTCGCCGCGTGATCATCGCTGGCCGCCCGATCGTTTGCGGCCGCCTGACCGATGCGGTCCGCTCCGGCCGGGGGCGGCTCTGCCACGGGGGCTCTGTCGCCCGGCTCGGGCCAGACCAGCAGGTCGTTCGGCCACTTCAGCGCGGAGTCCAGCTCGGCCAGCAGGTCCACCGCCTCCACCAGCGCCACGCCGGCCAGCAGCGGTAGCCAGCCATACCGGGGTGGCGGCACGGCGGGCCAGTTCCGGTCGGGTCCGGCCACGCCCGGCCGGAGCAGCACGCTGACCGCGAGCCCGGCCCGGGCCGGCGACTCCCAGGTACGTCCGCGTCGCCCCCGCCCTGCGGTCTGCCGCTCGGCGACCACGACCAGCCCTTCCGGCTCGCCGGCCCGGGCCGCCTCGGCCGCGTCGGCGTTCGTCGAACCGGTCTCGCGGTGCAGCACCAGCCGGGTCCAGAGGCTCTCCGGCGTGATCAGGGCCCGCTGGAGCCGCCGCGCGTCGAGCGGCGGACGATCCAGGTCGGTGTACGGCGATCCCGGCATCAGGCCAGCGTACGGGCCCGACCCCGCAAAGCCGGAGCCGACGCCCATCCGGAGCCGCGGCGGACGCCCCGCCCGGAGCCGCGGCGGACGCCCCGCCCGGAGCCGGAGCCGACGCCCACCCGGGGCGGGTGCCGGAGCCACCGTCGACCGCCGTCGGGGTGGTACGGCACACGCCCCCGCCCCTGGCGGTGTGGCCTGGGCACCGACCGTCGTTACGATCGCGGACGTGACTGGGCAGCCGAGTACCGCCGACATCGACCCCCACAGCACCGCCGGCCGCCTCGCGGACCTGGACCGACGGGTGGACGAGGCGGTGCACGCCGGCTCGGCCCGGGCGGTGGAGAAACAGCACGCCCGGGGCAAGAAGACCGCCCGGGAGCGGATCGAACTGCTCCTCGACCCGGGTTCCTTCGTCGAACTGGACGGGCTGGCCCGGCACCGCTCGACCAACTTCGGGCTGGACCGCACCCGACCATACGGGGACGGCGTGGTGACCGGGTACGGCACCGTCGACGGCCGGCAGATCTGCGTCTTCGCCCAGGACTTCACGGTCTTCGGCGGTTCGCTCGGCGAGGTCTTCGGAGAGAAGATCGTCAAGGTGATGGACCTGGCGATGAAGATCGGCTGCCCGGTGGTCGGCATCAACGACTCCGGTGGCGCCCGGATCCAGGAGGGCGTGGTCAGCCTCGGCCTCTACGGCGAGATCTTCTTCCGCAATGTCCGCGCCTCCGGGGTGATCCCGCAGATCTCCCTGGTGATGGGGCCGTGCGCGGGTGGCGCCGTCTACTCCCCCGCGGTCACCGACTTCACCGTGATGGTCGACCAGACCTCGCACATGTTCATCACCGGTCCAGACGTGATCAAGACGGTGACCGGCGAGGACGTCGCGATGGAGGAGCTGGGCGGGGCGCGTACCCACAACACCCGCAGCGGCAACGCGCACTACCTGGCCGCCGACGAGGACGACGCGATCGACTACGTCAGGGCGCTGCTGTCGTACCTGCCGAGCAACAACCTCGACGAGGCTCCGGTCCTCGACGCACCGGCCGAGCTGGAGGTCACCGAGGTCGACCGGGACCTGGACACCCTGATCCCGGACTCGGCGAACCAGCCGTACGACATCCGCCAGGTGATCGAGCACGTCGTCGACGACGGGGATTTCCTGGAGGTCCAGCCGCTCTACGCGCAGAACATCGTGGTCGGCTTCGGCCGGGTCGAGGGGCGGCCGGTCGGGGTGGTGGCGAACCAGCCGATGCACTTCGCCGGCTGCCTGGACATCGCCGCCTCGGAGAAGGCCGCCCGGTTCGTCCGCACCTGCGACGCGTTCAACATCCCGGTACTCACCTTCGTGGACGTTCCCGGGTTCCTGCCCGGCACCGGCCAGGAGTGGGACGGCATCATCCGGCGGGGCGCCAAGCTGATCTACGCGTACGCCGAGGCGACCGTCCCGAAGGTCACCGTGATCACCCGGAAGGCGTACGGCGGGGCGTACGACGTGATGGGTTCCAAGCACCTCGGCGCGGATCTCAACTTCGCCTGGCCGACCGCGCAGATCGCGGTGATGGGGGCGCAGGGCGCGGTGAACATCCTCTACCGGGGTGAGTTGGCCGCCGCCGACGACCCGGCCGCCGTCCGGGCCGAGAAGATCCGGGAGTACGAGGACACCCTGGCCAACCCCTACGTGGCGGCCGAACGCGGGTACGTCGACGCGGTGATCCGGCCGGCGGAGACCAGGAGCCAGATCGTCCGGGCGCTCCGGACCCTCCGCAGCAAGCGGGAGACGCTGCCGGCCAAGAAGCACGGCAACATCCCGCTCTGATCCGGCCCCGCCGGAAGGGACGGTCTTCAGCCACCTGCACCGTGTCCTGGCAGGGCGGCGGTACCTCGGTCGGCTGGACCTTGCCGGACGCGAGATCGATGGCCGATACGCTAACCTGTGCGTCGACCTGCCACCGGTCAGCTGACCGACGTCCATGTCCGCCGACTCGACGTCGAGTACCAGGTCACCTGTGGACAACCGAACAACGGGGACGCGCTGTGCGAGAACAATACGGCCGCGACGACAACCTGGAACTTTCGAGGCTGGACTCACTCGGCGATTCCGACCGGCTGCGTGCGGATGCACGGCGAGAGCTGACGGAGGCCGGCGAACGTTTCGTACCGCCGGCCCACCACGAGGGCGCCGACCCGTCGGACTCGGTCTGGGTCACCGTCGACTCCGACGGTCGGGTGGAGAGCGTCGACATCAGCCGGCACTGGCTGGACCGGCTGGACGCGGAGGGCTTTCCATCCGCGCTCCACGCCGCGTACACCAGTGCGGTGCGAAAGCTGGTCAACGCCAGCGTGCTGGCCACCCTCGCGGCTCAGGAGGAGATCGGTCGGCATCCGTTCGCACCACCGAACCCGCCGGCCGGCCGGCCGACACCCACGCCCGAGCCACCGGCACCCGGTCCGGTGGACGAGCGGGACTGGCTCAGCCAGACCTGGCAGGCGATCGAGGACATCGACGAGCAGCTCCGGCGTCTGGACCAGATCAGCACGGACATCGAGTTCCGGGAGAGCCGGGAGAAGATTCTGACCAGCCCGGAGGGGCACCTCACCGCACGGATCAACGGCGGTGGGGTCACCACGATCACCGGCGATCCACAGAGCATCCGGAACGCCAGTACCGAGCAGTTGCGTCTGGCGGCTTTGGCCCTGTTCCGGGCCGCCGCCGAGGCCACCGAGAACTGATCCGGCTCGACCGAGAGGCAGAATCGCCATGTCAGAGGTGAGCGTCATCACCCGGGCGGTCTACAACGAAGGCAAGAAGTGGAAGCAGCTCTCCGACCAGATGGAGCCGATCAAGGCTGCGGTAGGCGGGCTCGACCTGAGCATGTCGGCGTTCTTCATCGGCGACGCAAACGCCGGGGGGCACTCCGCCGCGTACAACGGCTTCCAGTCGTTCATGGAGACCGTGCTCGCTGGCGCGGTGACCGAGTTCGAGCAGCTCGGCTTGGCACTCGACCGTATCGCCGACGCGTATGACCGGGCAGACGAGGTCGTCGCACTCAATCTGAACGAGATCTACACAGCGTAAGGGGAGAGGAACCGAAGTGGCGCCACCGGGGATTGGTGATCCGGCCGAGTACACCGGCCCGTTCAACACCGCGTTCAACCAGATCCGCGACGGAATCAAGAAAGCCGTCGACGGCTTCAACGACCTGGTAAGCAAGGTCAACAAGTGGGCCTGGGCGCTCGGCGCGGCGGCCCTGTGGTGGATCAAGAGCAAGCTCGACGCCGTCCGCGATGCCCTGGGCAAGGTGCTCGAAAAGGTCAAGTACGCGCTCGAGCACCAGACACCGGTGCTCTCGCTGATCAATATCAGCTTCCAGTGGGTCAAGCAGGTGAAGACGCCGGTCTCCGAGCTCTCGTTCAGCACCACGGAACCACGGGACGAGGACCTGGTCCGGTGGAGCGGCGACGCCGCGTCGGCATACACCCGGAAGGCCGGGCAGCAGAAGGCCGCGGTCGACGAGGCCGTCGGAAAGGCCGAGTTCATCAGCCAGTGGCTGTTCAAGATCGCCAAGGCGAACGTCGACTTCGCGGTCGAGCTGGCCAAAATCGTGACAGGTCTGGCCAAGCGGATCGTCGAGGCGGCTGCCGAGGCCGGTGGGGTCATCACGATTCCCCTGGTGGTGGAGACCCTCGGCGACGCGGTGGGCAGCCTGGTCGAGTCGGGTCTGAACACCCTACTCACGGTCGGTCAGCGGTTCGTCGACGCGCTCGGCAACATCCGGGATCTGGCCACCCAGGTCGGTGACCACTCGAAGCTCCCCGGCGGAAAGTGGCCCGAGGCGGTACGCGGCTGACGCAGGCGACGCTCGTCGAGGACTGACGGCGACGGCGACGCTCGGCCGAGGACGGGTCAGGGTACCTCGGCGAGCGTCGCGGTCAGCAGCTGCTTCACCTTCGCCGCCAGGACGTCCTTCGGAGTGAACTCCGTACCCCCCACCGCGAGCCACACCTTGAGCACCAGGTTGCCGGCCCGCGAGTGGATCATGTATTCGGACCGCTTCGCACCGGACTCCGACTGCTCGGTGAAGCCCTCGGCCTCCTCACCGATCCCGGCCACCACGCCGTCCCGGCTCATCCCCGACACTCGTTGGGTGGCCCGATAGAGCCGCCCCGCCTCGTCGGGCGAGCCCAACGTCGACGCCTCGACCAGCAGACTCGCCTCATGGCCGCCACGGGCACGGAACTCGAAGAGACAGGCCGCACCCGGGGCCGAGGTGGGCTGCTTGGGGATCTTCTGCTGTACCGTCAGCGAAAGATCCGCCAGCGGCGCCAGGCTGGTCCGGGCACAGAGGTCCAACCCCACCGCGTCGTACGTCCGGCCGGGCCCATCGGGCGTGGCGCTGGTGTTCGGTACGGACTCCGTGCCGGCCGGCGGGCTGGGTGCCGCCGTCGGCTCCGCCGGACCGGTGGTGCAGGCGGTAGCGGTGAGGAGCCCGGCGAGCACCGCCAGCCCAGCCAGCTGCGCCCCACCCCGACCTCGGCCGGGAGACGCGTTTCGGCACGTACGAGATGCCTGACCCATGTCCACAAGGTACCCGTCCCCCGGTCAGCGCCGGGTTTCACCTTCCACCCGAGCACCGCCCGTCCTGGCTAGGGTGTCGGGCATGCCTAACCGGGAGACGCTGGAAACGATCGCGCGGAGCCGCACGGTCAGCGCGGAGCTGGTGCTTACCAACCTCGCCGAGCTGCGAGCGTACCCGTATCGGCATCTCGCGATCGCGGCGCGGCGTGGGGTCGGCCAGGAGCCCGTGACGTACGCCATGATGGCCGCGGAGACGCTCGCCCCGTACGGTTGGGAGCTGCTGAACGTCGCCGAGTTCGGCAGCAGTCGGGTCGTGTACGCCTTTCTCCGGCGCCGATAGTGCCGAGCATCCCGGGCTGCCCCAGATGTTCGCAACGGGCTGGTGGAGCGTCCCGGCTCCGGCACGTCAACCGGGCAGGCTGGCGGAAGTCAGTATCGGGCCGGTGAGCAGGGCGGCTCCGGCGAGCAGGGCGACCAGGTTGACCGCGCCGAAGACCCCGACCCAGGCCACGCCGGGCACCCGGGTGAGCCAGGCGAGCTGGTCCGCGTCCGACTGCGGCAGTTGGCCCCGCCGACGCAGCGTCTGGAGTTCACCAACCGGCCGTACGCCGCCGAGCAGCAGGAACCAGACCCCGGTGTACGCGAACGCGGCCTGGACGTCCGGCGAGGCCTTCCAGGAGACTCCGAGTACGACCCCGGTGGTGACCACAATCGAGATGATGCCGAAGACGTTGCGGATCATCACCAGCATGGCGAGCAGCAGCGCGACCGCGACCCAGAGCAGCAGGGTGATCCGGTTCCCGCCGAGCACCCAGGCACCGGCCAGTCCGATCAGCGAGGGTGCGAGATAGCCGGCCAGCAGGGTGAAAATCATTCCGGGGCCGGTCGGCCGACCCGCCGACAGGGTCAACCCGGAGGTGTCCGAATGCAGCCGGATGCCCTGGAGACGGCGTCCGGTGAGTACCGCCGCGAGCGCGTGCCCGCCCTCGTGCGCGATGGTGATGGCATTGCGCCCGACCCGCCAGGGCACCCGGGTGAGTACGACGGTGAGCGCGACCAGCCCGGTGATCAGGACCAGTAGCGGGGGTGGGTCCGGTTGCGCTCCGAAGAGCTTGTCCCAGAGGTCTGTCACGCCGTCCACTGACATCCGAGCGAGCCTAGCTCACGTCGCCAACGCCAGCGGGGGCCCGGCTTACTCATCGCCCCCGACGACGAAGACGCCCAGCCCGGGATGACCCTCCACCAGACCCTTCGCCTTGAGCCAGTTGACCGCACCGCGCACCACGGTGATGGAAACACCGTATTGGGCTCGCAGCTCTGCTGTGCTCGGCAACCGGTCACCCGGCGCCAGCTTTCCCGATTCGATCTGCACGGTGATGTCGTTAATGATCTTTTGTGTCTTCGAGGTAGGCACAATGCACTCCCTGGTCCGCAGCCACATTTGATCACGTTGAACCGAGGGACCACAAGCATCACGAGGCATCAAGGTGCATATGGCCTTGCCTTGCCCTACCTTATGCATCAGGTTTTGGGAGCCGATTTCTCCTGGTCCGCAACCTGGTGGGGGTCGGTCTCCCCGCGCGGCGGCTCGTCTCTCTCCCCGACAGCCGGCGAGCCGCCGCGCGTCCCGCAACCGCCGGAGGTCCGCAATGGAACGCGACCGCTCCATGGCAGTCGTCGAACGACATCGGCCGGCACCACTCTGGCGACTACTCGGCATGTGGCGGTGCGTTGCCTGCCGGCGCCGCTGGCCCTGCCCGCGCTATCGCGACGCCCGCAGCAACCTGCTCGCCCATGACCGGCACGACATCGCGCAGGTGGCACGACGGTTGAACAGCCGCTGGCCGCACCCCTGAGACGAGTTGGCGGCAGCGGGACCTGTCATCCCTGTCCGGTCGATGACCGATCCGGCTGCCGCCATCCTCGTAGCCCGATCTCAACGAAGCTGACCGGCGGAGCCGCCCCGCGCTCGGCCCGTCGTCGATACGGCGACCCGGGCTGGCACCGCAGTCCGGTTCGGCATGCCTCGCCGCAGCAGCAGCCAAGCACCGACCGTAGCGACGGCCACGGTGACGACGCCGACGAGCGCGACCATTCCGACGCCCGCCACCAGCAGGGCGAGGTCGCCGATCGCCACGAGCATCCACAGTGCGACACTCGGCTTCGTCGCGTGATATCGGGAGCGCATCAGTCGTACCTCCTTCCGTCGAGATCACCACTACCCCGCCGGAAGTGAGGTCATACCTGTCAGCTCTTCGCGGGTTGGAACCCGTCGACGATGATCTGGAAGTTGGGGAGGTTCTCGTCCCACTCGTCTGCCGCGGTGTCCCAAC
Organism: Plantactinospora sp. B6F1; assembly: GCF_040120695.1. Classification (NCBI taxonomy): domain Bacteria; kingdom Bacillati; phylum Actinomycetota; class Actinomycetes; order Micromonosporales; family Micromonosporaceae; genus Plantactinospora; species Plantactinospora sp. B6F1. Next base: position 348,051 of record NZ_JBEEAC010000003.1, on the reverse strand, counting down.
GGATCGCATACGCCTTGTCAGGGGCCGTCACGAAGCCACGGTTACGGACATGGACCCGGACTCCATCCACAGTCTCCAACCAGTCCCAGTCGGCGCATTTGTCCCAGTAGTCCACCGCACGAATCTGCCCGACCCGCTGATAGTTGACCGTATTGTTCCGCCGGTAGCTCTCCTTGCTCTTCCAGTCGGCTACCGGATCAGGCTCAGGCCGGTTGGTCTGGTCGATGAGTAGCTGTCTCGGACCATCCGGGTCACGGAACCACACCCGGACAGCATCCGCCGCTGGCCCGGTCTTCTCCCGAGTCATCTTCCATCCCTCCGGAACCGGCACGGAGAAGTTCGTCGGGTCCCTGTGCATGCGCCAGCCAGGCGGTAGCTGCGGCTGATTGGGTTGACCGGTCGGGGTCGCCGAAGGCTGAGCCGACGGCGCGGTCGCAGCCGGAGTCGGCGTTGTTGGTGCCTTGGTACCGGCGGCGGTCGGCTCAACGGCCGAAGTCGAGCCCGTGGTGCCGCCGTTGTCGTCCTCCCCCGAACCACCGTTGGCCAGTGGCACGATCACGGCTAAGGCGAGCAGGAGCAGGACGACGAGCCCACCGAAAAGCCACATCCGTCGGTTGCCGGCCGGTAGGGCAGCCAACAAACCGCCACCGTTGCGGCCGCCCTCGTCGTACTCGATATCGCGGCCGGCGGGGACGGGTGCCTGGCCTACCGGTTGTGCCTCCGGGGCTACCAGCTCGGTAGGCGCGTCGTCGGGCTTCGGCTGCACCGCCGTGGGCGCCGGATCCGACTTCACCTTGGGCGCGTCGACCGACTCCCCGGGCACGACGACGACGGCCGGTTCGGTGGGCGGCCGGGCACCTGCCGAGCTGGCCGGTTTCTCCGGTGTCTCCGCCGGAGATGACTCCGCCGCCGGCTCCTCCTCCGCTGGCGGGGCAGGCAGCTTCGTCGTCTCGGCAGCCGGCAGCTTCGTGGTCTCCGCGACCGGCGGAGGAGCGGCCGGCAGCTTGGTCGTCTCGGGAGCCGGCGGCACCGCCTCGGCAGAGGGCGCGGCGGTCGGCGGCGCGGCGGGGGCCGGTCGGGGCGAGGGCAACGGCACGATCCGGGTACGCGGCTCGCCCGGTTCGCGGGGGCCGTGCGGCCCTGGTCGGCGTACCCCGTCGAGCAGTGACATCCCGGGGTTCCGGCGCCGGCCTGCCGCGCGCCGGAGCAACCGCTCCGCCACCTCGGCGTTGATCCGCGTCGTCGGGTCCTTGCGCAACAGGCCGGCGAGCACGGCCTTGAGCGGGCCGGCGCGGCGCGACACCGGCGGCGGTTCGGTGGCCAGTGCCGCCAGCGTCGCGATCGCGGACGGCCGGGCGAACGGCGACTGTCCCTCGACGGCGGCGTAGAGGGTCGCGCCCAGCGACCAGAGGTCACCCTCCGGCCCCGCCGTGCCGTCCCGCGCCCGCTCCGGTGCGATGTACGCGGGCGACCCCAGCACCAGTCCGGTACGGGTCACGTTCGGGTCCCCCGGCACGGTGGCCAGCCCGAAGTCGGTCAGCACCACCCGACCGTCGTCGCCGAGCAACACGTTGCCGGGCTTCACGTCCCGGTGCATCACCCCGGCCCGGTGCGCGGACTTCAGCGCGCCGAGCACCCCCAGGCCGATCTCGGCGGCCCGGGTCGGTGACACCGGCCCGTCGCTGGCCAGCGTGTCCTGCAAGGACCGCGACGGGACGTACTCCATGACGATCCAGGGATCACCATCGGTACGGAGTACGTCGAAGACCCGAACCACGTTCGCGTGGTTGAGCCGAGCGATCGCGCGCGCCTCGCGGAGCGAGCGCTCGCGCATCTCCCGGCGCTCGTCCTCGGTGAGCCCCGGCGGCGGGACCAGTTCCTTGATCGCGACGTCGCGGTGCAGCACCTCATCACGCGCCTTCCAGACCCGACCCATCCCACCCTGGCCGAGCGGCTCGACAAGTCGGTACCGGTCAGCGATGAGTTGCGGAGGCGCACTGGACACCCGTGGACGGTACCCAACGGCAACCAGCGTCACACCTTCGGCACGCCTATCTGGGACGCCCACCAACCGACGGGGGACGTACCCTGAATGCCATGGCTGACGAAGAGTCGCTGCTCCGGGTGGTCCGCGGCACCCCCACGCCGGAGGAGTTGGCCGCCCTGGTCGGGGCGATCTTCCTCCGGCCCCGACCGACCACATCGGCCCGACCCGGCACGCTGTCGACCTGGGCACGAAGAGGTCGTCCCGGTACGGTGTCCCCGTCCGGCATACCGGCCCGCATCGGCCGTGACGCCTGGCGGGTCTCAGGCCTTCCTCACTGACCTGCTCCGGGCGCCCGACGGGGCTGCCCACGCGGGCCCGTACCCACTAACCTTGATGTGGGGCAGTACGCAGTACCTGGGGAGAAGACGTGATACCTGATGAAGACCGCGGCCCTGCGTGGCTGCGCGACTACGGCGGGTCCATAGAAGCTGACATCCAGCGAATGGAAGAGTTCGCAAAGCAGCTCCTGGCGGAGGTTCAGAAGAACTACGTCCCGCACATGGAGGAAGTCCAGACGGACATGCTGCCCAACCTGCCCGCACCAAATGCGGGCTTCGCGGAGCTGGTGTCGTTCTTCGAGGCGCACCGGAACGTCCAGCAGGACACCTCGACACGGGTTTGGGACGTCGGCGACGGCACCGGCGGCCTCGCCATCGCCGCCGAGACCGTCAGTAAGAACTACAACAACTCCGATGCGTTCTCGCAGGCTCGGGTCCGCGACGTCGAGAACGCACTGAACCAAACCGGTGCAGCGGCACCGCCGCCACCCGGGTCACAGAACACGCCAGCGCCGCAGGGTGGCGCGGCGAACACGGGGAGTCCAGATGCTTGATGGCGGGGGCACCGGCCAGCTCGCCGGTACGACCAACTGGGTGTCACATAATGTGCGGCAGATGTGGAGTCTGGTGGAGAACCAGCAGACCGACACGCACTGGCAGCACGTCAGCGGCTGGCGGAAGACCTCCGAGCTCAGCTTGCTACACCTCTCGCGGCTGAAGCAGTACCGCGAGAACCTGGCCGAGGCTTGGCCGCCGGAGAAGAACGAGGCTTCAAAGGCGTACGTCGCGCGACTCGACTTCCTCATCGAGACGGTGCAGGGCGTCTACGACACGGCCGCCGCGAACCAGCAGACCCTCACGGGTGTGACCCAGGCGATCTGGGAGTCGCGCAGAAATCTTGAGGAGATTCACAAGGAGTACCTCAAGAAGGAGCAGGCCAAGCAGCAGTACGACGCGGCAGTTACGGCGAACAACGGGCGGCCGCCCGCCGGCCAGCAGGCGACGACTCAAGCCGATCTGGAAGACCTGAACTGGCGCGCCCGCCACATCATGTACGGGCTCAGCAGCGAACTTGCCACCGCCCAGGTACAGCTCCGAAAGCCGCCGGTTTACAAGGCTCGTGACAAGCAGACGGGTGATCCAGCAGACTACCCAGGCGCTGGCACCAACGGCGCCATGGGAAGTTCCGGCCCTCCAGTGCTCCCTCCTGTTGTACCGATCCCGGCGGGAGGCGGTGCAAGCTATACTCCACCCCCAACATCGGCCGTCCACACCGTACCGACGCCACCTGCGCCCGGTATAGGTCCGATCCTCGGGGGTGCTGGTCCGGTTGCGCCTCCGGCCGTCCCACCGACACCTCCGAGCGTCATTCCGCCACCGCCTACTACTGGCCCGGGTCTGCCGCCGCCTCCTCCAATAGCCCCCGCCCTACCTCCGGGCGCGAAGCCCCCGGGTCTTCCGCTTGGGGCCAGGCCTCCTGGGCTGAACCATCCCATGCCATCATCGGTACCCCCCGCCGGCATGAACAAGCTTGGCTTCGGACCCAACGGTGGATCGGGTCCTCGGGTCATGCCTCCGGGAGGAATGATTGGTGGCACATCCGGGGCAGGTCTGTCCCAGCCAGTTTCAGGAACTGGGGGAGCTCGGCGCATCAACCCTGTCGGGGGTGTAATTGGCAGTGGAGGCGGAGCGACCTCGCCCAGCAGGACTGGATCGCCGGGCTTTACGAATGGCCCGACAGGAGCAGCCAAGGCATTCGGAATGGGGTCGGGCGCCCGACCCGGCCAAAGCAAGGAAGAAGAGGTCCGGTATTGGGATCCCGATAACCCCTGGGAAACCGACGAAGGCGTAGCCCCGATCATGATGCCGAATCGCGAAAAGGTCCGGATTGACCCTGGCCCAATAATCGGGAACGAGCGGTGATCTCTCGCGTTGTCCGCACGGCCGTGACGCTCTCGTGCGCCACGGCCGTCGCCGTCTTGCCATCGGCCGCAGCGCACGCCGACCAGGTGCGCGACAATCAATGGCATCTTGAGTTCCTCCAGGTTGCTGATGCCCACAGAATCAGCCAAGGAGAGGGAATCACCGTCGCCGTAATCGACACCGGCGTTGACCCGCACCCCGATCTCCGCAACAATCTCTTGTCAGGCACCGCCACTTACACAGGAGGATCGGGCAACGGGCGCCAAGACGGCGATCCTGGTGGGCACGGAACAGCTATGGCCGGTTTGATCGCGGCACATGGCAGAGGCGCCAACGGGGCGCTGGGCATCGCCCCAAAGGCCAAGATTATTCCGATTCGAGACTCAGAAAACAAGAGCGGTGGCGACCCGGACGAGACAGCCAAGGCAGTAGAGTGGGCAATATCCAAGAGGGTAGACATAATCAACATCTCCTCTGTTATGTCCTCATCGTCTCGACTCCGCCAAGCAATTGAGGCCGCCTTCAAGGCAGACATCGTCGTTGTAGCGTCTGCCGGAAATCGCCCTGGACATATCCTCGTTGGATTCCCTGCTGCCATCGATGGAGTCGTTGCTGTCGGCGCTACTGACCACAAAGGCAACTACTCCGACACTTCGGTTACTGGGAAGAGAGTCGTTATTGCCGCCCCGGGTATTGACATCCACAGTACCGCCAAACGTGGGAGGTATAGCGAAACCTCCGGCACATCAGACTCTGCCGCGATCGTGGCTGGGGCGGCTGCGCTCGTACGGAGCAAGTTTCCGGATCTGTCGGCGGAGGAAGTCGTACATCGACTGACTGCTACTGCTGACGACAAGGGTGCGCCGGGTAGGGACGAGGAGTACGGGTACGGCGTAGTCAACCTGGTCAAGGCGTTGACGGCCGACGTACCTCCGCTGGAGGGGGACGCCAACCCGAGCGCTAGCGCCGCGCCCAGCTCCAGTCAGACCCAGCCTGCCGCCAACGCGGCTCCCGAGCCGGAGGACAAGTCGGGCATCGGGTCGACGATTCTGATCGGTGTTCTGGTGGCTCTCGTCGTACTCGGCCTGGTGGTGACCCTCCTGGTGGTGTTCCTGGTCCGGCGGCGGCAGCAACCCCGCCGCTTCTAAACCGAACCCACCGAACCCCCGGCCCGATCGCGGCCAGCTCTCGTCGGGCCGGGTAGCGTTGGCCGTCGTGCACACGACAAACCGGCTTCGCCTGGTGCTCGCCTCGGCGAGCCCGGCCCGACGCAAGCTTCTACAGGCCGCCGGCATCGAGCCGGAGGTACTGGTCAGCGGGGTCGACGAATCGCGGGTGGACCCCTCGACTCCGGAGGCGCTGAGCCTCACGCTCGCCCAGTTGAAGGCGCGGGCGGTAGCCGGCAGTCTCAGCGCCCACTCGAACAGCGACCGCGCCACCAACACCAACACCGGCGCCGGCACCGCCACCAAGACCGGCACCAACACGGGCGAGCCACGCCGTCCCGCCGGTACCGGCGGCGAGGACGCGAATGGTCTCCGTACCCTCGTCCTCGGGTGTGATTCGGTGCTCGCCTTCGGTGGGGAGATTCTCGGCAAGCCGGCCGATGCGGAAGAGGCGACCCGCCGCTGGCAGGCAATGCGGGGCAAGAGTGGCGTACTGCACACCGGGCACTGCCTGATCGACCTGTCGAATGGGCGCGAGGTTGCCCGGGTGGGCGCCACTACCGTCTACTTCGCCGAGGTCAGCGACGACGAGATCGCCGCGTACGTCGCGACGGGTGAGCCGTTGCAGGTGGCGGGCGCGTTCACCATCGACGGACTGGGTGGACCGTTCGTCGACGGGGTGGACGGCGATCCCGGAGCGGTGATCGGGCTCTCCCTGCCACTGTTTCGCAACCTGCTCGGCGAGTTTGACCTGCGGATCACCGACCTCTGGGCCGACCGGACGTCCCCGCCCGGGGCCGGCTCCGAGACGGCAGTGACGAGGGCAGCGAAGACGGTTGCCGACACACACTGACGAACCGCTACCGTCCGCCGGCAACCTGACATAGCGTCGAGCAGTGCCGCCCAAGTCGATCCCGCTCACCGATGACCTGCACGCGTACGTCCTGGCGCACGGCTCCCCGCCGGACGCCCTGGCTCGGGAGCTGATCGACGAGACCGTGTCCCTGCTCCCCGCCGACGCCGGGATGCAGATCGCTCCGGAGCAGGCCGGGTTGCTCACCTTCCTGACCCGGCTGGTGAACGCCCGGCAGGCGGTCGAGGTCGGCACCTTCACCGGCCTCTCCTCGCTGGCGATCGCCCGTGGTCTGCCCGCCGACGGCCGGTTGATCTGCTTCGACATCTCCGAGGAGTACACGGCGGTCGCCCGCCGTTACTGGGCGCGGGCCGGAGTCGACGACCGGACCGAGTTGCGGCTCGGCCCAGCCGCCGAGACTCTGCGGTCCCTACCGGTGGAGCCGCACCTCGACTTCGTCTTCGTCGACGCCGACAAGCCGGGCTATCCCCGCTACTGGGCCGAGTTGGTGCCGAGGATGCGTACCGGTGGGCTGATCGTGGTGGACAACGTGCTCCGAGGCGGTCGGATCCTGGCCCCGGAGACAGCGGCCGACCGGGCGGTCGCCGAGTTCAACGATGCGGTGCTGGAGGACGAGCGGGTCGATCTGGTGATGCTGCCGATCGCCGACGGCCTCACCCTGGCCCGCCGCCGCTGACCCACCAGAACAACTCCGCACAACGGGTGGGACCGGCGTCGAGGCGCCGGCTCCACCCGTACCCGATGAGGAGCTAGCGGACGCTTCGGGCGAACTCCCGCGCGGCCCAGACCACGGCGAGCGCCGTGATCACCGCCATCACCGACAGTCCCTGCCAGACGGCGTCGTTGCCGAGATCGCCGGCGAAGAGTGCCCGGGCGCCGTCGACCGCCCAGGAGAACGGGTTCCAGTCGGCGATCCCCTGCAACCAGCCGGGTGCGAAGCTCAGCGGCAGCAGGATGCCGGAGAGCAGCAGGACCGGCTGGGCGATCGTGTTCATCAGCGGCGCCAGCGCGTCCTCGCTCTTCACCACCAGTGCGATCCCGTACGACAGCGCCGACGTCATCAGCGCGATAAGGGCCAGCATCAGGTAGGCGAGCAGCAGGTCCCCGATGAAGACGGAGAGCCCGAAGGCGAGCGCCAGCAGGGTGATGATGATCGCCTGGGCGATCAGCGACACCACGTCGCGCAGCGATCGGCCGAGCAGCAGGGCGAGCCGGCTGACCGGGGTGACCCGGGACCGTTCGATCACCCCGGCCCGTAGCTCGGCGATCAGGCCGAAGCCCTGGAACAGCCCGCCGAAGATGGCGAGCAGCACCAGCAGGCCGGGCACGAAGATCCGGTACGCCTCGGCGTCGCTTGACGCCTGCAACGCGGGTTTGAGCAGTGGGGCGAAGAGCAGCAGGTACATCACCGGCTGGAAGATGCCGACGAAGAGCCAGACGGGCTGGCGGACCAGCAGCAGGAACTGCCGCTGAAAGATCAACCATGTGTCGCGGGCGAGTTTCATCACAGTTCTCCTGTTGGGCGTGCACGGCGAGCACTGAGGACTCGCGCGGCGAGAGGTCAGGACTCGCGCAGCGAGCGGCCGGTCTTGGTGAGGAACACGTCGTCGAGGCTGGGGCGGTGCAACTCGATCGAGCTGAGCGCGACGCCGGCGGCGTCGAGCACGCGGAGGATCTGGGGCATCTCCCGGGCCCCGTCGTTGACATAGAGCCGGAGCCCGCCGTCGTCGGAGCTCTCCAGCCTCGTCACGTACGGCTCGGTTTCCAGCACCTTGGCGGCGTCCTGGGCCGACCCCTCGATGGCGACCTGCACGACGTCGCCGGAGATCTCCCGCTTCAGCTCGGCCGGTGTCCCCTCGGCGACCACCTCGCCGTGGTCCATGATGGCGATCCGGTCGCAGAGCGCGTCCGCCTCGTCCAGGTAGTGCGTGGTGATGAAGACGGTCATGCCCTGGGCCCGCAGCCGGCGGATCTCGTCCCACATGTGCGCCCGGCTCTGCGGGTCGAGGCCGGTGGTCGGCTCGTCCAGGAAGACGATCCTGGGTTCGTGGATGATGCCGAGGGCGATGTCGACCCGGCGGCGCTGACCGCCGGAGTACGTCTTGCACTTGCGGTCGGCGTACTCCGTGAGCTGGAACGCCTCCAGGGCGCGTACCGCGCGCCGGTGCGCCTCGGCTTTGCTCAGTCCGTACATCCGGGCGTGCAGCACCAGCTCCTCCCGGGCGGTCGACTCGTCCCAGGTGCTGCCGCCCTGGGCCACGTAGCCGATCCGTCGCCGCACCTCACCCGGGTTGGTCCGCAGGTCGACACCGGCGATGTGGGCTTCGCCACCGTCCGGTTCGATGAGCGTGGCGAGCATCCGCAGCGTGGTGGTCTTGCCCGCGCCGTTCGGGCCGAGGAAGCCGAAGATCTCGCCCTCGGCCACCACAAGGTCGACACCGCGGACCGCGTCGACCGACTTCTTCTCTCTGCCCTGTCGGGAGCGGAACGACTTCCGCAACCCTTTCGTCTCGATCATGCCTGCTCCTGGTCAGCCGGACCGGCATCCCACCGGCCCCTTCCCCCGGGGCACGCCAGAAGGCGCCCCACCGCAACGCTCTCGGAGGCTAACGCGATATAGCTCATCTAGTCAACATTGATTATTACGCGTCACCCGGCGATTCCTCGTCGTCCTGATCGCCGGCCATCGGGGCGTGCTGCGCCCAGTCGAGGTGCGGCCAGTCGAAGTTCTTCGCGTGTTCCTCCGGCAGGTACGTCACCCCGGCGTCGATCAGGTCGGCTATCCGCTCACACCAGCTGATCTCACCCTCCGCCCGGGCGATGGACAGCTGCCACATCCAGGAGACATGGACCGGCTTGTCCGTCTTCATCCAACCGGACTCCATCGCCGCCCGCAGGCTGTCGTTCATCGCCCGCAGCAGCCGGGCCCGGTTACGCAGCGCTGCGGACGCCTCCTCCCGGGGCAACGCCGGCAGGAAGGAGAAGGCCGCGAAGAACGGGTCGACCACCTCGCCGAGGTTCCACCAGTTTCCTCTGAGCAGGCCCTGGAACTCATCCTCGCCCTTCGGCGTGATCCCGTACGTGACCCGGGCCGGGCGGGCGCCGACCTGCTCGGTGGCCACCTCGCGCAACAGTCCCTCCTCGGTCAGCTTGCGCAGCGCGTGGTAGATCGACCCGGGCTGGACGTTCGCCCACTTGTCCGCGCTCCAGCTCAGCAGTTCGCGACGTACGTCATAGCCGTGCACCGGTTGCATCCACCGGACCAGGCCGAGAATCATCATTCGGGTAGCTGACACACCCAGAAGCGTAATAGCCAAAATTGAATAGTTGCCACCGCTGGCCCGGGCACCGGCCGAGCGGCCGGGCGGGGGGCCAGGTGGCCCCGGCCGCCCCACCCGGTGGCCGGACGGCCGAGGTCGTTGACAATGTCCCTGGCAGCGTCCCTGGCAAGATCCCTGGCCACGTCCCTGACAGCCGTCCTCGGCGGCCGGCGACGGTGGGGAGCGATTCGAGGAGGAACAGCCGCGTGCGCAAGGTACTGATCGCCAACCGAGGCGAGATCGCGGTCCGGGTCGTCCGCGGCTGCCGGGACGCCGGACTCGCCAGCGTCGCCGTCTACGCCGACTCCGACCGGGACGCGCTGCACGTCACCCTCGCCGACGAGGCGTACGCGCTCGGTGGCGAGACCGCGACCGAGACGTACCTGCGGATCGACAAGCTGCTCGACGTGGCCGCCCGGTCCGGCGCTGACGCCGTACACCCGGGTTACGGGTTTCTCTCGGAGAACGCGGACTTCGCGGCGGCGGTGATCGACGCCGGCCTGACCTGGATCGGGCCGAGCCCGCAGGCGATCCGCGACCTCGGTGACAAGGTCACCGCCCGACATCTCGCGCGGCGGGCCGGTGCTCCCCTGGTACCCGGCACCTCCGAGCCGGTGAGCGGGCCGGACGAGGTGCTGGCCTTCGCGGCCGAGCACGGTCTGCCGGTGGCGATCAAGGCAGCCTTCGGGGGCGGCGGCCGGGGCCTCAAGGTGGCCCGGACGGTGGAGGAGATTCCGGCGCTCTTCGAGTCGGCCACCCGGGAGGCGCTGGCCGCGTTCGGCCGGGGCGAGTGCTTCGTCGAGCGCTACCTGGACCGGCCCCGGCACGTCGAGGCGCAGGTCCTCGCCGACCAGCACGGCAACGTCGTGGTCGTCGGCACCCGGGACTGCTCGCTGCAGCGCCGCCACCAGAAACTCGTCGAGGAGGCGCCGGCGCCGTTCCTGACCGACGAGCAGCGCTCGAAGATCCACGCCAGCGCGAAGGCGATCTGCCGGGAGGCCGACTACCACGGCGCCGGCACCGTGGAGTACCTGGTCGGCGCGGACGGCACCGTTTCCTTCCTGGAGGTGAACACGCGCCTCCAGGTCGAACACCCGGTGACCGAGGAGACCGCCGGCATCGATCTGGTCCGGGAGCAGTTCCGGATCGCGTCTGGCGAGAAGCTCCGCTTCGACGCCGATCCCGTCCCGCGCGGGCACTCGTTCGAGTTTCGGATCAACGGCGAGGACCCGGGCCGGAACTTCCTGCCGGCCCCCGGTGCGGTGACCGCGCTGCGGCTGCCCACCGGACCCGGCGTACGGGTGGACACCGGCATCGTGGCCGGGGACGTGGTCGGCGGCAACTTCGACTCGCTGCTCGCCAAGGTGATCGTCACCGGCGAGACCCGTACAGAGGCGCTGGAGCGCGCCCGTCGGGCTCTCGACGAGATGGTGGTGGACGGGATGGCCACCGCACTGCCGTTCCACCGGCTCGTCGTCCGGGACCCGGCCTTCACCTCCGCGCCGTTCGCCGTGCACACCAGGTGGATCGAGACCGAGTTCGACAACACCCTGCCGGCGTTCGCCGCCGCCGTGCCGGCCGACGAGCCGGCCGGGGCCCGGGAGACCGTCGTGGTCGAGGTCGGCGGCAAGCGGCTGGAGGTCAGTCTGCCGGCCGGCTACGGCACGGGTACCGCCCTGGCCGCCGGCCCGGGTACCTCCGGCGGGACCACCCGGCGACCATCCCGGCGGGCTGGCCGGTCCGCCGCGTCCGGCGGAGCCGCCGCCGGAGGCGACGCGCTGACCTCCCCGATGCAGGGCACCATCGTCAAGATCGCGGTTGCCGACGGCGACACGGTCGCCGAGGGTGACCTGATCGTCGTGATGGAGGCGATGAAGATGGAGCAGCCGTTGCACGCGCACAAGGCCGGTGTGGTGCGCGAACTCGCCGCCGAGGTCGGCGCGGTCCTCACCGCTGGCGGCGTCGTCTGCCTCATCAACTGAGTACGAACCGCAGGCCGGCCCGGCTGGGCTGGACGGTCGGCCGCGGGCCGGTGCTCTCCGCTGACCGGAGAGGTCGGTCACTCGACCAGCGGGAGTGACCGGCCGGGTGGATCGCCCTCCGGCATGATGGCGAGGTGCGGTTCATCACCGGTGGGAAGCCCAGCCAGGACCTGACCTACAACGACGTCTTCCTGGCCCCGGTCCGGTCGGCCGTCGAGTCCCGGCTCGACGTCGACCTCGCCAGCAGTGACGGGACCGGCACGACGATCCCGATCGTGGTCTCCAACATGACGGCGGTGGCCGGCCGGCGGATGGCCGAGACGGTGGCCCGGCGCGGGGCACTCACCGTGCTGCCGCAGGACATCCCGATCGACGTGGTCGCCGAGGTGATCAGGTGGGTCAAGCAGCGGCACCTGGTGCACGACACGGCGATCGCGCTCGGCCCCACCGACACCGTCGGGGATGCCATCCACCTGCTGCCGAAGCGGTCGCACGGAGCGGTGATCGTGGTCGATCCGGATGGGCGGCCGGTCGGCGTGGTGACCGAGGCCGACACGGTCGGGGTGGACCGGTTCGCGCAGTTGCGGCATGTCATGTCCACCGAACTGCACACCGTGCCCGCCGAGTCCGATCCGCGCACCGGGTTCGACCGGCTGTCCCGGGGTCGCCGCCGGCTCGCTCCGGTGGTCGACGTCGACGGCCGGCTGGTCGGGGTGCTGACCCGGCGGGGCGCGCTGCGGGCCACGCTGTACCGGCCGGCGCTGGACGGCAGGGGCCGGCTGCGGATCGCGGCCGCGATCGGCATCAACGGCGACGTCGCCGGCAGGGCCGCCGCGCTCTTCGAGGCCGGGGTGGACACCCTGGTGGTGGACACCGCGCACGGCCACCAGGAACGGATGCTCCGGGCACTGCGGGCGGTACGCAGCCTCGATCCGCCGGTGCCGGTGGCCGCCGGCAACGTGGTCACCGCCGACGGGGTACGCGACCTGGTCGAGGCGGGGGCGGACATCGTCAAGGTCGGCGTGGGGCCGGGGGCGATGTGCACCACCCGGATGATGACCGGGGTCGGCCGGCCACAGTTCTCCGCGGTACTCGACTGCGCCGCCGCCGCCCGCGAACTGGGCCGGCACGTCTGGGCCGACGGCGGGGTGCGCCACCCGCGCGATGTCGCCCTGGCTCTGGCCGCCGGGGCGTCGAACGTGATGATCGGCACCTGGTTCGCCGGCACCTACGAGTCCCCCGGTGACCTCTACACCGATGCCGACGGACGGCGTTACAAGGAGAGCTTCGGCATGGCGTCGTCCCGGGCGGTCAGCGCGCGCACCGCCGAGGACAGCCCGTACGACCAGGCTCGGAAGGCGGTCTTCGAGGAGGGGATCTCCAGCGCCCGGATGTATCTCGACCCGAACCGGCCGGGCGTGGAGGACCTGATCGACGAGATCGTCGCCGGGGTACGCAGCGCGTGCACGTACGCCGGGGCGGCCGATCTCGCGGAGTTCCACGCCAACGCGGTGGTCGGGGTACAGAGCGCCGCCGGCTACACCGAGGGGATGCCGCTGCCCACCAACTGGTGAACGCCGCCCAGCACCCGGTGGGCGCGGCCACTCACCGGTGAGGTGGCACCGGTCCCGGCCGCTCAGCCGAGGGGCGCGAAGAGTCGGCTGAGCACGAGCCTGGCGGCGGCTTCCGGATCGTCGCCGATCTGGTCGGTTCGGAGCGCCCTGCCGAGCCACAGGGTGGCGAAGCCGTGCGCGATCGACCAGGCGGCCAGCTCGGAGTGTGCGGCCGCCGGGCCGACCGGCGCCGCCGGGAGCCCGGCAACCCCGGCCCGGAGGGCCGCCCGGGTCCGTTGTTGGGCGGCGGTGAGCCCGGCGTCGTCGCGGTGGAAGAGCTCCGGCCGGAACATCACCTCGAAGTGGGCGCGATGGCGCACCGCGAACATGACGTAGCCGACGCCGAGTTCGAGCAGACTGCCGCCGGACTCCTCTCCGACCCGGGCCAACGTGTCGGCCAGCATCTCGAATCCCTCGGTGGCGAACGCCGTCAGCAGCCCGGCCTTGTCGCCGAAGTGGTGCGCCGGTGCGGCGTGCGAGACGCCCGCCCGGCGGGCCAGGTCGCGCAGGCTGAGCCCGGCGGGACCGGAGTCCTCGATCGCGGTCGCCGCCGCGGTCAGCAGCGCGCGGCGCAGGTTTCCGTGATGGTAGGGCCGCCCTGCGGCATCCTCCTCGGTCATACCCGACAGCATATCTTTCTATTGACAAGATGCCGCCCGTCAGGCAATCTTGATAGTGACAAGTTCCCGACGTCGGATGGACGACCCACCATGGCGCCGCTGATCGCCCTCCTCGCCGGCTCGCTCGTCGCTCGACTCGCCGGACTCCTCGGCGTCGACGCGCTCGACGGCTGGCAGCCCGCACTCCGGATCGGGCTGGCACTGATGTTGCTGCTCACCGGGGCTGCGCACTTCGCACCGAGCCACCGCCGCGACCTGATCGCGATGGTGCCGCCGGCACTGCCCAGGCCCGCCCTGCTGGTCACCGTGACCGGCGTACTGGAGCTGGCCGGCGTGGTCGGGCTACTCGTTCCGGCCAGCTCCCGCTGGGTCGCGGGTGGGTTGGCACTACTGATGATCGCGATGTTCCCGGCCAACGTCTCCGCCGCCCGCCGCAAGCTGACCCTGGCCGGCCGACCGGTCACCCCGCTCGGCATCCGCACGGCCCAACAGGTGCTCTACGTCGGCGTCGCCCTGCTCGTGCTCCTTCTCCCCCACTGACCGGGGGCCGCACCGAACTCCGGCCCGACCGAACCACCCCTGGTCCGGGGGCCGGGAGCTCCGGCGCGATTCAGGGCAGCAGCTCCGCCGAGCGGCCGAGCACGATCCCGGTGACCAGCCGCAGCGCGTCCGGCGCGGACATCGGCTCCACCGACCGACCGTCCCGCAGCCGCAGCGCCACCTGCCCGGCCGACACCTCCCGGGCACCGAGCACCGCCGCGTACGGAACCCGGCGCTGGGCGGCCGCCCGGACCCGGGCGCCGAGCGATCCGTCGACGACCAGCTCGGCCCGCAGCCCGGCGAGTACGCAGTCCCGCCGGAACGCCTCCGCCGCCGCCACCTGCTCCGGCCCGACCGGCAGGACCTGCACCTGGACCGGGGCGTACCAGGCCGGGAAGGCTCCGGCGTGCACCTCGATCAGGTACGCGAAGAGTCGCTCCATGCTGCCGACCAGGCTCCGGTGCACCATCACCGGCCGCGCCCGCCGCCCCCGGGCGTCGGTGTAGCAGAGGTCGAACCGGGCCGGCTTGTCGAAGTCGAGCTGGATGGTGGAGAGGGTCGACTCCCGGCCGGCCACGTCCCGCACCTGAATGTCGATCTTCGGCCCGTAGAACGCCGCCTCCCCCGGCGCCTCGACGTAGGGGAGGCCGACCAGCGCCGCCCGGAGCAGGTCCTCGGCCCGCTGCCACTCCTCGTCGTCACCGACGTACTTCCCGCCCGGTCCGCGCAGCGACAGCCGGAATCCCGCCGGGCGTACCCCGAGCGCGGCGTGTGCGGCGCGGATCAGGTCCAGCACCTCGACGACCTCGGCGCCGACCTGCTCGGGGGCGCAGAAATTGTGCGCGTCGTTGAGCGAGATCGCGCGTACCCGGCTGAGTCCGCCGAGCACCCCGGACCGCTCCGGCCGGTACATCCCGCCCAACTCGGCGATGCGCAGCGGCAGTTCCCGGTAGGACCTTCCCCGGGCCCGGTAGACGAGGGCGTGGTGCGGGCAGAGCGCCGGACGGAGTACGAACTCGTCGTCGGCCGAGAGCCGCAGCACCGGGAACATGTCGGCGGCGAAGTAGCCGAGATGCCCGGACAGCTCGAACAGTTCGCGTTTGCCCAGCGGGGGCGAGTACACGTGCTGGTAGCCGGCCCGGCGCTCCAGCTCGCGGACGTACTCCTCGACGGCGTGCCGGGCGGCGGCGCCGGCCGGCAGCCAGACCGGCAGCCCGGCCCCGGACAGCGGATCGGCGTGGAACAGCTCGAGCTCGCGACCGAGCCTGCGGTGGTCGTGCATCTTCTCTCCCGGATCGGTACGGACCCGGCGGCGACTCCGGCCCGGGAACGGCGCCGATCTGGTGTGCACGACGAAGCCCCGGAGCGGATCGCCCCGGGGCCAGTCGACGAGTTGGTATGCGTCAGCGCGGCACGCCGGGGTCTCCCGGCGTCGTCGTCTCCCGCATCACGCTGCGCATGGCGGCCACGGTACTCCGGCCCGAGGCACCGCCGCAGCCCATTTCCGGGCCCTCCGGCCGAGCCGCCACCCATCGAACGATTGCCATCGATGTATCGATCGGTTGCAGCCGGCCGCTGTCGGATCCACGACCGCAACCCTCTCCGACTCCGCAACGTGTTTCGACTGTTCGATCACCTGAAGAGGGGTACCGATGATCAAAATCTCACGACGGGCTGTCCTGCGTGGAGTGACCGTCACCACCGCAGCCGCCGCCCTGATGTCCGGGTCCGCCCTCGCGGCCTCCGCCGCGTCTCTCCCCCCGCCCACCCCCTGCACCATGCAGACCCTGCCGGCGCCGGTGGACACCTACCGCAGCGACGTCGTGGCGATCGATCCCTCGGGCCGGTACATCCTCGGCTCGGCGATCGTGCGCCAGGACACCGACACCTACACGGTGCTGCTCTGGGATCAGGGCCAGCTCACCAGCTTCGACCCTCCGGCGTCGGGCGGAGCTCCGATCGACGTCAACCGGTACGGCGTCGCCATCGGCAACGGTCCGACAGGGGTGCCGTCGCCGCCGTGGCGGTACCGCGACGGCCGGGGAGAGCTGCTGCCGGTGGCCGATCCGGCGGATCACACCACCGTGGTGGCCATCAACTCCCGTGGCGACATCGTGGGGATGGCCCTCACCCCGACGAACCAGCGGTACGGGCTGCTGTGGCCGGCAAGCGCTCCGGGCACCGTCCGGGTGATCGACACTCCCTCGCCGTACTCCGTCATCACCGGCTTCACCGACGACGGCACCATCGTCGGCACCACGGAAACCATGCAGGTCACCTCGTGGCTGCGGACGCCATCCGGCGTGCTGCGTCCACTGACCGGCCCCGACGGCGAGACGTCGGTGACTGTCGAGGCCGCGAGCGGACGCTGGGCGGTTGGCCACGCTTCGCAGGAAGGTGCGCCGGCCGCGCTGCGCTGGGACCTGCGGACCGGCCGGTACACGGTGCTCGACCCGCAGCTCGCCTACGAGCAGGCCGACGTCAACGCGTACGGCACCGTCCTGGGCGGCGCCCTGCTGCAGCGTGGGAACACCGTGCTGACGCTTCCCTCGCCCGAACCCGGTGACGGGGTCGGCGGTCGTGCTCTCGCCGACAACGGGACGGTGGCCGGCTTCCACAACCCTCACCTGCCCGGTGGGGTGCGGGCGGTGCGCTGGACCGGCTGCTAGACGGGGACAGCTTCCAGCCGGGCCGCCGACGCGGAGTCCGTCGACGGTCCGGCTGCCAGCCGCCGCTACCCGTAATCATGATCAACGAACGAAGGGATCGCCCGTTGAGAGGGCCGCCGGCGCGGGACCCGCCGGCGGCCCGGTGGCGAACCGCTTCGACCACCGGAAACGGGGGACCCGGCGGGAGGCGGTTCGCGCGCGGACAACGGTACGCCGCCAGCCGCGCCGGCACCGCCCCGCGACGCTATCCGTACCACCCGTCCGGAGCCGCCCAGACGGGTGTGCACCGGAACCGTTACTCCAGCTCGTGCAGCATCAACTGCCGGGCCGCCTCGGTGATCGACCCGGACAGCGAGGGATAGATGGTGAAGGTCATCGCCAACTGGTCGACGGTGAGGTTGTTCTCCACCGCCATCGTGATCGGCAGGATCAGCTCGCTGGCGTTCGGCGCCACCACCACCCCGCCGACGACCTGCCCGCTGGCCGGCCGGCAGAACAGCTTCACGAACCCGTCCCGCACGTCGGCCATCTTGGCCCGGGCGTTGCCGGCCAGCGGCAGCATCACCTGGCGGGCCGGGATCCGACCGGAGTCCACCTCGTTCTGCGACACCCCGACCGTGGCCAGTTCCGGGTCGGTGAAGACGTTCGCGGCGACGGTACGCAGTCGTAGCGGTGAGACCGCGTCGCCGAGCGCGTGCCACATGGCGATCCGGCCCTGCATGGCGGCGACGCTGGCCAGCGGCAGTACCCCGGTGCAGTCACCGGCGGCGTAGATGCCGGGCACGTTGGTCCGGGAGACCCGGTCGGTGCTGACGTAGCCGCCGGGTGCCACCGTGACGCCGTACTCGGTCAGGCCGAGGTCGGCGGTGTTGGGGACCGAGCCGACCGCCATCAGCGCGTGCGAGCCCGACACCACACGGCCGTCGGCGAGCTCGACCTCCACCCCGTCGCCGGCACGCCGCACCGCGTTCGCCCGGCTGTTGTTGAGGATCTCCATCCCCCGGGACCGGAAGACCTGCTCTATCGCCATCGCGGCGTCGGGGTCCTCGTGCGGCATCACCCGGTCCCGACTGGAGACCAGGGTCACCTCGACGCCCATCGCCAGGTACGCGCTGGCGAACTCGGCACCGGTGACGCCGGAGCCGATCACGATCAGCCGTTCCGGCAGTTGGGGCAGGTCGTACACCTGGCGCCAGGTCAGGATCCGCTCGCCGTCCGGTACCGCGGTGGGCAGCACCCTCGGGGTGGCACCGGTGGCGATCAGCACGGTCGAGGCGTCCATCGAATACGCGGAGTCACCGCCCGACGGGGTCACCAGCACCCGGTGGGTGTGACCGAGGGTGTCCTCGCCGAGCCGGGCCCGACCGGAGACAAAGGTCACACCCGCCTTGATCAGTTTTGCCTGGATGTCGGCGGACTGGGCGAGCGCGAGCCGCTTGACCCGACCGTGCACGGTCGGTGCGTCGACGGTGATCGCGTCCAGCCCGTCCGAGTGCACCCCGAACTCCTCGGTGTCCCGATAGCCGGTCACCACCTCGGAGCTGGCGATGAAGGTCTTCGACGGTACGCAGTCGTGCAGTACGCAGGCTCCGCCCGCCCCGTCGGTCTCGACCACCGTCACGTCGGCGTCCAACTGGGCGGCGACCAGCGCCGCCTCGTAGCCGGCCGGCCCTCCGCCGATGATCACAATCCGGCTCACAGTGCTCGCCCTCCGTCGCTGCTCCCAGTGACAATCTTGTCCAGAACCCGTCCGACACGCACCGTCGTATTCTCCCCCACCCCTTCACCGGGCTATCGTCATCGCCGTGCGTCATTACGCCGCGTACGGCTCAAACCTCGATCCCGCCCGGATGCGTGCCTACTGCCCGCACTCACCGATGGTGGGCACCGGCTGGCTGGAAGGCTGGCGGCTCACCTTCGCCGGTGAGGGGGTCATCGGCTGGGAGGGTGCCGTCACCACCATCGTCGAGTCGCCCGGCGATCGGGTCTTCGTCGCACTCTACGACGTGCACTCCTGGGACGCCGCCCAGCTCGACGAGGTCGAGGGGGTGTCCTCCGGCACGTACCGGAAGCTGCACGTCCGGGTGGTCACCCTGGACGGCGAGATCACCGCCTGGGTCTACGTCTTCGCCGGCTACGAGGGCGGGCTGCCCACCGCGTGGTACCTGTCGGAGATCGCCAACGCGGCGGAGAAGGCCGGCGCGCCCGACGACTACGTGGCCGAACTGCGCTCCCGGCCCACCGGCACCGCCTCCACCTGATCCGCGCCGCGTCCGGCTGACCCGCGCCGGTCCGCTACTCCGGGAGTGGGCAGGGGATCTCCACGGTCACCGTGGTCGGCCCGCCGGCCGGGCTGTGCACCTTCAGTACCCCGTCGAACGCGCCCAGCCGGCGCTGCACGCCGCGCAGCCCGGTGCCCCGGTCCGGATCGGCGCCGCCCCGGCCGTCGTCGGTGATCGTGACCCGCAGCACCGTACCGGTGTGCGTGATGTCGATCTCCACCTTGCTCGCTCCGCCGTGCCGGGTGGCGTTCGCCAGCGCCTCCAGCGCGCAGAAGTACCCCGCCGACTCCACCGGCGGGTCGAGCCGGCCGGGCAGCTCTCCGGTCACCCGTACCGGGACGGGGCTGTCCAGCGCCACCGCGCGGAGCGCGTCCGGCAGTCCCCGCTCGGCCAGTACCGGTGGATGGATGCCCCGGACCAGGTCCCGCAGTTCGGTCAACGCGGTCGCCGAGGCCAGCCGGGCCTGGGCCACCATCGCCTGCGCGGCGGATGGATCCTCCTCGATCAGCCGCTCCAGCCCGGCCAGGCTGAGCCCGACCGCGATCAGCCGGGCCTGCGCCCCGTCGTGCAGGTCACGTTCGATCCGGCGCAGTTCGGCCGCCTGGGTGTCGACGGCGTCGGCCCGGGTCTCGGTCAGCTGCCGTACCCGCGACGTCAGTTCGGCCGAGCGGGTCGGTACGAGCAGCAGCCGGTCGTACCGGAGACGCAGCCGGAGCAGGGCCGGGGCGAGCAGCACACCGAGGCAGGCCATCGCCAGCCCGAGCAGCGCGCTGGTCCAGCCGGGGATCCCGGCGAGGTCCGGCACGGCGTACGTGACGCCGTACCAGATGTACCAGGGGGTGACCCACTCGCCGGTGACCAGTCCCAGCGGCACCGCCCACGGCCACCACCACAGTGGCTGCCCGACCAGCCCGAACAGCCCCACCGAGACCAGCGCGGCGGGGACCAGTCCGAGGAGCCCGACCAGCGGGTTGGTGGCCATCCAGAGCTGGTCGCGCCAGAATGCCGGATCGGTGAGGAGCCAGCCGTACGCCTGGCCCCGGATCGCCGCCGCCCGGTCGTCGTAGAGGGTACGGCCGACCCGGTAGCGGCCGTCCTCCTCCGGTCGTGGCGGCTCGGGATACGGCCGGTAGGGCTCCGGGATCGTCACCCCGGCCCATCGGTGTCCGTACCGGCGGTAGCGGCTGACCAGCGGGCGGGTCACCCTCGACACCTGCGGCGCCAGCCAACCCAAGCCGACCATCAGGGTCACCAGGTTCAACAGGAAGCCGCCGAACGCCGCGAAGCCGAGGCCGGCCAGCCCGGCAGCGTGCCAGGCGGCGCTCGACCGCCGGCGCGTCCAGCCGGCCAGCCCCGACCGGTGCCACCAGGACCGCTCCGGCGGCTGGAGCAGCAGCCGGGTCCACCGGGCGTGCAGCCGCAGCGCCAGCGGCGCGACCGTCACACCGAGCACGACCAGCGCCAGCCCGAGCGGCAGCGCCAGCACCGGCGGCGGCGAGCCGACGACCGGGGCTGTGCCGCCGGTCAGCCCGAGGGCGCCGAGCCCGATCCCGGCACCGGCCAGCACCGGCGGGACCAGCGTGCCGAGACCGCCGACGAACGGCGTCAGGTGCAGCCAGACCCACTCGCGGAGCAGCGCCGGGTCCTCGCCGCGCCAGGTGAGTTCCATCAGGTACGCCGGCAGCCGGGGCGAGCGGTACAGCTCTTTCTCGTGCACGTACCAGCCGTCGGCCCGGCGCTGCGGCACCGGCGGTCCCGGGCGGTGCTCGACCGGCACCGGGACGCCGCCCCAGCGCCCGGCCAGCCGCCGCCCGAGGTCGGTTAGCCGCTTGCCGGCCCGGGCCGCCGGCAGGTACGGCACGACCAGGGTGGCCGCCGCCACCAGCAGTACCGACATCAGCATGCCGAGCAGCCCCAACCCGGCCAGGGCGAGGTTACGGACGAATGCGAGACCGTACCGGCGCAGCATGCGTCCAGTCTCGTCCCCGGTCGTGCACGACGGACTGTGGCCAGGGACCCGGCCGGGGTGTAGTTACCTGCACCCGGGCCGGGCAGCTGGACGCATTACGGTCGACCGCCGGAATTCCTAGCGTTTCTCCCATGACAGTCATCGAGATCAGCAACCTGCAGAAGCGGTACGGCGACCAGGTCGCGGTCCGCGATGTCTCCTTCGAGGTACGGGCCGGTGAGATCTTCGGGATCGTCGGTCCCAACGGCTCCGGCAAGACCACCACGGTCGAATGCCTCACCGGGCTGCGCCGGGCCGACGGCGGAACGCTCCGGATACTCGGACTGGACCCGGCCCGGGACCGCACCGCGCTGCGCCGTCAGGTCGGCATCCAGCTCCAGGAGAGCCACCTGCCGGACCGGCTGAAGGTCTGGGAGGCACTCGACCTGTACAGCTCGTTCTACGCCGAGCCGGCCGACTGGCGGGCGCTGATGGACGAGCTGGGGCTGACCGCGAAGCGGAACACGGTGTTCAGCAAGCTCTCCGGCGGGCAGAAGCAGCGGCTCTCCGTCGCGCTCGCCCTGGTCGGCAACCCCCGGATCGCGGTACTCGACGAGCTGACCACCGGGCTGGATCCGCAGGCCCGTCGGGACACCTGGCAGCTGGTCCGGGAGGTCCGGGACCGGGGCGTCACGGTCGTCCTGGTCACCCACTTCATGGACGAGGCCGAGCGGCTCTGCGACCGGCTGGCGGTGATCCGGGCCGGTGAGGTGGTCGCGATCGACACCCCGGCCGCGCTGGTGGCCCGGGCCGACGTGCCCGGCGTCGAGCGGCCCACCCTGGAGGACGCCGTCCTCGCCCTGACCGGTCCGACCGCCAGCAGCCCGAACTGAGCCGGTACCACCCGACCCCAAGAATCGAGGAACTCTGATGAACACCACCGCCGTGCCCGAAACCGCCCCGTCCGGCGCCACCGGCGGCCGGACCCGCAGAGGCCGTACCGCCGGCCGGAGCACCGCCAAGCTGGTCGTCACCGAGGCGAAGCTCTTCGTCCGGGACCCGCTGGGCTCCTTCTTCGCGGTGATCTTCCCCGCCACCCTGATCCTGGTCCTGGGCAGCGCCATGCCGGGCTTCAACGAGCCGAGCGCTGACATCGGCGGCCGGAAGCCGATCGAGTTCTTCCTACCGATCACCCTGGCCCTGGCGATCGGTACCGTCGCCCTGGTCAACCTGCTGAACACGCTCGCCGCCGACCGTGAGAAGGGCGTACTGCGCCGGCTCTCCACCACGCCGGTCTCGCCGGTCCGGCTGCTGGTGGCGCAGTTGACGGTCACCGTGGTCGCGCTGTTGGTCGGCTCCGCGCTGGCCCTGCTCGCCGGTCGGCTGGTCTTCGGGATCGAGGCCCGGCCGAACGTGGCCGGACTGCTCACCGCCTTCGTGCTCGGCTCGGCCTCGATGGTGGCGCTGGCCCTGCTGGTCGCCGCCTTCACCCCGACGAGCCGGGCGGCGATGGGCATCGGCAGTCTGATCTACTACCCGATGCTCTTCGCCGCCGGAGTCTGGACCCCCGGCCCGCTGATGCCGGAGGCGGTACGCCGGGTCGCCGACTTCACCCCGCTCGGCGCCGCCTCCCAGGCGCTCCAGGACAGCTGGGCCGGCGACTGGCCGCAGCCGCTGCACCTGGCGGTGCTGGTGGGCTGCATCGCGCTCTTCGGTGGGCTGGCCGCGAAGCTGTTTCGCTGGTCCTGATCGCCCGCGGGCCGGGATCCGCGGGTCAGTCCAGGTTGGGCGGTGACATCCGGGCCCCGGCCAGCGCGGCGCCGAGCAGGCTGACCAACTCCACCCGCTCCGCCGGGTCGAGCACCCCGTAGGCCTGGGCCACGATGCGGTCGGCCACCGACTCGGACCAGAGCCGCCGCCGGACCAGCGGCCCGACCGGCGGGTACGGCGGTGACCAGCCGTAGGCCACCGCGCCGGACTCGCCCTCCGGGCCGGCAAGGATGATCTCCATCGCCGTCATACCGGCCGCGCGTACCGCCATCAGGTTGGCACCGGAGTAGTACTCGAAGAGCAGGTGCAGCAGTACCGCCGCCCGGGCCGCCGGTGCGGCGTCGGCCGGTACCGGCATGCCGCGCCAGGCCGCGAAGAGGGGCATCCCGGTGGCGTCGGCCGCCACCACGACCGGCTCGACCAACTCGATCAGCCGCCCGATCGGCGGGAAGCCGGCCAGGTAGTCGATCCCCCAGCGGCAGCATTCGGCCCGGCTGACCTCGGCCACGGCGCTCGGGGTGGTCACCCGGACGGCGGCCTCCCAGCCGTCGGCGACCGCCTCCGGGGAGAGGATGCCGATCGCGGCTGCCACGGTCTCGGTCCGTACGTCGCCGAGGACCGCGCCCCGACCGGTCACCAGGAAGGCCCACCCGGAGATGCCCATCTGGCGCGCCCGGCGCAACGTGCGGGGACACTCGATGAAGGCGGTGCCCAACTTCTGCACGATCGGCCTGGCCGCGCCGGCGGCCTGCTCGGGGGTCAACGACACTGCCTTCCGGTCTGAGTTCCGGGTTCCGCCCGCGTCACCCGGTTGAGTCTGCCCCGCGGACCGCGATTTCGGCAGCCCCGGCCCTCAGCCGCGCCGGACGACTCGCCGGGCACGCCCCGGTCGGCCCGCGAACCGGTGCCGGGTCAGGGCGTGTCGTCGCCGTCCTCCGCCATCGCCTCGACCGCCGCCTGCACCTCGCCGGTCCGGCGGCGGGCGGCAACCGCCGTCCGCTCGGCCGCCCGTCGCGCGAGTTTGCGCCGCCCGGAGTCCTGTTCGGCTGCGGCCCTGCGTCGTTCCAGTTCGGCGAGTTCGGACTCGATCGCGGCCAGCGCCGCAGCGGCGTCCCGCTCGGCCGCCACCGCCGCCGCCAGCTCCGCCTCTGCCTGTTCCTGCCGGTTACGCGCCTCGGCCAGCGCCCGGTCCAGGGTACGGCGCCGGGCGGCCCGGGCGGACTCCTCGGCCCGGGCTGTCCGGGCGGCCGCCCGGTCGGCCGTGGAGGTAGCCCGCTGCCCACCCGCACCACCGGGTCGGGCCACCCCTCCCCCGGCACGCCGACCACCCGCCGCCCGGGACCCGTCGCCGGTGGCCCGGGCCGATTCCTCGGCGGCATCCTCGACCGGTACGTCGACGACGTCCCCGGTCAGCTCGTCGGTGTCCGGGCCGCCGACGATCAGCCGAAGCTGCGGCCGGGGTACCTCGCCGAAGCCGGCGTAGCTCGTCGCCCGGACCAGCCGGCCGGACCGGGCCTGCTCGGCGACCTCGACGTCGGCCAGCGCCGCGTTCAACGTCGCCTCCACCTCGGCCAGCGGCAGCTTTCCGGCGGCCAGCCGGGAATCCGCCTCCTCGGCGAGCGCCCGGGCCTGGCCGACCAGCGCGCCGACCACGCCCCGCCGCCGGGCGGAGAGTTCCCGTAGGCGGTCGCCGCGCAGTTCCCGCTGGGCGCCGCGGAGCGCGGCGGAGAGTTCGACCAGTTCGGCCATCAGCTCCGGGCGGCGCAGGGCGAGCAGGTTCACCAGCCAGGCGGCCACGGTCGGCTTGCGCAGCCTGGCGATCTCCCGAGCGGTGGTCGGGTCACCGGCGGCCCGGGCCGCGGCGACCGCCTCGGAGCGGGCGGCGACGAAGCCGTCCGGCGGAGCGGCGTAGAGCCGCTCGACGAGGTCACGGGACAGGCCGGGCATTCTCTCGATCCTCCGGGTTCAGTCGCCAGCGGTTCGCAGGGGCCGACCGGTCCGGTGTGGACAGCGCTCGGTGCCGTCCGCCACTCGTACGCACACGTGGCCGTAGCTGGACCGTCGCATCGAGACTCCCCGGTCACCGAATCGTGATGTCCCCAGCGCAGTCTGCCGGAACCGGAGCGACTTCGCGGCGCGTCTGACGGAACGCCTCCACGGGGGCGGACGAACGGGAGGGAACATGACCAGACAGAGCGATACCATGCCCGGAGCGGCTCGTCGCCGCCGGGCTGGACTGCTGGGTGCGGTGGCACTGGCTGCCACCCTGGTGCTGGCCGGCTGCGGTGCCGAAGGCCGGGACAGCAGCTCCGGCAGCTCGGTCGCGGACGCACCGGCCGCGGGCGGCGCCGAGCAGGGACAGCCCGGCGTGGCCGAGGTGCCGCTGGCCGGTGACGGTAAACCCCGGGCCGGCCAGCCGGCGAAGGAACCCCCGACGGAACTGGGAGTCGGCCAGCGGGCGATCGTCTACACCGGCTCCGTCACGGTACGGGTGGACGACGTGGACGCGGCGGCGGCCCAAGCGGTGGGCATCGTGACCGGGGCCGGCGGCTTCGTCGGCGGCGACAACCGGACCAGTAACGCGTCCCGTTCCGAGGCGACCCTGCAACTGCGGGTCCCGGCCGACCGGTTCGCCGCGGTGGTGGACGAGGTCGCCCGGCTCGGCGAGCAGTTGCGCCGGGAGGTGAAGACCGACGACGTCACCGAGGAGACCCTCGACCTGGACGCCCGGATCGCCACCCAGAAGGCGAGGGTGGAGAGCGGCCGGCGGCTGCTGGCCCAGGCGAAGACCCTGTCGGACCTGGTGATGCTGGAGAGCGAGCTGGCCAAGCGGGAGGCGGACCTCGCCTCGCTGGAGGCGAAGAAGCGCCGGCTGGCTGACCTGACCGCGCTCTCCACGGTCACCGCCGTACTGCTCGGCCCGAACGCGCAGGCGCCGGAGGACGACGAGCCGGCGACCGGGTTCCTGGCCGGGCTGAAGGGCGGCTGGAAGGCGTTCGTCGTGTCGCTGCGGATCCTGCTGACCGTGCTGGGTGCGCTGCTGCCGTGGGCCGTCGCGCTGGGCCTGCCGGCGTTCGGCGTGGTCTGGCTGGTCCGCCGGTTCCGGGGCCGCTCCCGGCCGACTCCACCGGCTCCGCCGACTCCGCCCCGGGGCACGCCCACGGTCCCGACCCAGGCGCCGGCCCCGCCCGGCTGAGTCCTTGCCGTTGCGGGTCCGGGCCTTTCGTTCGGGCGGCGTACGGTGCCGGTGGATCAGTCCGCCAGCGCCTTGAGCGCGGTCTGCACCAGCAGCCGTACGCCGACCCCGATCGCCCGCTCGTCCACGTCGAACGTCGCCCGGTGCAGGTCGACGTTGGCGGCCGTCCGCCCGACGCCGAGCCGGGCCAGCGCCCCCGGTACATGCTCCAGATACCAGGAGAAGTCCTCGCCCCCCATGCTCTGCGGGGTCTCGGCGACAGCGGCCGGGCCGGCCGAGGCGGCCGTCGCGGCGGTCAGCACCCGGATCGCCCCGGCGTCGTTTACCACCGGAGGGCGTCCGCGCAGGTACTCGACGTCCACGGTGGCGCCGGTCGGGGCGATCACGTCCCGGACCACCTGCGCGACGATCTTCGGCGCCTGGTCCCAGGTGTCCCGGTCCAGCACCCGCAGCGTGCCGGCCGCCATCGCCTCGTTCGGGATGACGTTGTACTGGGTACCGGCGGAGGCCTGTCCGAAGACCAGCAGCAGTCCACTGTTCGCCGGAACCCGGCGGTTGACCAGCGCCGGTACCTCGGTGACCAGCCGGCCCAGCGCGTCGACCAGGTCCACGGTCAGGTGCGGCCGGGCGGTGTGTCCGCCGGGTCCGCCGAGCCGGACGGTGATGTTGTCCGCCGCCGCGGTGATCGGGCCGACCCGGAGGCCGACCCGGCCGACCGGCAGGTTCGGGTCGCAGTGCAGGGCGAAGATCTGGGTCACGTCGGTCAGTCCGCCGGCCTCGATGACCTCCAGCGAGCCGCAGGGCAGGATCTCCTCGGCCGGCTGGAAGATCAGCCGGACCCGCCCGTCCAGCTTGCCCCGCCGGGCGAGCTGAGCCAGCAGCAGTCCGACCCCGAGCAGCACGGTGGTGTGCACGTCGTGCCCGCAGGCGTGGCAGGCTCCGTCCACCGTGGACCGATAGGGTACGTCCTTGACGTCGGTCAGCGGCAGTGCGTCGAGATCGGCCCGGAGTGCGACCACCGGCCCGGAGGGCCGCCCGTCGATGTCGCAGATCACCCCGTTGCCCTTCGGCAGCAGGCGCGGCTCCAGGCCGGCCAACGCCAGTTCCCGGGCGATCAGCGCGGCGGTGTCGAACTCCTGGCCGGAGAGTTCCGGGTGGGCGTGCAGGAACCGGCGGGTCGCGATCAGATCGGACAGCCGGGCGTCGAGCATCCGGTCGAGCCCGAAGGGCAGGGGCCCGGCCCCGGGCGGCGTCTCGGATTCCGACGACGCCGGCTGGCTGCCGGTGGGCAGTTGCAACGCACTCGTCACGTCGAATTCTCGATCACTGTGGATGGGATGGGACTCGGACAGCCTAGACCGCCGACGGTGACGCTGCGCAACCTCGTTCTGGTAGTGATCAGACAGCACAGCGTCACGAAATCCCTGGTAGGAGCGTCGAGCGACGTGCGGAACGCTGCCTATCCCGCCGTCAGACCCCGCCATCTGTGCCACACCTCCTACAACGCGTGACGGTTTCACCGGTCACGATCAAGCTCGGCAGCAGCGCCGCCCGTCCGATTTGTCGAGTTGTCCGACGGTCCTGCGCGCAGGTGACGGTGCGGCACCACCGGGTGGGATGGCGGGCGTCCCAGGGTGACAGTTGGTGTCAAACGGACCGCGCACAGGCTGTCCGTCATCCACCGGCGGGGCCGGGCAACCTCCCGTTACCCGAAAAACCGCCCTGACACTCCACGGACCGCCGATCACTCCTCGGGGAGCCCCGACCTGCCCCGGCCGAGCGGCCCAGGCCGGAGACGTCCCGGGGCGGTGGCGGGCGGGTCAGAACCGGTCGCTCGGCCGGTACGTCCCCCACACCTCGCGCAGCACGCCGCAGACCTCGCCGATGGTGGCCCGGGCCCGCAGCGCCTCCTTCATCGGATAGAGCACGTTCTCGGTACCCGAGGCGACCGTGCGCAGGTCGGCGAGGGCGCGCTCGACGGCGGTGGCGTCCCGGTCGGCCCGCAGCCGGGCCAGCCGTTCGCGCTGGGCCGCCTCGATCGCCGGGTCGACCCGGAGCGGCTGGTACGGCTCCTCGTCGTCGACGGTGAACCGGTTGACCCCGACCACCACCCGGTCACCGGACTCGATCTCCTGCGCCACCCGGTACGCCGACGCCTCGATCTCGCGCTTCTGGAAGCCCGCCTCGATCGCCTCCACCGCCGAGCCGTACTCGGCGACCCGGCCCATCAGCTCGCGTACCCCGGCCTCGATCTCGTCCGTCATCGACTCCACCACGTAGGAGCCGGCGAACGGGTCCACCGTGGCGGTCAGGTCGGTCTCGTACGCCAGCACCTGCTGGGTACGCAGCGCCAGCCGGGCCGCCTTCTCGGTGGGCAGCGCGATCGCCTCGTCGAAGCTGTTGGTGTGCAACGACTGGGTGCCGCCGAGCACCGCCGCCAGGCCCTGCACGGCGACCCGCACCAGGTTCACCTCCGGCTGCTGTGCGGTGAGCTGCACCCCGGCGGTCTGGGTGTGGAAACGCAGCATCAGCGACTTCGGGTTCTGCGCGCCGAACTCGTCCCGCATCAGGTGGGCCCAGATCCGCCGGGCGGCCCGGAACTTCGCCACCTCCTCCAGCAGGGTGGTCCGGGCCACGAAGAAGAACGACAGCCGGGGCGCGAAGTCGTCCACGGCGAGGCCGGCGGCGATCGCGGCGCGGACGTACTCGAGGCCGTTGGCCAGGGTGAAGGCGATCTCCTGCACCGGGGTCGCCCCGGCCTCCGCCATGTGGTAGCCGGAGATCGAGATGGTGTTCCACCTCGGCACCTCCTTGCGGCAGTAGCCGAAGGTGTCGGCGACCAGCCGCAGCGACGGCTTGGGCGGGAAGATGTACGTGCCCCGGGCGATGTACTCCTTCAGGATGTCGTTCTGGATCGTTCCGTTCAGCGCCGAGCCGGACACCCCGGACTCCTCCGCCACCAGTTGGTAGAGGAGCAGCAGCACCGAGCCGGGGGCGTTGATGGTCATCGAGGTGGAGACCCGGTCCAGCGGGATGCCGGCGAAGAGGGCCCGCATGTCGTCGATCGAGTCGATCGCCACGCCGACCTTGCCGACCTCGCCCTGCGCGATCGGCTGGTCGGAGTCGTAGCCCATCTGGGTGGGCAGGTCGAAGGCGACCGAGAGCCCCATCGTGCCGGCGGCGAGCAGCTGGTGGTAGCGGGCGTTCGACTCGGTGGCGGTGCCGAAGCCGGCGTACTGGCGCATGGTCCACGGCCGCGACGTGTACATCGTCGGGTAGACGCCCCGGGCGTAGGGGAATTCGCCGGGCGCACCGAGCCGGGCGTCCAAACCCTCCGGTACGTCGGCGGCGTCGTAGATCGTCTTGATCGGGAAACCCGACTCGCTCGACCGGCCTTCACTCATGAACCGCATGGTAGGCCCGATCTGGCGACGCGTCTGAGCTGGGCCGACCCGGCTGGGCCGGATGGTGCGCCCGAAAGGGTTCGGCCGGCTCGGCCCGGCCGTCGGGCCGGGTGAGCGGACCGGCACTCACCGTCGACAAAGACGAACCCTGAGTGAGGATAACGACACGTACGGTCGAGTTCTCGGCAAGTCCGGCGGTTGTCTTTCCCTTCTGCGGTCGGAACCCGCAATATAGGGGGGTTCTGTCCTGTGCCCCCTCGATTCTCTCCGGTGGCTTTTCTGTGACTCAGATCCCGACGTGGAGTGGCGGACCGGCCAATCCCACCAACGGACGTGCGGCACCCGGCATCACCATCGGTGGTCGGTACTCGTTGCGGGCGGCGGTCGGCCACGGCGGCATGGGCACCGTGTGGCGCGCGGCCGACACCCTGCTGCGCCGCGACGTGGCGGTCAAGGAGGTCGTGCTCCCGCCGGGGCTGGCACCCAGCGACCGCGACGCGATGTACGAACGCACCCTCCGCGAGGCGCGGGCCGCGGCGGCCCTCCAGCACCCGGCGGTGGTGCAGGTCTATGACGTGGTCACCGAGGGCGGGCGACCGTGGATCGTGATGGAGCTGCTCGACGCGCGCAGCCTCGCCGACATGGTGATCGAGGACGGCCCGCTCGCGCCGCGCGCGGTCTCCAAGATCGGCATCGCCCTGCTCGGCGCGCTGGAGGTGGCGCACGCGATCGGGGTGCTGCACCGCGACGTCAAGCCGGCCAACGTGCTGATCTGCTCCGACGGCCGGTGCGTGCTCACCGACTTCGGGGTGGCCCGGATGCCGACCGACGTCCAGCTCACCACCCCGGGCATGGTGCTCGGCTCCCCGCACTTCATCTCGCCTGAGCGGGCCATGGGCCAGGACTTCGGCCCACCCAGCGACCTCTTCTCGCTCGGCGTCACCCTCTACACGGCGGTGGAGGGGCGGCCGCCGTTCGACAAGGGCGACCCGATCGAGACCATGCACGCCGTGGTGGAGGACCCGCCGGCGCCGCCGGTCCGGTCCGGTCCACTGACCCGGGTGCTACTCGGCCTGCTGGAGAAGGACCCGGCCCGCCGGCTCGACGTCACCGCCTCCCGCACCATGCTCCGCGAACTGCTGGCCGGCCCGCTGGCCAGCAACGCCGCCGGGCACATGGTCACCGACCCGTACGCGGTGGTGCCGTCCCAGCGCTCGCCGTGGCAGCAGCCGGCTTCCGGCTCCCAGTCACCGGCGCCGGCCGGAGCCGGGCCGGGCCAGTTCACCCGGCCGCCGAGCAGCGGTGAGATCGGCGGCTCGGCAATGCTCGCCCCCGGTGAGTCCCCGGCCGACCGGATCGCCCGGAACGCCCACGAGGCCGCCGCCAACCGGCCCCCGGCGGCCGGCGCCAACCCGCTGAACACCCCGACCGGGGCGATGCCCGGCTCGACCGGCCGGCGCGGTGGTCCACTCGGTACGCCGACCGGGGCGATGCCCGGCCCCGGCGGCCGGGGCGGCACGGTGCACACGGCCAGCGGCGGCCGGCTGGGGCGCGGCCTGACCGGCGCCCGCCAGGCCGGCGACTCGGCGCTGCGGACCGTCCGGGGCTGGAACCGACGGACGCAGGTCGCCGTGGCCGGCGGGGTGGCCGCGGTGCTGCTGATCGGCATCGTCGCGCTCTCCCTCGGCGGCGGCGAGGAGCCGGTCGTCACCCCTCCCCCGCAGGCCGGAAACTCGCCCGAGGTGAAGGTGCCAGCGGCCTTTCCCACCAAATCGCACGCCGAACGCGGTGTCTCGGTCAACGTGCCGAAGGACTGGAAGAAGGCGGCTCCGAAGAAGGCCGTCTACATCGACTACACCGACCCGGACGACAGCGGACGACGGGTCCGGGTCCTGGTCGAGGAGTTCAAGGGCGACAGCTCGCGCCGCTGGGCCGAGATCGCCGCAAACGGCCTGAAGAACAGCAGGAGTTGCGCCAAGCCCTATCGCCAGGTGGACCTGACGGATGAGGAACTCGGCGGTAAGCCCGCCGCGCAGTTGGAGTACACCTGCGGCAGCGGCAGCGAGCAACGGCACGGCATATGGCGTGGGGCCGTCCAGGGCGGCAAGGTGTACTCGTTCTATCTGACCACCCCGGACGAGCGGTTCGAGGAGAGCAGGCCGATCTTCGACGAGATGGTCGAGTCGTTCCGGCTCACCGGCGCCGGCTGACCCGTTCCGACCCGGTCCCGCCCCGGCGCACACCACGCCGGAGACGGGGCCGGACTGCGTCCGGGGACGGTCGACGTGCTATCACAGTCCGATGGCGGCGAAACCGAACCAGCCGGACGTATCCCCGGACCACGTAACCCCGGACGGGTCCCCCGACGAACTGGCCGGGCTACGAGCCCGGGCCCAGGCATGGCTCGACGACGACCCCGACCCGGCGACCCGGGAGGAACTGCGGAGAGTGCTCGACCGGTTGCCGGCGAGCGGGGCCGAACTGGCCGACCGGTTCGCCGGACCGCTCACCTTCGGCACCGCCGGGCTGCGAGGCCCGCTGCGGGCCGGCCCGAACGGGATGAACCTGGCCGTGGTCACCGCGGCCGCGGCCGGTCTGGTCGGCTGGCTCGCCGGCCGTGGCGCACCCGGGCCGCTGGTGATCGGGTACGACGCCCGGCACGGCTCGAAGGAGTTCGCCGAGCGGACCGCCCGGGTGGCCACCGGCGCGGGGCGGCCGGCCCTGCTGCTGCCCCGGCCACTGCCCACCCCGGTGCTGGCGTACGCGGTCCGGGCCCTCGGCGCGGTCGCCGGGGTGATGGTCACCGCCAGCCACAACCCGCCGCAGGACAACGGTTACAAGGTCTATCTGGGCGCCTCGACCGGCGGTCCCCGGGGCGCCGGGGCGCAGATCGTGCCCCCGGTCGACGCCGAGATCTCCGCGGCGATCCAGGCCGTCGGGCCGCTCGCCGCGGTACCGCTCGGCCAGCCCGGAGAGGTACTCGGGGACGACGTGGTGGCCCGGTACGTCCGGGCCACCGCCGGGGTGGTCGCGCCGGACGGGCCGCGCGGGCTGACCGTGGCATACACCCCGCTGCACGGGGTGGGTGCCGCCGTCTTCACCTCGGTCTTCGCCCGGGCCGGGTTCGCGATGCCGGGAATCGTGGCCGAGCAGGCCGAGCCGGATCCCGACTTTCCCACCGTCGCATGTCCCAACCCGGAGGAACCGGGCGCGATCGACCGGCTGATCGCGCTGGCCGAGAAGATCGGGGCGGACATCGCGCTCGCGAACGACCCGGACGCCGACCGGTGCGCGGTGGCCATCCCCGACCGGGTACGCGGCTGGCGGATGCTGCACGGCGACGAGGTGGGCGTACTCCTCGCCGACCATCTGGCCCGGCAGGGCCGCACCGGCCTGTACGCCAGCACGATCGTCTCGTCGTCCCTGCTCGGCGCGTTGTGCGCGGCGCGCGGCCTGCCGTACGGCGAGACGCTGACCGGGTTCAAGTGGATCGTCCGGGCGGAGAACGGCGACGCCGAACTGGTGTACGGCTACGAGGAGGCGCTCGGCTACTGCGTCGCCCCGGACCAGGTGCGCGACAAGGACGGGATCAGCGCCGCGCTCACCTTCGCCGAGCTTGCGGCGACACTCAAGGAGCAGGGGCGGACCGTGGCCGACCGGCTGGACGAGTTGGCCGGCGAGTTCGGGGTGCACCTGACCGACCAGCTCTCGGTCCGGGTGGACGACCTGAGCGAGATCGGGACCACGATGACCTACATCCGGACCAGGACCCCGAAGACCCTGCTCGACGAGCCGGTGACCTCGGTGCGGGACCTGAACCCGGAGGCGGACGTGCTGATCCTGCGTACCGACTCGGCCCGGGTGGTGGTCCGGCCGTCCGGGACCGAGCCGAAGCTGAAGGCGTACCTGGAGGTGGTGGAGCCGGTGGTCGACGGCGACGTACCGGCGGCCCGGGAGCGTGCCGCCGCCTCGGTCCGCGCGCTGCGCACCGAGACCGCCGCCGCCCTCGGCATCTGGTAGGCCGTCAGCCGCCGATCCCCGCCGGCCGGCGGCGGCCGGCGCTCAGGTCCGGCTGCCCAGCGCGGCGTCGATGGCCCGGGAGAGAGCGGCGATCACCAGTGCCACCGAGGGGCGGATGGTCGACTCCTCCAGGCTCCCCCCGTCGGTGAAGCCCGCGCCCCGGGCGATCTCGGTCAGCCGCTTCCGGGCATCCTCGGCCGCCGGGCCCGTCAGCCCGAGGCTGGGCTGTACCCGGATCGCCGCCATCACCGCGGCGAGCGCGGCGGTCCGCTCGTCCGGTACGGCCTCCCCGGTCAACGCGTCCATCAGCCGGCGCCGGATCTCCGCCTCCACGGACGGGTCCCGCACCGGATAGCGGTGGATGTGGATGTGGCCGAGTTCGGTCTCGTCGACGTCGCTGATCACGCCGCGGGCGCAGAGGCCGGCCAGGATCCGGTCGCGCAGCCCGTGCCGGAGCCGCTGCACCCAGGAGGCCGGCGTGTGCGGGGTGTCGGCGGCGATCCGGGCGAGCACGTCGTCGGCGACCGGGTCGCCGGTCGGCGTGGGATCGGTGGCCACGATCGAACCGTCGGAGAAGGCGACCCGGCCGGCGAGCGCGAGGTCGACCAGCACGGCGGCGGCCATGCCGAGGTCGAGGCCGATCCGGGACCCGGTCGCCTTGCCGGACTCATCGTCGTAGCCGAGCAGCAGCAACTCCTCGGCCAACCCAACACCTGTCATGGCCCGGAACGGTAGCCGTTCCGGGCCAGCCGCGCATGCGTCCCGGCCGGACCGGGGCCGGCCGCGCCGAAATCGATACCGATCGGCGCGACACCGGACCGACCGACACGGAATCAGCGCCGGCCCCGGACGGTCAGAACCGGCCCCGGGACGGGCGGTCAGAACCGGCCCCCGGACGGTCAGAGCCAACCCCCGGCGGTCAGAACCGGGGCATGCCGCCGAACTGCCGGTCTCCGGCGTCACCGAGGCCGGGGACGATGAACATCCGGTCGTTGAGCCGCTCGTCGATCGCGGCGGTGACCAGCCGCAGCGGCAGACCGGAGCGGTCCAGCCGCTCGATGCCGGCCGGCGCGGCGAGGACGCAGAGCACGGTGATGTCGGTGCAGCCCCGGTCGGCGAGCAGCCGGCAGCAGTGCTCCAGCGAACCGCCGGTGGCCAGCATCGGGTCGAGTACCAGTACCGGTCGGCCGGTCAGGTCGGTCGGCAGCGACTCCATGTAGGCACGCGGCTCGTAGGTGTGCTCGTCCCGGGCCAGCCCGACGAAGCCCATCGACGACTCGGGCAGCAGCCCGAGCGCCGAGTCGGCCATGCCGAGCCCGGCCCGGAGTACCGGTACCAGCAGTGGCGGGTTGGCCAGCCGGATGCCCTGGGTGGCTGCCACCGGGGTGTCGATCGGGAACTGTTCGACCGGCAGCGAGCGCGCGGCCTCGTACACCAGCATGGTGGTGAGTTCGTGCAGCGCGGCACGGAACGACGCCGAGT
The DNA here is from genome assembly GCF_040120695.1 of Plantactinospora sp. B6F1. Taxonomy (NCBI): domain Bacteria; kingdom Bacillati; phylum Actinomycetota; class Actinomycetes; order Micromonosporales; family Micromonosporaceae; genus Plantactinospora; species Plantactinospora sp. B6F1. Next base: position 312,917 of record NZ_JBEEAC010000003.1, on the reverse strand, counting down.
CGGTCCGGGCGTCGCGCATCACGGTCAGCCGCGTCTGGGCCACGGGATGGTCAACCACGAGTACGTCCACGGTCGCTCAACCTACCGCCAACCCCGGGCCGGACCCTCCCCTGGTCACCGGCTTCCGGGCCCCTGGTCGCCGGGTCCGGAGCGCACCGGATGCCGGACGTCGGCGGGCAGCGGGCGACGGCCAGCGGGTGGCTATGGCCAAGATCACAGGTGCGGATCGGTGCGTAGACTTGCCCGCATGACGGCGACAGCGACGTCGGCGCGATCCGACCTGACCGAGGTGGGGCGCTCCGAGAGGGCCCTACGGACCTTCCTGCACGGCCTGCCCGGGGTGGACCAGGTGGGCGCGGAGCAGCGGGCGGCGATGCTCGGTACCCGTTCGATCAAGACCACCAGCAAGGCGTGGGCGATCGACCTGGCGATCCGGATGGTCGACCTGACCACGCTGGAGGGCGCCGACACCCCCGGCAAGGTACGCGCGCTGGCCGCCAAGGCGCTCCGCCCGGACCCGGCCGACCCGTCCTGCCCGCCGGTCGCCGCCCTCTGCGTCTACCCGACGATGGTCCCGGTGGCCGCCGAGGCGCTCTGGGGCGGGACCGTCCCACCGGCCGGTGACGCGCCCGGGGTGCACCGACCCGCCGGGGACGCGCCCCGGGTGCACCTGGCGAGCGTTGCCACGGCGTTCCCGTCCGGGCAGGCGCCGCTGGAGGTCCGGCTCGCGGACACCCGCTCGGCGGTGGCCGGCGGGGCGGACGAGATCGACATGGTGATCAACCGGGGTGCCTTCCTCTCCGGCCGCTACCAGGAGGTCTACGACGAGATCGTCGCGGTGAAGGCGGCCTGCGGGGACGCCCACCTCAAGGTCATCCTGGAGACCGGCGAGCTGGTCACCTACGACAACGTCCGGCGGGCCTCCTGGCTGGCGATGCTGGCCGGCGCCGACTTCATCAAGACCTCGACCGGCAAGGTGCCGGTGGCCGCGACCCTGCCGGTCACCCTGGTGATGCTGGAGGCGGTCCGGGACTTCCGGGACGCCACCGGGCGGCAGGTCGGGGTCAAGCCGGCCGGCGGGATCCGGACCAGCAAGGACGCCATCAAGTACCTGGTACTGGTGAACGAGACCGCGGGCCCGGACTGGCTGCACCCGGACCGGTTCCGGTTCGGCGCCTCCAGCCTGCTCAACGATCTGCTCATGCAGCGCACCAAGCTGAGCACCGGCGTCTACTCCGGTCCCGACTACTTCACCCTGGACTGAACATGTTCGAATACGCCCCCGCGCCAGAGTCGCGCGCCGTGGTGGACCTCAAGCCGTCGTACGGGCTGTTCATCGGCGGCGAGTTCGTCGATGGCGAGGGTCTCGACGTCGAGTCCGGCGACGGCGGCCAGATCAAGTCGATCAATCCGTCCACCGAGGAGGTGCTGGCCGAGGTGACCACGGCCAGCCCGGCCGACGTGGACCGGGCGGTCCGGGCGGCCCGCCGGGCGTACGACGAGGTCTGGGCGAAGATGCCGGGCCGGGACCGGGCAAAGTACCTGTTCCGGATCGCCCGGATCGTCCAGGAGCGGGCCCGCGAGCTGGCGGTGTTGGAGTCGCTGGACAACGGCAAGCCGATCCGGGAGTCCCGGGACGTCGACATCCCGCTGGTCGCCGCGCACTTCTTCTACTACGCCGGCTGGGCCGACAAGCTCGGGTACGCCGGCTTCGGTCCCGCCCCCCGCCCGCTGGGGGTGGCCGGCCAGGTCATCCCGTGGAACTTCCCGCTGCTGATGCTGGCCTGGAAGATCGCCCCCGCGCTGGCCGCCGGCAACACCGTGGTACTCAAGCCGGCCGAGACCACCCCACTGAGCGCGCTGCTCTTCGCGGAGATCTGCCAGCAGGCCGACCTGCCACCCGGCGTGGTCAACATCGTCACCGGAGCCGGCGAGACCGGCCGGGCGCTGGTCGAACACGACGGGATCGACAAGGTCGCCTTCACCGGCTCCACCGAGGTCGGCCGGCAGATCGCCCGCTCCGTGGCGGGCAGCCGCAAGAAGCTCACCCTGGAACTCGGTGGCAAGGCGGCGAACATCGTCTTCGACGACGCCCCGGTCGACCAGGCCGTCGAGGGCATCGTCAACGGCATCTTCTTCAACCAGGGGCACGTCTGCTGCGCCGGCTCCCGGCTGTTGGTCCAGGAATCGGTGTACGACGAGGTACTCGCCTCGCTCAAGCGCCGGATGGCCCGGCTGCGGGTCGGCGACCCGCTGGACAAGAACACCGACATCGGCGCGATCAACTCGTCGGCTCAGCTGGACCGGATCCGGACGCTGAGCGAGATCGGGTCGTCCGAGGGGGCCGAGCGCTGGTCGCCGCCGTGCGAGTTGCCGGACCGGGGCTTCTGGTTCGCCCCGACCATCTTCACCGGGGTCAGCCAGGCACACCGGATCGCCCGGGAGGAGATCTTCGGGCCGGTGCTCTCGGTGCTGACCTTCCGCACCCCGGCCGAGGCGGTGGAGAAGGCGAACAACACCCCGTACGGGCTCTCGGCCGGGATCTGGACCGACAAGGGCTCCCGGATCCTCTGGATGGCCGATCGGCTGCGCGCCGGAGTGGTCTGGGCCAACACGTTCAACAAGTTCGACCCGACCTCGCCGTTCGGCGGCTACAAGGAGTCGGGCTACGGCCGGGAGGGTGGCCGGCAGGGGCTGGAGGCGTACCTCGATGTCTGAACGGGTGGCGGTACGCAAGACGTACAAGCTCTTCATCGGCGGGAAGTTCCCGCGCAGCGAGTCGGGGCGGTCGTATCCGGTGCAGAACTCCAACGTGGCACTCGCCTCCCGCAAGGACGTCCGGGACGCCGTCCTGGCGGCGCGGGCGGCGGTCAGGGGCTGGTCGGGCACGACCGCGTACAACCGGGGTCAGGTCCTCTACCGGGTCGCCGAGATGCTGGAGGGGCGGCGGGACCAGTTCGTCGGGCTCGGCGTGCCGGTCGCCGAGGTGGACGAGGCGATCGACCGCTGGGTCTGGTACGCCGGTTGGTCCGACAAGATCACCCAGGTGTACGGCAACGCCAACCCGGTCGCCGGCCCGTACTTCAACCTCTCCGCCCCGGAGCCGACCGGGGTGGTCGGGGTGCTCGCCCCGGCCGAGCCGGCACTGCTCGGGCTGGTCAGCGTGGTGGCCCCGGCGATCGTCACCGGCAACACCGTGGTGGTGCTGGTCGCCGACGCGAGTCCGCTGCCGGCGATCACCCTCTCCGAGGTGCTGGCCACCTCGGATCTGCCCGGCGGGGTGGTGAACCTGCTGACCGGCCGGCCGACCGAGACCGCGCCCTGGCTGGCCGGGCACATGGATGTGAACGCGCTCGACCTGACCGGCGTCACCGACCCGGAGTTCGGCACCGAACTCGAACGGGCCGCGGCCGGCAACCTCAAGCGGGTACTCCGGCCACCTGCCGCCCCGGTCGACTGGACCGCCGATCCGGGGATCGCCCGCATGACCGCCCTGCTGGAGACCAAGACGGTCTGGCACCCCAAGGGCGGGTAAGGAAGGGCCCCCGCGAATCGTCTGCTGTCGCGTAGAAGCGCCCCTTGCCAACACCTGCTGTGGCGGCGAGCTGACGTACGACGGAGGGTAGTAGACTCGCCGCGTGACGCGACTCGGTGATCTCGAACGTGCGGTGATGGACGTGCTCTGGGACCGGGGCACCGGTGCCGGGGCGACCGTACGCGAGGTGGCCGAGGCGCTGCGGGGCCGTGAGCTGGCGTACACCACGGTGATGACGGTGCTCGACCGGCTGGCCGGCAAGGGCATGGTCGAGCGCGAGCGGGAGGGCCGGGCCTGGCGCTACCGGCCGGCGGCCAGCCGCGAGGCGCACATCGCCGGGTTGATGCTCGACGCCCTGGACCTGGCCGGCAGCCGGGACGCCGCGCTGGTCCGGTTCGCCCGGTCGGTGACCGGGACCGAGGCGGAGGTGCTGCGCGCGGCGCTCGCCGGGGAGGCCGACGACACCTCGCCGGCGACCGACCGCCCGTCGGCCGCGGAGCGGCAGGTCTGAACCGATGCGCTACGCCGCGTGCTTCGCGCTCGCCGTGCTGGCCTGTTATCTCGCCGCGCAGGTGCTGGCCCGTTCCGGCCGGCTGGGCGCGGGGTGGGCCTGGCACAGTCCCCGAGTCGCGATCGTCTGCTGGCAGTTCGTCGGGCTGGCTCTCGGGCTCTCCGCGATCGGCCTGCCGATCTCGCTCGGGCTCGCCCCGTACGGTCAGGGCACCGGGTCCGCGCTGCGGTCCCTCGCCGGTGACCTGCTCGGCGGCGGTGACCTGCCGCCCGGCCTGGGCGTGACCCATCTCGGGCTGGTCGGTGTCGGCGTGGGCGTCACGGTGGTGCTGCTCGGCTCGACGGTACGCAGCCTGCTCGGCGCGCTGCGCGCCCAGCGCCGGCACCGGGACGTGCTGGCCCTGGTGGCCCGGGACGACCCGGCGGCACCCGGCGCGCTGGTACTCGACCACCCCAGCGCGGCCGCCTACTGCCTGCCCGGGGTACGCCCGCAGGTGGTGGTCAGCGCCGGCACCCTGAGCCTGCTCGACCGGGCGCAGCTCGCCGCCGTGCTCAGCCACGAGCGGGCACATGCCGACGAGCGGCACGACCTGGTGCTGCTCCCCTTCACCGCGCTCTGCCGGGCCCTCCCCGGCGTCCGCTGGGTGCGCGCGGCGCACGACGCCGTCGCCCTGCTGGTCGAGATGCGGGCCGACGACAAGGCCCGACGCCTGCACGCCGACGGCCCCCTGGCGACCGCGCTGCTGCGGTTCGCCAGCGCCGGCGCCCGGGTCACCCCGGTCGGTGCACTCGGGGTCGCCGACGGTGATCTCGACGCCCGGTTGCAGCGGCTGCTGGCGACCCGCCGGCCGGGGCGGCTGCCGGGCGCGACCGCGCTGGTCCTGGCGACGGCCCTGGTCGCCCTGCCGGTGTCGCTGTTCCTGCACTGAGCCACCGGGCAACTACTACATCTCGTAGTAAACTGGCCCTGTCACGGAAGCTGCCCGAAAAGATGCGTGGGATATGGGTCATGGACGGTCGCCGGTCACGCCGGCCGGGCGAGGCGGACGCCCGCCCGGACCGGCGCTCCGGCGAGCTGCTGGGACGCCCGTGAGCCGCCGCCCGTTCGACCCTCGCCTGCTGCGCCGGGTACCCGGCACGCGGCGCCAGCTCGGACTGCTCGGCATGCTCGGCGTCACCGCCGCCGTACTGGTGATCGCCCAGGCCACCACGCTCGCCACCGTGCTCGCCGAGGCGGCCGGCGGACACCTCGACCGGGCCGCGCTGGCCGGCTTCCTGGGCAGTGTGGCCGGCCGGGCAGCCCTGCTCTGGGCACAGGGCACGGTGGCGGCCCGGGCCGCCGCGACGGCCAAGGCCACGCTCCGGGCCGACCTGCTCGACGCCGTCGGCCGGCGCGGACCGGGCTGGCTGTCCGGGCAGCGTACGGGGCAACTCGCCACCCTGGCCGGGCGCGGGCTCGACGCCCTCGACGCGTACTTCACCGGCTATCTGCCGCAGCTGGTGCTCAGCGTCACCGTGCCGCTGGCCGTACTGGTCCGGTTGTTCTTCGCCGACTGGAGCTCCGCCCTGGTCATCGCGGTGACCCTGCCGCTGGTCCCGATCTTCGGAGCCCTGCTCGGCTGGCAGGCCCAGGCCGCCACCGAACGCCAGTGGCGCCGGTTGGCGCTGCTCGGCGGCCACTTCCTGGACATGCTGCGCGGGCTGCCCACCCTGCACCTGTTCGGCCGGGCCTCCGCCCAGGTGACCGTGGTACGCCGGATGGCGGACCGGCACCGCCAGGCGACCATGAAGACGCTGCGGATCGCGTTCCTCTCCGCGCTGGTACTCGAACTGGTCGCCACTCTCTCCGTCGCACTGGTCGCGGTGCCGGTCGGACTCCGGCTGCTGGGCGGCGGCCTGGCCCTGGAGACGGCGCTGCTGGTGCTGCTGCTCACCCCCGAGGCGTTCCTGCCGCTGCGCGCCGCCGGCAGCCAGTTCCACGCCAGTCAGGAGGGTCTGACCGCGCTGGACGAGGCGCTGACCCTGCTCGAACCCGAGCCACCCGCCCCTACCGCCGCACCGCCGACCGCCTCCACCGCCGCACCTCCGACCGCCTCCACCGCCGCACGGCCGACCGCCCGCACCGCCGTTGCGCTGGTCGACCGGGAGTGCGACCTCCAGCCCTGGTCGGGGCGGCACGACGAGATCAGATTCGAGTCCGTGACGGTCGAGTACCCGCGCACCACCGCACTGCGGGACGTCACCCTCACCATCCGACCCGGTGAGCGGATCGCCGTCGTCGGGCCCAGCGGCGCCGGCAAGAGCACCCTGCTGCACCTGCTGCTCGGCTTCGTCACCCCCAGCAGCGGGCGGATCACCGTGGACGGTACGGACCTCGCGGCGCTGGACCTGGCCCGGTGGCGGCGGCAACTGGCCTGGGTACCGCAGCGGGCCCACCTGTTCGGCACCTCCGTCGCCGACAACATCCGGCTCGGCGCACCGAACGCGCCCCTGGCGGCGGTCCGGGAAGCGGTCCGGGCCGCCGACCTGACCGAGGTGGTCGCCGACCTCCCGGACGGCCTCGACACCCGGCTCGGCGAGCGCGGCCACGGGCTCTCCAGCGGGCAGCGGCAGCGGATCGCGCTGGCCCGGGCCTTCCTCCGGGGCGCCCCGATCGTGCTGCTCGACGAGCCCACCGCCCGGCTCGACGCCGGCTCCGAGGCGGCCGTACTCGCGGCCACCCGGCGACTGGTCGCCGGACGTACGGCGCTGCTGGTGGCGCACCGCCCGACGCTGCTGGCCGAGGCGGACCGGGTACTCCGGGTCGAAGACGGCCGGGTGACCGAGCAACAATCCGCAGCGGTGGAGATCACGACACCACCCCGGGAGGTGGTGGGGTGAGGCTGCGACCCGAACGTACCGTCTGGCGGCTGGCCCGCCCGTACCTCGGTCGGCTGCTCGGCGCCGGCCTGCTCGCCGCCGGCACCGAACTCGCCGGGCTAGCCCTGCTGGCGACCGCGACCTGGCTGCTGGTCAGCGCCGCCGGCCGACCGCCGCTCGACACCCTCACCGTGGCGATCGTCGTGGTCCGGGCCCTGGCGATCAGCCGGGGCGTGCTGCGCTACACCGAGCGGCTGGCCGGGCATGACGCCGCGCTGCGGGTCGTCACCGAGGTCCGGGCCCGGGTCTTCGCCGCGCTGGCTGCCCGGCGCACCACCGCAGCCCGGCGCTCCGGAGACCTGCTCAGCCGGCTCGTCTCGGACGTCGAGGCGGTACAGGACCTGCTGCTGCGGGTGCTGGTCCCCGGGGCGGCCGCCACGCTCGTCGGCCTGCTCGCGGTGGCCGGCGCGTCCGCCGTCACCCCGCTCGCCGGACTGGCCCTGGCCGGCGGCCTGCTGCTGGCCGGAGTCGCGCTACCGGTGCTGGCGGCGCTGCTCACCCGGCGTACCGCCGACCGGGTGGCGCCGTTGCGCGGCGCGCTCGCCGCGGACGCGGTCGACCTGACCACCGGCGCCGCCGACCTGGCCGCGTTCGGCGCGACCGAGTCGGCCCTGGCCGGGGCGGACGCCCGGGCCCGGGAACTCGCGGCCCTGGAGCGCCGGACCGCGGCCCTGGGCTGGGCCGTGGACGGCCTCGGGGTACTGGTGGCCGGTGCGACCAGCGCCGCCGTGCTGACCGTGGCGCTGCGGACGGGCGTGTCCGGCATACTCGTCGGGGTCCTCGCGGTCGGCACGCTCGCCGCCGTCGAGGCGGCGCTGGCGCTGGTCGGCGCGGCCCGGCACTGGACCCGGCTGCGCACCGGCCTGACCCGGGTGGCCGACCTGTTGGCGTCCGACCTGTCGGGGTCCAATCCGTCGGCGTCCACCCCGTCGGCTGCCGACCCGTCGGCCTCCGATTCGTCGGCGGCCGACCCGTCGGCCTCCGATTCGTCGGCGGCCGACCCGTCGGCCTCCGATTCGTCGGCGGCCGATTCGTCGGCGGCCGACTTCTTGGCGGCCGACCCGGGGACGCCGACCGACGGGCCGGCGTCCACGCCGGGGGCCGAGCCGGGGGACGGCTCGCCGGCGGGTGGAATCGCGCCACGGTGGCACTGCCGGATCGAGGAGGTGAGCCTCCGGTACCGCCGGTCGGGCCCGCCCGCGCTCGACGGGGTGAGCCTGGACCTGCCTGCGGGACGCCGAATCGCCGTCGTCGGTCCGAGCGGTGCCGGCAAGAGCAGCCTGCTCGCCGTACTGACCGGGATGGTCCGGCCGGACCGGGGCCGGGTCGTGTACGACAACGTCGACCTGTCCGACCTGCCCGTCGACCAACTGCCCCGGATCGTCGGCGGGCTGCTCGCCGAGGCACACGTCTTCCACGCCACGGCCCGGGAGAACCTCCTGCTCGGCCGCGCCGGAGCGAACGACGACGATCTGGCCGGCGCGGCCGGGGCGGCCGGCCTGCTCGACTGGGTACGCCAGCAGCCGGCCGGCTGGGACACGATGGCGGGCGAGGAGGGCGGTCAGCTCTCCGGCGGGCAACGCCAGCGGCTGCTGCTGGCCCGGGTCCTGCTCGCGGAACCGGCCGGCATCCTGGTGCTGGACGAGCCGACCGAAGGGCTGGATCCCGGCGCTGCCGACGCGGTACTCGCCTCGGCGACCGCACACGCCGGGCCGGACCGCACGGTCGTACTCGTCACGCACCGACTAGCCGGTTTGGACCGGTACGACGAGGTGGTCGTACTCGACCAGGGGCGAATCGCCGACCGGGGCAGCCACGCCGAACTGGTCGGCCGACCGGGCTGGTACCGCGACCAGTGGCTGCGCCAGACCGGCGCCGAACGCGATTATCTGGCGATCACCGGCTGAGCCCTCGCGATCACCGGCTGGGCCCCGCGATCACGGGCTGGGCCGGCACCGGCTGGCGACCGGCCGTCCGTCCTCGCTGGCTCAGGCCGGGGCGCCGGGGGCGTCCGCCCCGCCGAGGAACTGCCCCACCGTCGAGCTGAACTCCTGCCAGCTGGTCCGCTCGCCCGCCAGGGCGCGCCGCCCGGCGCCGGTCAGTTCGTAGGTCCGGCGTTCCCGGCCGTTGACGGTGCTCCAGGCGCTGCTGACGTATCCGGCCCGCTCCAGCCGGCGCAGCGCCGGGTAAATCGTCCCGGTAGGCAGATCGAGCACACCGCCGCTGCGGGCCCGGAGCGCCTCGATGATGGCGTACCCGTGCAGTGCGCCCTGCTCAAGCACCGCGAGCAGCAGCGCATCGAGATGGCCGTGCAGCGCCTGGGCGTTCATAGGTAGCAAGACTACTAATATGTGCGGCAAAGTCCAACGGGGTGCCGGCATCCACGTCCGCCGTCGGCCTACTAGGGTGTGTGCGCAGAGTCACCGATCCGCCGGCACCTCGCCGGGTCGGGTGCCCATATCGAGCGCACACGGAGGTCAGCGTGGCCCGCCAGTCGTCCCACCGGCCCGACACCGACGAGCCCGGCAACGAGCCCGCCGGAAGCGACGGGGCTGCCGACCCCGGGCAGATCGACGCCGGCTCGTCGGAGAGCAGCGATGACACCGCCGATGACCCGGTGACGTCCGGCACTCCGGACCGGTCGCTGTGGGAAGAGGTCCGGATCGACCCGGTCGAGATCGCTCTCCCCTCCGGCTCCGGTTTCACCCTGCGGACGTACCGCCCGGCGAGCGAGCTGACCCCGACCGACATCGAGGACCGCGAGCAGGACGACCTCTTCGCCAACCGGTCCCGGCAGGCCGAGGTCGAGGAGGAGGACGGCGACGAGGCGGTGGTGATCCTCGACGAGGAGATCGCCGACCAGTTCGCCGAGGCCGACAAGGAGGACGCGGAGCGGGACGGGAAGGCCAAGGCCGACGACTCCGAGGCCGACTCCGACTCCGATGCGGCCGCCGAAGAGGCCGAGGAGGATGACGAGGAGGTGCCGGCCTTCCTCACCCACCGGGGCAGGTTGCTCCTGTTCAAGACTCCTGAGGCACTTGTCACATTCGTCAGGTCCGGCGCACCGCACGACCTGGCCGAACTGGACACCTGGGAGCAGCTCGTCGAACGGATCACCCCGGCCGATGTCGCACCGCTCGACGAGGACTCCTACGAGCTCGACCTCGTGGTGGAGAATCTCCGCGGCGGGCACGACGTCTGGGACTCGACGCTGCTCATCAAGGCTGGTGAGGTGGCCCGTGACCTGGCCTACGCACTTCGGCTGCCCGCGGTTCTCGATATGCTCTCTCCCGGCTCCAGCCTGGATGACCTCGACGAGGCGCTCCGGGCTACCGTGGCCGGCGGTCTCGGCGGATTCCGAGGCCGGCGGCGGCTGAAGAAAATCGGGGCACAAACCGCAAGTCTCGGGTGGCGCACGATTATCGGCAAGATCTCTGCCGCCGTGGACTGGCGCGACTGACCCCTCACCAGGGAGCATCAGTCTTTGGCACACCACTTGTGTCTCGGGAGGAGGACGACGCCGTGGCGCTCGTGCGGGTGTACTGCGGTCTGGCCTCTGCGGATGCGACGAGCCGGTCGACTTCGGCCGGTACGACGCTGACCTCCGCGGTGGTCGACGACGCAGGCAGACTGCTCCATGTCTGCGAGATCACCGACGACCCGGCTGGGTACGCCCAGCTCGGCGCGGTGCTCGTGGAGCGTGGCAGCGGACCGAGCGGCGCGGCCGTCGCGGCCGACAGCGACGACCACATGGTGACCTCGCTGCTGAGCGCGGCGGGACGTCCACTGGTCGTCGCCGACGACGACTCCGTCGACGACTTCGCCGAACGGTTCGCCGACGACGAGTCGGTCGAGGAGCGGGAGTCTGCCCCGGCCGAGCGACGCGCCGTCGGGCTCGCCCGGGCGTTACAGGCCGGCGCCCTCTCGGCGGCCAGCCTCCCGCCGCCGCGCGAACTCGTCAGCTTCAAGCCGGTCCTCGCCGCGCACGCCGCGCTCGCCAACGGCCGGCACGCCGCCGCCGTGGCCCTGCGCGAGGTGCTGCGTGAGCTCTACCCGGCAGCGCTGCGGGCGTACCCGGATCCGGCCGAGCCGGTCTCCCTGGCCGTACTGGACGCGTTGCCCGAGCCGGGGATGCTCGGCGGCACCGGCGGACGCGGCAGGGAGACGTCGGTGGCCACCGACGCCATCGCCGCCCACCTCGCCGCGGACGGCGTCGCCGAGGCCGACGTCATCACCGAGGCGGTCACCGCGCTGCGGGTCGCCATCGCGGAAACCCCCCGGCGGGGCACCGCCAACAAGGCTCTCACCTCTGCGGCAGCGGAGACGGTACGACAGGCCGTGGCGGCCGTACGCGCCTGCGACGCCGGCTGTGACGCGCTGATCGCCACCCTGGCGGCCCGGGTTGTCACGACGCCGGCCGCCCCGAGCCGGCGGGCCGGGCGGCGCAGCGCAGCCGAGGCACCGGTGCCGACAGGCGCCGGACTGTCCGGTCCGGCCCGGGAGCCGGTGCCCAGTTCGGGCCGGCGCAGCCGGCACCAGCCGACGGCGGCCGGCAACTCCCCCGCCAGTCCCCAGCCGCTGGGGCCGCCGCCGGTCGCTCCGGCACCCGTCTCGCCGCCACCGATGGCACCGCCACCGGTCACCCCCTCCTCCGCACCGCCGCTGTCGCCGGCCGCCACGCTCGCCATGCCGGTCGTCCCGGTCTCCGGGCCGCCCCGCGAATCCCGCTCGGCCACGCCCTCCTCCGCGCCGCCGGCCTACCAGGCCGACACGATGGCGAACCGGCCGGTCTCCGCGCCGCCGCCCCCGCCGCCCGGGATGACGCCGATGCCACCGGCACAGCGCGGGTCGATCCCACCCGCCGAGGCCGGCGAACCGTTCCGGGCCACCCTGACCACCGCCGCCATCAACAGCGCCCGCAACGAGCGGCGGCCGACGCCGATCACCCCCCGGCCGAAGACCAACGGAGACAGCGCCGCACGTGCGGGCAGCATCTCTGCCGCCGGCCTGACCGTCTCGGTGCCGGCGACCCGGCCCGAGCCGCCGGCACCGCCCGGTTCCCGGGCCAACTGGCCGCTGATGAACTCGGGCGAGGAGCAGGACGACCGGGCGAGCGGATCGGGATACCCGGGCTACCCCGACGAGCGGGACGCGCCGGTCAGCCCGGCGCCCGCAGACGGGCGGGTCACCCCACCGTGGCAGGCGGACGACCTGCCCCCGGAGCCGCCCACGCTGCGTCTCGTCGAGCCGCCGCTGGCCGACCAGCCCTCGCACAACAGGCTTTCCGCCGAAAACCCACCGCTGCGGCTGGTGGACCGGGGTGACCCGGCCCAGGCCGGGTCGAGCCTGCCCCGCCGCAGCGCGGAGCCGAGCGCGCCGCCGGTCTCCGACGAGGGTGACGGCGACCTGCTGATCTTCGCGGCGGCCAGGTCCGCCTGGTTCACCGGCCATTCAGAGGAGACGGAGGTGGAGTGGTCGTCGACGGCCGACAGCGGTTGGCAGGCCGCCCAGCAGGCGGCACGCCCCTCGGTCGGCGCCTCCACCAACGCCGGCCTGCCGAAGCGGGTGCCGCAGGCCAATCTGGTGCCCGGGTCGCCGCTGCGCGACGAGCGGCCGCTGCGGATCGTCCGCGACGCGGCCCGGATCGCCGAGCACACCACCGGCTACTTCCGGGGCTGGCGTCGTGGTCAGGAGATCGGCGGCTACGCCGTCGGCGGCCGGCCGGGCCGGGAGGCCGCCGGAGGCTGGGACTTCAGCCGTGACCCGGACGAGCGGGCCGACAACGTCGACTACGAGTACCGCTCCGCCGGCTACCGCTCCTGACCGACCGGATCCCCTGTTCACCTGGAACCCACACCGGCGTCGCCATCGGCAGCCGGTGTGGGTTTTCCGCGTCTGCCGGACTCCGTCTGCCGGGATGCGTCTGCCGGGTCGGACCGCTGCGCCCGGCCGCAGAACAAGCCCGGCCGCAGAACAAGCCCGGCGGCTCGACAAGCCCGGCCGCTCGACAAGCCCGGCCGGACCGTCCGGTCAGGACCCGTGGACTGACTGGCCAATCAGCATCAGACCTATGTCGACCTGGTGTTTCTTACCACATCGTGCGGAGTTGACGGCGCTGCTGAGCGGCCGAGAACATACCCCGGGACCGTAGGCGACACCTACGACCAGCGCAGGGAGGGGGCGACGATGGCCGGACCGGCAGTCGACGCGTGGACGCTGAGCCGGCGCGGCCTCCTGGCGGCAGCCGCCACCACCCTGGTCGCCGCCTGCGGACGCGACGACGAGGAGCGGGGCGGACCCGGTCGGGCCGATTCGCGGGAACTCGTCGTCGGTGTCAGCCTCGAACTCACCGGACCCGGCCAGGCACTCGGAGTGCTCCAGGAACGGGCCCTGAAGATCACCGCTGACAAGTTCAACGAGCAGGGGGTGCCGGTCGGCAACCTGCGGCGCAACGTCCGGCTGGTGATCCGGGACAATGCCGGCGAACCGCGGCTCGCCGCTCAGCACGCGACCGAGCTGACCAACCAGGAGAACGTGCACGCGCTGACCGGTGGCTGCCTCGCCGAGACCTCCCTGGCGATCATCCCGGTCGCGCAGCGGCTACAGGTGCCGTTCATCTCGCTGGCCGCCGCCGACAACATCACGGTGCCGCTGGCTCAGCGGACGTACATTTTCAAACTCACGCCGGACGCCCGTGACGTGGCGCGGACGCTGGCCCCGCTGATTCGCTCACAGGGCATCGAACGGGTCGGACTGCTAGCGGCACCAGGGGCACACGGAGATTCGGGCGTACGGGCCCTCACAGCAGCCCTGAAGTCCGTGGAGGTCGAGCTCGTCAAGGCGGTCCGGCTGCCCGGAGGTGAGAACGCCGACTACCGCCCGGCGGTCCGGAAGGCCACCGACCCCGATCCCGAGGCGGTGGTCGTCTGGGGCACCGCCCCGTTCTCCGGCGCGGCGGCCCGGACACTGCGCCAGACCGGCTACCAGGGACGGATCTTCTTCGACGCCGGCGCGGTCGCCGAGGACACCCTCTCGGAGGAGAACGCGCCTGCGGTCGAGGGGGCGTACGCCGTGCACCCCAGCTCGTTGGGCAGCTCGTCGCTGACCAACACCACCCCGGCCGGGCTGGACCGGCGGGACTTCGTCTACCGCTACATCCACCTGCACGGCTCGTTCAGCGGCTTCGCCCCGTACGGGGCAGACGCCCTGCGACTGATCGTCAACGCCGCCCGGCTGGGCAAGAGCGTCGACCGGGGTCGGCTCCGCGCCTACCTGGGCAACCAGATCACCGAGGGGATCGCCGGGGCGTACTCGTTCGCGCCTATCCGGCACGGCGGAATGGAGGCGGACTCGCTCGGCGTCTTCAGCGTGGTCTCCGGCTCCTGGAGTCGGGTCTCCTGACCCGGAAGGATCCGGTCTCCCGACCCATCCCGCCGCCGGTCGCTCCCGCACGCCGTGCTCGGGCCGTCACCCGGTCCGCCCCGCTCGACCGTCCGTCATCCCGCGGACCGCGGCCGTTCCTCGTCTCGGCCGGGTCGACGACGCGCGCCGGACCCCGGGCGCCGACCTCTGTCCGTCGCCACCGGGTCGCCACCACAGGAGAGGTGCCCGGATCATCGACGCCGGCACGGCGCGAAGCGGCGCGGCACGCCGAGGTTGGCGGTCAGCACGACTTCCCGGGTACGCGGGCAGCCGGACACCCGGCGGGGGCCGGACGACCCCGTGGGGCGTACCGGCGCCTACGACCGGGCCACCTTGCCGGCACGTGGCGCGGCGGTCAGGCCGGTGCTACGGCACGCGAGCGCCGCATGGTGAGCACGTACTCGACCAGGGAGATCAGCACGTGCTTGGTCGACTCCCGGTTCCGGGCGTCACACGCGACGACCGGCACCTCGTTCGAGATCGCCAGCGCGTCCCGCACGTCCTGCGGGTCGTGGTACTGCATCCCGTCGAAGCAGTTGATCGCCACGAGGTACGGCAGCCGCCGGTGCTCGAAGAAGTCGATGGCCGCGAAGCAGTCGGCCAACCGGCGGGTGTCGACCAGGACGACCGCACCGATCGCTCCCCGCACCAGTTCGTCCCACATGAACCAGAACCGCGTCTGGCCCGGCGTGCCGAACAGGTAAAGGATGAGATCTCGGTCTATCGAGATCCGACCGAAATCCATGGCGACCGTGGTGGTCGTCTTGCCCGGCACCTGGCGGGTGTCATCGACACCCACACCAGCCGACGTCATGATCGCCTCGGTGGTCAGCGGCGTGATCTCCGAGACCGAACCGACCAGTGTTGTCTTGCCGACGCCAAAGCCACCGGCGATGACGATCTTCGCCGATGTCACGCGCCCGGCCGTTGGGCGGTGCGACATGTCAGAGCCTGCGAAGTCCACTCAGCACCCTCTCCAGCAGTTCAGTGCCCACCGCGTCGTTTGAGTCGTCCAGGATTGTCGGTTCGTGCACCGCCACCAGGCCATCGGCGGCCATGTCGGCGATCAGGACCCGAGCCACTCCGAGCGGTAACTGCATCCGCGCCGCGATCTCCGCGAGCGACTGCAGCCGACCATCACACAGCGCGGCGATGTATTGATGCTCCCGGCCCTGGCCGCCATTGCCGTTGCCGGCGGACCGACCGCGCACCGTCGTCTCGACGAGCGCCTCCAGCGCGATGTCGAGCCTCGGCCTGGTGCGACCACGAGTGACGGCATATGGCCTCACCAGCGCGCCCGTCGGCTCGTCGCGTTCGGCCATCATCGCCGTTCACCCCCTTCTCGTCGTACCCGAGACTCAAAGCCTGGAGTTCGTCATTGTTCCATTGTCGTCGCACCGGCCAGCGAACCATACCGGCCGGGTACCGCCTAGCTCAGCATCCCCGCGGCGGCCCGGGTCGGCGGCGTCAACGCGTCACCCACCCGGTCGACGAGCAGTGCCATCTCATATCCCACCTGCCCGACGTCACAGCTCCGGGCGGCGAGAACCGCGAAGGACGAGCCGTCCGAGATGGACATCAGGAACAGGAAACCATTGTCCATCTCGACCACTGTCTGCAACACCGCCCCACCCTCGAAGCAGCGAGCCGCCCCTTGTGTGAGGCTGACCAGGCCGGACGCGATCGCGGCGAGCTGATCCGCCCGGTCGCGCGGAAGATCCCGTGACGACGCCAGGAGCAGGCCGTCCGCGGAGACGGCGATCGCGTGGGCGACGCCGGGCACACGATCGGCGAAGTTGGCCAGCAGCCAACCGAGATCCTGCGTAGATGTCATCCTTCATGCTCCTTCTGGCCGCTTGCGGTCGCGGGGCCCACCTCGGCCTGCGAGGACTGCTGCCCTGCCGGAGTTGCCTCCGGGTTGGTCGACTGGCCGTCCGTCGGGTGCGTGCGGCCACGCTGCACCCCACGGTGGTACGCGGACAGCAAGCCGCGCACCGCCTCCGGCGTACGACGCTGCACCGAGGTGGTCGGCTTCTCCACGGCTCCGGGTACCAGCTGGGCCATCGGTACCCGCTTGGGCAGTCCGGTCTGGGTGGTCTGGGTACCGGATGTGGCGGCCGCCGTAGCCGCCATGGCTGCCCGCCAACCGTCGTCGGCAGCCGTTTGCCAGCCGCTGTCACCCGGCCGGCCGGTGCCGTTGGTGGCCGACCCGCTCCCCGGCTGCTGGCCGCCGGGCCTGGGGCTGTTCACCGGCGCCGGGTTGCCGGTCGGTGCCGATCCGGCCTGAGCCGCGCCGGGAACAACGTTGTCCACCGCGACGGCCTGGCCGGTCGGCTGGGAAGCCGTACCGGCTCCCTGTGGCTGCCCACCGGTCTCCTCGGGCTTCCGGCGGGTCCGGAACCAGGCCGACTCCAGCTCGCGGAAGATCGGCAGTTCCATGGTCTCGTCGGCGAACTTCGGCCGGGCCTCCACGTTGGCCGCGGTCTCCGTCGCCGGGGGCCGAGCCATCCGGGGCAGCTCGGCGGTCATGTCCAGGGCCGCGGCCAGGCGCTCCGGTACGGGCGGCGCGGTGGTCTCCCGGTCCGGCGTGTTCACCGGCGGCCAGGCCGGCGGCGCGCTGACCGCCGGAGCTGGTGGCTGCGCGGCGGGTGGCACCGGAGCCGGTGGCTGCGCGGCCGGCGGCGGCACCGGAACCGGTGCGGGCGGCTGCGCGGCCGGCGGCGGAGTCAGACCGAACGGCGGTGCGGAGACCGGCGGTTGCCCTGCCGGCGGGCCCGAGACCGGCGGACCCGGCGGCGCGGAGACCGGCGGCAGCGCGGTCAGCCCGTGCGGCTGCGGCTCCGGCGTGGCCGGACGCTGCCGGGGGATGAACCCGGACATCGTCTCGTTCGCGGAGAGACCGGACGGGTCCTGCTCGGTGGCCCGCCGCTGCGGCAGCGGCTCGATCTCGTGCCCGTTGGGGATCCGTGGCGTGAACGGGTCGCCGCCGTTGCGTCCCACCCGGGCGCCGGTCAGGTCGGACCAGGCCGGCATGTCCCTCGGCTGGCTCGGCGGGCCGGACTGTCCGCCACCGTTCATCGCCGGCTCGTACGGCCGGCCGGTCGGGGCGCCGTCGCGGTTGCGGTCCCCACCGAAGGCCGGGCCACGGTCCCCACCGAAGGCCGGGCCACGGTCCCCACCGAAGGCCGGGCCACGGTCGCCGCCGAAGCTCGGACCACGGTCGCCGCCGCCGAAGGCCGGTGCCGGCGGCGCTGCCGGTCCGCTCTCCAGGGCGAGCGGGGCGCCGAGCGCCGGACGGGCGGTCGGCTCCGGCGCGGCCGGGAAACCACCCGGCTGTTGCGTCCGGCCGGAGAGTGCCCGGGGGATCAGCATCGAGGTGGGCAGCGTGACGTCGGCGACCGTGCCCCGGTCGTGTCCGGGGCGCAGCTCGACCTTTACGCCGTGCCGTGACGCCAGCCGGGCGACCACGACCAGGCCCATCATCCGGGAGACCGTCACGTCGACGGCGGGCGGCGTGGCGAGCCGTTCGTTGAGGTCCTGTAGCTGCTCGGCGCTGATGCCGATGCCCCGGTCCTCCACGAAGAGGGTCGCCCGGTCACCCACCCGGCGGGCCTCCACCATCACGTGGGAGTCCGGCGGGGAGAAGGCCGTGGCGTTGTCGAAGAGCTCGGCGACCAGGTGCACCAGGTCGTTGACGGCGGCGGCCTGGACCTCGATGTCCCGGTCGACCATGCCGAACTCGATCCGGGTGTAGTGCTCGACCTCGGACTGCGCGGCCCGGAGCACGTCGATCAGTGCCGCCGGTTCGCGCTGCACCCGGGTCGAGTCGGCGCCCGCGAGCACCAGCAGGTTCTCGTCGTTACGGCGCATCCGGGTGGCCAGGTGGTCGAGCTGGAAGAGTTCGGCCAGCCGGTCGGGGTCCTCCTCGCCCCGCTCCAGCCGGTCCAGGTGACCGATGAGCCGGTCCACCAGGATCTGCGAGCGGCGGGCGAGGTTGACGAACATCGTCGCGACCGAGGAGCGCAGTGCGGCCTGCTCGGCGGCGGTCCGGACGGCCTCCAGGTGGACGGCGTTGAACGCCTCGGTCACCTGGCCGAACTCGTCCTTGCTCCGCACCGGTAGTGGCTCGGCGATCTGGTTGGCCACCTGTACCGGCGACATCTGCGCGGTCATCTGCGGGTCACGCAGTCGGGACACCGCGTGTGGCAGGCCGTGCTGGGCGATGGAGAGCGCGCCGTGCCGCAGCTCCCGCAGCGAGCGGGCCATCGAGCGGGCGACCAGATAGGCGAAGAGCACCGCGAGCAGCAGCATGCTGAGCAGCAGCCCCGTCTCCAGGAACACCTGCCGCTGCACGTCGTCACGGAGCGCGCTCGCCTCGGCGAGCACGTCGGCGTCGAGCCGACCCTCGACCGCGCGGATCAGCTGGGCGTTGCCGACCATCGCCGAGTCCCAGTCTTCGGCGTCGAACGGGGCGGCGGCCATGCTCCCGTCCGTCCGGCCCCGGATCCAGCCGCCGTAGCTGTCGACCTCGCGCACGTCGGCGCCGGTGACCGTCTCGTCGTAGAAGGCGGACTCGGGACCGGTGGCGATCGTCTTGAAGGTCTGCAGCGCCTGCTGCTGACCGGTCTCGGTGGCGATGTAGTCGGTCTGCAACGCCGAGGTCAGCCGGCCGTCGATCAGGGCGCGGTGCACCACGACCCGCCGCATCGACAGGAACTCCTTGCCGCGCGCGTTGGCGGCGGCGGCCCGCATCCGGTCGCTCAGCGAGGAGTCGCCGGCGAGCTGCGAGGCCAGGTCCCGGATGTTCAGCAGGTCGTTGATCAGACCCTCGTACGACTGCGCCGCGTCGGTCAGCTTGAGCTTCGAGTTGATGACCTGGCTGCGGATGCCCGGCAGGTCACCCAGGCCCTGGTCGATCTGGGTCAGCAGCGCGTCGAAGTTACCCGGCAGCTCGTCGAGCTGCGCCCGGCGCTCCGAGTAGGGCCCCTTGGCCTTGTCGACCTCGGGGTGCACCTTGTTGTAGACGTCGCGGGCGGCCTTCCGGGCGGTGTCGTTGCGGGAGCCGAGCAGCAGTACGGCGGCGGCCCGCTCGTCCTGCAGGTCGTGCACCAGTTCGCCGGAGGCCTGGGAGAGCGTGGCGAGGGTGTGCGCCCGGTTCGCGTCGTCCAGCGTCTCCATGTGGTCGACGATGCTGGTCGTACCGACCACGACGACCGCGATGGTCGGCGCGATCATGATCAGACCCAGCTTCGACCAGATCGGCATGTCGCGCAGCCGGCCGGCGACCGGCCAGCGGAGACGCGACAGGAACGGGCTTGCTGTCTTCGGCCGCTTGCTCACGTCACCGCCTTCCCATCCAGCACCCGGCCAATGGCCCAGGGCACCGCTGATCGACCGACCCGGGCGGGTCGGACCTCCGAGATTCCATCACGCCGCAACTCAAGAAGAAAGCCCAGGTTGTCACCGGCTGGAAGCGCATCGGAATGTCCCCGCGCTTTGACAGCAGTCTGTCCTTCTGGCGTCACCCAGGGTAGTCACGCATCCTGTCTATGCTCTATTGCCATCGACCGTCCGCAACCGGATGGCCGCTGCTCGCCCCGCAGCGGGAAACCGTATCGCAACGTATCGAACGTTACCGGCACGGGAAACCCTACGCCCCGCGTGGGGTGGTCGCGTTCGGCTCCGGTGTCACCGGGAGCCTGGCACTCGCACAGCGCAGAGAACCATTGCCCGACCGGTCCGGTACGGCAAGGTCGAAGTGCCGGATTACGCGCTCCGTGCGGACCGTCGAATGGCCGCCCGGACGGGCCGGCTGACCGGCCCGGCAGTTTTCCCGGCCAAAAGAGATAGCAGACCGGAAATCGTGCGACAACGCCTCGACTCGGCGGCCGACCCGACCCCGGCCGCACCGGCGCCACGGTCAGGACAGCAGTTTGGCGTAGGCTGGCTTGATCACGTCGTTGATGATGGCGAGCCGCTCGTCGAACGGGATGAAGGCGCTCTTCATCGCGTTGATGGTGAACCACTGCAACTCCGGGTAGCCGTAGCCGAACGCCTCGACCAGCAGCGCCATCTCCCGGGACATCGAGGTGCCGCTCATCAGCCGGTTGTCGGTGTTGACCGTGGCCCGGAACCGCAGGTCGCGCAGCAACCCGATCGGATGCTCGGCGATCGACGGCGCGGCACCGGTCTGCACGTTCGACGACGGGCAGAGCTCCAGCGGGATCCGCTTGTCCCGGACGTACGCGGCCAGTCGGCCCAGCACCGGCCGGGTGTCCCCCGGGGTGATGTCGTCGACGATCCGCACCCCGTGCCCCAGCCGGTCGGCGCCGCACCACTGGATCGCCTGCCAGATCGAGGGCAGCCCGAACGCCTCACCCGCGTGGATGGTGAAGTGGAAGTTCTCCCGTTGCAGGTATTCGAAGGCGTCCAGGTGCCGGGTGGGCGGGAAGCCCGCCTCGGCACCGGCGATGTCGAAGCCCACCACCCCGGTGTCCCGGTACCGGACGGCCAGCTCGGCGATCTCCTGCGACCGGGCGGCGTGCCGCATCGCGGTCAGCAGGGTGCCGACTCGGATCGGGTGTCCATTCGCCGCCGCCTCGGCGGCGCCCTCGACGAAGCCGGCCAGCACCGCCTCCACCACGCCGTCGAGGTCGAGCCCCCGCTCCAGGTGCTGCTCCGGGGCGAACCGGACCTCCGCGTAGACCACGCCGTCCGCGGCCAGGTCGAGGGCGCACTCGGCGGCCACCCGGCGCAGCCCCTCGGCCGTCTGCATCACCGCGACGGTGTGGGCGAAGGTCTCCAGGTAGCGCTCCAGCGACCCCGAGTCGGCCGCCTCCACGAACCACCGGCCGAGTTCCTCCGGGTCGGTGGTGGGCAACGGATGGTCCACCGCCTCGGCCAACTCCACCACCGTCGCCGGACGCAGCCCACCGTCCAGGTGGTCGTGCAGCAGCGCCTTGGGAACCCGGACGATGTCTTCGTAGCCGATTGCCGCCATGCCCCGACCCTAGTAGCCCGGGGACGCCGCCCAGCGGCGGCACCACGGACGCCGGACGCCGCCCAGCGTCGGCACCACGGACGGCCCTGGGACCGACCACCGCCGGCACCCCACGGTGGTCCCGCACTATCGTGACGGGGTGCCACCCGAGGTCCTGCGGCGGCTCCGCTGCCCGGTCTGCGCCCGGCCGCTCGCCGCCGTACCGGCCGCCGCCGTGGCCGCGCTGCGCTGCCCGGCGGGACACAGCTTCGACCTGGCCCGCCAGGGGTACGTCAA
This sequence comes from Plantactinospora sp. B6F1, assembly GCF_040120695.1. Taxonomy (NCBI): domain Bacteria; kingdom Bacillati; phylum Actinomycetota; class Actinomycetes; order Micromonosporales; family Micromonosporaceae; genus Plantactinospora; species Plantactinospora sp. B6F1. The sequence goes on along the minus strand of NZ_JBEEAC010000003.1, from coordinate 291,255 downwards.
CCTGACCGCCGGCCGGACCACGCACTCCGGGGACAGCCCGGCGATGGTGGCCGCCCGGGAGGAGTTCCTCGGCGCCGGCCACTACGACCTGATCTCGAACGCGCTCGCCGACCTCGCCGGGGCGGTCGCCGGGCCGGCGGCGCGGACGTACCCGGAACTGGTGGTGGATGCCGGCGCCGGCACCGGCCGGCACCTCGGCGCGGTGCTCGACGCGCTGCCCGCCGCCGTGGGGCTGGCCCTGGACGTCTCCAAGCCGGCGCTGCGCCGCGCCGCCCGGGCCCACCCCAGGGCCGGCGCCGCGCTCTGCGACACCTGGCGCGGGCTGCCGCTGGCCGACGCCGCCGCCGGGCTGCTACTGAACGTCTTCGCCCCGCGCAACGGCCCGGAGTTCCGCCGGGTGCTCCGGGCCGACGGCGCGCTGCTGGTGGTCACGCCGACCGCCGAGCACCTCGGCGAGCTGGTCGACCGGCTCGGCCTGCTCCGGGTCGACCCGGCCAAGGAGGCCCGGCTCGCCGGTAGCCTGGCCGAGCACTTCACCCCCGGCATGTCCGCGGTGCACCGGGCCGCGCTCCGGCTCGACCGGGCCGGGATCCGCACCCTGGTCGGGATGGGTCCGAGCGCCTGGCACGCCGATCCCGCCCGGCTCGACCGGCGGCTCGCCGAACTCCCGGAACCGATTACGGTGACCGTCGCCGTCCAGGTCACCGCCCACCGCCCCCGCTGACCACCGCCCGGTCAGGTGGAGAGGTCGACCTCCTCCCAGCCGGCGGGCGGGTCGTGGAACGGCCCCCGGAACACCACCGCCCACTCCAGCGCCCACCGCCGCTGACCGATGGCGTTGCTGTCGATCATCCCGGGCAGTCGCAGCCCCTCCTGCTCGGCCTCCAGATAACCCCAGTCCAGGCAGTAGTAGAAGTCGAGCACGGCGGCCACCTCCGCCGCGTCCCGGGGCGCCGCCAGGGTACGGGAGCGCCACTGGCCGAAGCTCTCCCCCGCCACCAGGTTGGGCAACTGCTCCATCAGCCGCTCGTCGCTGGGTTCCGTCGGGTCGAGGTGCCGGCTCAGCCCGAGTACCCAGGCGAGGGCGAAGATCGCGTCGTGGTGCAGTACGAACGACCGGTGGTCGCCCCGGCTGCCCATCACGAACTGCCACTCCGGCGGTGTCACGTGCTCCACCAGGTGCGAGCCGAGAAGCCAGCTCATCCCCGCCTCCGGCGACATCCCGAAGCAGCGCGCCAGCACCAGGTGCAGTACGGCCGTACGGGCCTCGATCTCGGCGGTGGGCCGCAGCTCGACCGCGTCGCCCAGCTCCCAGACCAGCGGGAACTGTGCCGGCGGCACGGGCAGCCCCAGCCGCTGCACCTCGGCCACGTTGGCGGCCCGGACCGCCTGCGGGTCAGGAGCGGTTACGGTCACAGCCTGGTTTCCTGTCACGTCGGAGTCGCCTCGGGGGTACACGGCACCCACGGCACCGGATCCGGGTGGACCGGTCGTCACGTCGACTCAATACCCCGTGCCACCCCTCGGCGACGGAGGATAGCCGGTCCACAGCGGGTACACCATGGGCGCCTCGCGCGGCGGCCGGACAACCGGAAATCGAGCGGCGCGCCCGGCCCGCCGGCGGCTCGCGGCCCCGACCACCCGGCCCGTGACCAGGGCCGGCAGATCCGGGAATCAGCCGATCCGGTCGATGACGAGGTCCGGCAGGATCGGCGGTTCGGCCGAGACCGACACCGCCCCGGCGGCGACCGCGCGGGCCGCCGGGATCCGCCCCGGATCGTCGGCCCGCAGCTCGTAGAGGGGTTCGCCGGCGCGGACCGGATCTCCCGGCCTGCGGTGCAGCACCACCCCGGCCCCGGCGCTGACCGGGTCCTCCTTGCGGGCACGTCCCGCGCCGAGTCGCCACGCCGCGATGCCGATCCCGTACGCGTCAACGGCGGCGACGTAACCGTCCCGGTCGGCCCGGACTACCTCCACCTCCGGGGCGACCGGCAACGGGGCGTCCGGATCGCCGTCCTGGGCCCGGATCATCGCCCGCCAGGTGTCCATCGCCCGGCCGTCCCGCAGCGCCCGCTCCGGGTCGGCGTCCGGCAGTCCGGCGGCGCCCAGCATCTCCCGGGCCAACCGCACGGTCAGCTCCACCACGTCGGTCGGCCCACCGCCGGCCAGCACCTCGACCGACTCGGCCACCTCGACCGCGTTCCCCACGGCCAGCCCCAACGGCGTCGACATGTCGGTCAGCAGGGCGACCGTCCGGACCCCGTGCGCCCCGCCCAGCTCCACCATGGTCCTGGCCAGTTCCCGGGCCTCCGCCTCCGACTTCATGAACGCGCCCGAGCCGACCTTCACGTCCAGGACGAGCGCGCCGGTACCCTCGGCGATCTTCTTGCTCATGATCGAGCTGGCGATCAGCGGAATCGCCTCCACCGTGCCGGTCACGTCACGCAACGCGTAGAGCTTGCGGTCGGCCGGCGCCAGCCGCTCACCCGCCGCGCAGATCACCGCGCCGACCTCACCCAGTTGGGCGATGAACTCGTCGTTGTCCAGCGCGGCCCGCCAGCCCGGAATCGACTCCAGCTTGTCCAGGGTCCCGCCGGTGTGGCCCAGCCCCCGCCCGGAGAGCTGCGGTACGGCGGCACCGCACGCCGCCACCAGCGGCGTGAGCGGAAGGGTGATCTTGTCGCCGACCCCGCCCGTGGAGTGCTTGTCGACGGTCGGTCGGGGCACCCCGGAGAGGTCCAGCCGGTCCCCGCTGGCGATCATCGCCGCCGTCCAACGGGCGATCTCGCCCGGCGTCATGCCCCGGAGCAGGATCGCCATGGCCAGCGCCGCCATCTGCTCGTCGGCGACCCGCCCCCGGGTGTACGCGTCGACCACCCAGTCGATCTGCTCGTCGGACAGCGCCCCGCCGTCCCTCTTGGCCCGGATCACGTCGACCGCGGCGAACCCACGCACAGTTTCCTCTTCCTCGTCAGGCGCCCAGTTCCTCGTCAGGCACCCCAGCGGGTTTCTTGTCAGGCACGCCAGCGGGTTTCTTGTCAGGCACCCCAGCGGGCAGGGATCTCGGCCGGCGGCTCCCCCTCACCCGCCCAGAACATCGCCCCGTCCGCGCCGACCACCACCACCCGGGGCGTACGGGCCTGTCCCCAGCTCACCGCCTCGGCCGGGTCGTCCCAGGTCGGCGCCTCCTCGAGTACCCCGGTCCGCACCCCCTCGACGTCCCCGGCGGCCCGCTCCCAGTATCCGGTCCAGACCTGCCGCCCGGCCGAGACGTCCGGATGCACGAAGACGGTGCCCCGGCCACGCCACGCGGCCAACTCCTCCGGCACCGTCGGGACCTTGGCCGACGTCGCGATCGCCTCCAGGTCCTCCACCCCGAACGCGTGCGGCAGCAACTCCGCCATCCGCAGCGGCACCGGCTCCGCCTCGATCAGGCAGTCCGGCCCGCCGTTCTCCCAGAGCAGCTGCCGGCACCGCCCGCACGGCATCAACGGCTCACCGGTGGCACCGACGCAGGACAGCGCGACGAGTTTCCCGCCTCCCGAGGCGTGCAGCGCCGACACCACGCCGCACTCGGCGCAGAGCGTCACCCCGTACCCGGCGTTCTCGACGTTGCAGCCGACCACCACCCGGCCGTCGTCGACCAGCGCCGCCGCCCCGACCGGGAAGTTCGAGTACGGCGCGTACGCGTGCCGCATCACGTCGGTCGCGGCGGCCCGCAGCTGCGCCCAGTCAATCTCCATCGTCACGCTCCCATCCTGCCCCGCCGCTGGTCAGCCCTTGATGTAGGGCTTGCCGTCGGCGGCCGGCGCCCGCACCTTGCCGACCAGGCCGGCCACGGCCAGCAGGGTGGCGAGGTACGGCAGCATCGCCAGGAACTCGCTCGGGATGCTGCTGTCGATCGCGCCGAGGTACGTCCCGAGCTGGTCGGCGAAGCCGAAGAAGAGCGCCGCCAGCAGGGCACCGGTCGGGCTCCACCGCCCGAAGATCAGTGCCGCCAGCGCGATGAAGCCCTTGCCACCGATCATGTTCTTGCTGAAGGTGTAGAGCGCCAGCGTGTAGGAGGCGCCACCCAGCCCGGCGACCATGCCGGCCAGCAGCACGTTGCGGTAGCGCAGCGCCAGCACCTTCACCCCGAGGGTGTCGGCGGCGGTCGGGTGCTCACCCACCGAGCGGGTCCGCAGCCCCCACCGGGTACGGAACAGCCCGACGTGGATCACCACCACCAGGATCAATGCCAGGTAGAGGAAGATGTTGCCCCGGAACAGTGCCGGCCCGAGCACCGGAATGTCCGACAGCACCGGGATCGGCCACGCCTCGAACCTCGGCGGCTGGTTGTACTTCTTCGCGTCCGGCTGCATCAACCGTTCGTAGAGGAACCCGGTCAGCCCGACCGCGAGGAGGTTGAGCACGATCCCCATCACCACCTGGTCGACCAGGTAGCGGATGGTGAAGATCGCCAGCAGGAGCGAGATCAGCGCGCCACCGAGCGCCGCCGCGACCAGCCCGATCCAGGCGCTCGCCGCGAGCGTGCCGACCAGGGCCCCGGCGAAGGCGCCCATCAGCAACTGGCCCTCGATCGCCACGTTCACCACGCCGGACCGCTCGCAGAGCACCCCGGCCAGGGCGCCGAAGATCAGCGGCAGGGCAAGGATGAAGGTACCCCGGACGATGTTGACCAGCGGCATGAAGTTCTGCCCGGTCGGCGCCGCCGACACCTGCCAGCAGAGAAAGGAGAGCACCACTCCGACCACCGCCACGCCGAGCAGCGGCACGAACCAGCGCTTCGGCAGCCCGGCCAGCAGCGCCGCGCCGGCCGCCGCCGCGACCAGCCCGAACAGGACCGCCCCGACCGTGCCGTCGATGGACAACGCCGCGCCGGCGGCATCCTCGCTGAGGGTGAACCGCGCCTTCTCACCGGTGGCCAGCGCGCCGAAGAGCACCGCCGCGACCAGCCCGAGCAGTACGGCACCGGCGCCGACCTTGCGGTCCCGGATCCAGAAGCCCGGCCGTACGGTGACGGCCAGCTCCTCGGCAGTCATGGTCGACATCAGCGCCGCCTTCCGTTCGCGACTGCGGGGCTCGCAAGCTCACTCCTCGCGCTCACCTGTGCCGCCTTCCGTTCGCGACTGCGGGGCTCGCAAGCTCACTCCTCGCGCTCACCGACTACCAGCCCTTCGCCATGCTCGTGGACAACCTGGCGGCCCGGGCGGCCCGGAGCCCGAAGATCGCCTTCACCAGTGCGGGCGCGGCGATGAAGATGACGATCAGCGCCTGGAGCACGGTGACCAGCTCCAGCGAGATGCTGGCGTACGACTGCATCCGGTTGCCGCCGGCCTGGAGCGCGCCGAAGAGCAGTGCGGCGAGCGCGACCCCCCACGGCTTCACCCGGCCGAGCAGCGCCACCAGGATGCCGTCGAAGCCGATCTGGGCGACCACCAGCGGGGTGAGCGCGGTGGCGGTGGTGCCGAGGACCATGTTCGCGCCGCCCAGCCCGGACAGCGCCCCGGCGATGACCATGACCAGCACGTACGTCCGGCCGACGCTGATCCCCGCGGTCCGCGCCGCGTCGGGGTTGGCGCCGACCGCCCGCAGTTCGAAGCCGAAGGTGGAGCGGTTGAGCAGCCAGCCGACCGCCCAGGTGGCGGCGATCGCGAGCGCGATGCCGAGGTGCACCCGCAGGTCGCCGCCGAGCAGCCGGGGCAGTTGGGCGGAGCCGTCCACCGGCCGGCTGATCGCGTCCGTCCGGTTCGGCGCGTGCACCCCGTCCTGCACGATGATCCAGGCCAGGAAGGAGAAGGAGACGTAGTTGAGCATGATCGTGGTGATCACCTCGTGCGCACCGGTACGCGCCTTCAGGAAACCGGGGACGAATCCCCAGATCGCCCCGCCCACGGCCCCGGCGAGTACCGCCACGATCAGGTGCACCACCGGGGGCAGCGGCAGCAGGAACCCGGCCAGCGCGGCCAGGATCACCCCGAGGGTGGCCTGTCCCTGGGCGCCGATGTTGAACAGCCCGCCCCGGAAGGCGAGCGAGACCGCCAGCCCGGTGAAGACCAGCGGGGCGGTGTAGGTCAACGTCTCCGAGATCGGCGCGAAGACCGGCTGCCAGCCGCCGGTGCCGTCGGCCCAGGCCCGCACCGCCGCCGGGTCGAAGACCGCGCCCTTGAACAGGTTTGCGTACGCATCGCTGACAACCGCCCAGCTGGAGTTGATCGCGTCGGAGGGCTGGGCGGTGAAGTAGCCCCAGGTGGCCAGCACGTCCGGGTCGGAGATGACGATCAGCACGGCGCCGATCAGCGTGGCCAGCACGATCGCCAGCACGGTGACCGTGGCGGTGTTGGCCGCCCAGAGGTTGTGCACGAACGCCTGGAGCAGCTGCCGTCCACCGCCGTCCCGGTCGGTCGGCCCCTTGCCGGCCCCGCCCGGGGTCTGCTCCGGCGACGGCGACCCGGGCTCGTTCACGTCGGTCATCGGGTTTCCTCGCTACCAGCGACGTCGGGAGCCGGAGTCACCGGCCCGTCGGGGCTTGCGGCCGCCTCGGCACCGCCACCGGTCCCGGCCGCCCCGGCACCGCCACCGGTCCCGGCCGCCCCGGCACCGCCACCGGTCCCGGCCGGGGCGGCATCGGTGATTCCGGCCATCAGCAGGCCGATCTCCTCACGCGGGGTGTCCGGCCCTACCATGCCGATGATCCGGCCCCGGTACATCACCGCGATCCGGTCGGCCAGCCCGATCACCTCGTCCAGCTCGCTGGAGACCAGGAGTACGGCGACGCCGATGTCCCGTTCGTGGATGATCCGGCGGTGGATGAACTCGATCGAGCCGACGTCCACCCCCCGGGTCGGCTGGGCGGCCACGAAGAGCTTGAGCGGCCGGGACATCTCCCGAGCGATGATCACCTTCTGCTGGTTGCCGCCGGAGAGCGTGCCGACGGCCGCCTCCGGCGACGAGGTGCGTACGTCGAACTCGGGGATCCGCTCCCGGGCCGAGGCGGCGATCGCGTCCGGCCGGAGCGCCAGCCCGGAGCCGAACGGCGGCCGGTCGTAGATGTCCAGCACCAGGTTCTCGGCGACGCTGAACTCCTTGACCAGCCCGTCGACGCTGCGGTCCTCGGGTACGTAGCCGACGCCGGCCCGCAGCACCCGCTTGGTCGACCACCCGTCGATGCGCTGGCCGGACAGGCTCACCGTGCCGTGCAGCACCGGGCGCAGCCCCATCAGCGCCTCGATCAGCTCGGTCTGGCCGTTGCCCTGCACACCGGCGATGCCGAGCACCTCACCGGCCCGTACGGTCAGGTCGACGCCGTCGACGGCCCGGACCGACCGCTCGTCGTCGACGACCAGCCCCTCGACCTCCAGCACCGGCTCACCCGGTGCGGCGACGGACTTCTGCACGGTCAGGTTGACCGTACGCCCGACCATCAGCGCGGCCAGTTCGTCCTCGCTGGCGCTCGGGCTGGCGGTGCCGACGGTCCGGCCCCGGCGGATCACGGTGATCCGGTCGGCGATCGCCCTGACCTCTTTGAGCTTGTGCGTGATGAAGACGATCGACTTGCCCGACTCCTTGAGCGACCGCATGATCCCGAGCAGTTCCTCGGTCTCCTGCGGGGTCAGCACGGCGGTCGGCTCGTCCAGGATGAGCAGGTCGACGTCCCGGGTCAGCGCCTTGAGGATCTCGACCCGCTGCTGCACGCCGACCGGCAGGTTCTCGACCACCGCGTCCGGATCGACCCGCAGGTTGTACCGGGTGGAGACCTCGGTCACCTGGCGCCGGGCCCGCCGCCGGTCGAGGAAGCCGACGATGCCGCCGCGGACCTGCTCGGCGCCGAGCATCACGTTCTCGGCCACGGTGAAGACCGGGACCAGCATGAAGTGCTGGTGCACCATGCCGATGCCGGCCGCGATGGCGTCGCCGGGATCCTTGACCCTCAGCGGCCTGCCGTCGACCAGGATCTCGCCCTCGTCGGGCTGGAGCAGGCCGTACAGCACGTTCATCAGGGTGGACTTGCCCGCGCCGTTCTCACCGAGCAGGGCGTGGATCTCTCCGGGCTCCACCGTCAGGTCGATGTGGTCGTTGGCGACCAGTTCACCGAACCGCTTGGTGATGCCGCGCAGTTCGAGTCTCAGCGCAACCTCCTGGCGAGTGCGGGCGATGGTGGTGCAGCCTAGCTGCTGCTCGGCGTGAAAAGCGGTCGCCCCGATCGGCGTGGGGATCTGTCTGCACGCCGATCGGAGCGACCGGATCGTCGGCCTTCGCAAGCCGTACCGGTCGACCGCCCGAGCGGGTCGGGCGGTCGACCCGGAGGTCACTTCGGCTGGCTGGCCGAGGTGACGGTGATCGCGCCGGAGCTGATGTCGGCCTTGAGCTTGTCGATCTCGGCCTTCAGCTCCGCCGGCACCTTGCTGTCGAACTCGTGGTACGGCGCCAGCGAGACACCGTTGTCGGCCAGGGTGCCGAGGTAGCCGGGGTCGTGGGCCAGCTTGTCGCCCTTGGCCGCGCTCACCACGGCGTCCCGGACGGCGTCGGAGATGTTCTTGACGACCGTGGTCAGCAGGGCCGGGCAGTTCGGGGTGCTCTCGCAGCCGTCGACGTCGACCCAGATCACCGAGTACTTGCCGTTGGAGGCCTGCGCGGCCGCCGTGGTGCCCAGGCCGGCGCCGCCGGCCACCGGCATGACGATGTCCGCGCCCTGGGCGACCAGGGTGTCGGAGACCTTCTTGCCCTCGTCCTGCTTGACGAAGTCGTTGGTGAACGACCCGTTCTGGGTCTCCTTGTTCCAGCCCAGGACCTGGACGTTCTTGCCCTTGGTCTTGTTGTAGTGGGCCACCCCGTCGACGTAGCCGTCCATGAAGATGGTCACCGGACCGATCTTCATGCCGCCGTAGGTGCCGACCTTGCCGGTCTTGGTCATCCCGGCCGCCAGGTAACCGGCGAGGAAGGCGGCCTGCGCGGTGTCGAACTGCATCGGGAAGACGTTGCTCTCCGGCAGCTTCGCGTCGACGATGCCGAACTGCTGGTCCGGGTTCGCCTTGGCGATCTTCGATGTCGCCTCGGCCATCAGGCCGCCGACGGCGAGGATGAAGTCGCAGTCCTGGTTGACGTACTGGGTCAGGTTCGGCTCGTAGTCGGCCTCGGCCTTGGACGCCACGTACTTGATGTCGATCTTGCTGTCGGCGGCCTTGGCCGCCTCCAGGCCCGCCCAGGCGGAGGTGTTGAACGACTTGTCGTCGATGCCTCCGACGTCCGTCACCATGCACGCGGTGTACTTGTCGGCCGCGGCGCCGCCATCGTTGCTATCGCTCGGAGCCTCACCACACGCGGCGGCGCCCAGCGCGAGCCCGCCCACCGCGAATACCGAGACGATCCGCATCCCACGCACAGAGCGCAAGACGGTCTCCTTCCCATTGCACACCGCCCACCGCGGTGGCAGCCCTAAGCCGGCCTGCGCGTTGCCGCCGGCTGTCCCACGTTACGGACGGGAGCGTACGCCCGCGCCTGTCCACCGGCCGACAATCGTGCCTGACTGTTGAACGCCCGTTACCCTTACGTAACTTCAGGGTGCGCGACATCACTTCCCGGCCAGCCCGATGCGTGACCTGGATCTGTGGCCGTCACGTTTCCGCCCGTTTCCGCAGGCCGGCCAACGAGGCGGGCCGGCGGGGCCGGCTCAGTGCCAGACCAGGGCCCGGCCAGCTCAGCGCCAGAAGACCGCGACGGCGGCGTTGACCAGGGTCAGCCCGACGATCGCCAGGAAGTGGCCGCGGTTGACCTCTTCCCGCTTGCGGGAGAAGAACACCATCACGAAGATCGCCAAGGCGATGACCAGCTTGGTGCCGAGTTTCGCCGGTGCGGGCTCGTCGCCGTCCCGTAGGGGCGCTGAGAGTCCGATCCCGGTCACCAGCTGGATGACGGCGCCCCAGAGCATCATCGGGTTAATCCGGATTCGTCCGGTGACGTACTGGGCGGCGGCGCCGCCCAGCAGCAGGGCGAAACCGATTAGGTGGGCGTAGAGGAGTATCAGCCGGAGAGGTTCCACGGCCGCCATCCTCCCTCATCGCGTACCGTACGTCGCCCCCGGCCCGCTGCACACGGACCCGGGGACGACCACGGTGGGGCGTGCCGCTCCTTCCGGGATGTAGTGGCCGCGCCGAGAGGCGAGAGGTGGAGGCCGCTACATCACCGAAGTAGCCCGATCATCCACCTCGACGGCGGCGGGGGCCGTCGGGGTGGGGTGGGCCAGGGTCGGGCGGGACAGGGCGGTCAGGAGCAGGCCGGCGGCGGCATACCCGGCGAGGACCAGCAGCGGGGTGCCGACTCCGGCGCCGTCGAAGAACGCCGTCGACCGGAGCAGGGTCCCGCCGGCACCGACGGGCAGCCACTGGCCGATCTCGCCCCAGGGCTGGGGCAGCAGTTCGGGCGCCGCACCGACCGCCGAGAGCGGGTTGCCGACCAGGAAGACCAGCACCGCGCCGAGCCCGAGCCCGGCCCGGCCGAGCAGCGCGCCGAGCCCGGCGACGGTGGCCGCGACGGCCAGCCCGACCAGCCCGAGGGCGGCGCCGACAGCCAGCGTGTCGCCGGGCAGCAGGCCGAGCCAGCCCTGCAGCACCAGCGGCCCGGCGACCCCGACCAGCAGCCCGAAGCTGACCAGCCCGGCCAGCCGGGCGAGCCGGCTGCCGAGCAGCAGCACCAGCAGCGCCCCGATCACCATGCCGGTCAGCCCGAGCGGCAGGAAACCGGCGGCGAAGCCGGCGCCCCGGGGGTCGTCCGGGTCGGCCGGCACCACGTCGACCACCGGGACGGGCCGGCCTCCGGAGAACTGCCCGGCGGCCTGGCTGAGCAGGGCCGCCACCGCCGGACTGGCCGCGCTCGCGGTGTGCAGGGTCATGCCGTCCGGGCCGAGCACGAAGGCGGCGTACGCCTCGCGGTCGCGCAGCGCCCGGTCGGCGGCCGCACCGTCCGGCAGCCGGATCACGTCGAAGGCGCCCGGCGCGGCGGCGTCGAGTTGCCCGACGAGTCGGTCGGTGGCCGGGGCCGGACCGGCGACGACCACCGGCAGGTCGCGCGGCTCCAGGTTCGCCGCCGGCCCGGCGAAGAGCGGTACGAGCAGCGACTGCAACAGCACCACCGCCACGGCCAGCAGTACGGCGACCGCCAGTGGCCGGCGCGGGTGCGTCGAGGTGAGCGGCCCGGAGAGGGCGGGTGGACGAGTCATCTCGGAACCCTTCTAGAACTCATCTCGGAACCCTTCTAAAACGAATACTCGTTCTCTTTCTCAGCCTCCTCTCCCCACCTTCGTCGGTCAACGAACGAACGCTCGTTTTATACTGTGTGCCGTGCCACGCGTATCCGACGAGCACCTGGCGGCCCGGCGACGGCAGATTCTCGACGCCGCCCGGCGCTGCTTCCTGCGCAACGGCTTCCACGCCACCTCGATGCAGGACGTGATCTCCGAGGCCGGCCTCTCGGTGGGCGCCGTCTATCGCTACTTCGGCAGCAAGCAGGAGCTAGTCACCTCGATCGCCGAGTCGGTACTCGACGGCGCCGACCAGCTCTTCGAGACGCTGGCCTCGGCCGAACCGCCCCTGCCGCTGATCGAGGCGCTGGACCGGGCGCTGACCTTCGTCGAGTCCCAGACCGGCCCGGACGGCGTCCTGGCGCTCGCCATCCAGGTCTGGTCCGAGTCACTGCGCGATCCCGCGCTGGCCGAGTTCGTCGCCCGGCTCTACGGCGGCTTCCGGGCCCGCTTCGTCGTCGTGGCCAGGCGGGCCCAGCAGGCGGGCGAGCTGCCGGCCGACGCCGACGTCGAGGCGGTGGGTGCCGCGCTGTTCGGCCTGATCCCCGGCTTCGCGCTGCAACGGATCCTCGCCGGGGGCCCGGATCCGAAGACCTATCTCGACGGCGTACGCGCCCTCCTCGCCGGCGAGGGCGTGCGAGAGTAGGTGGCGGAAGCCGTCCGAACAGGACGGGCCCGTCCCGGGCGCCAGCCCGGGGCCAGGGCGTACTGGATCTTCCACGGTCCGGGCGGTGGGGCTACCATCGGCCGACCCGGGCTGACGACCCGGTCCCCGGTGCAGAGCCCCGGCTACGCCGCGACCGGCCGGCAGGGCGGACGGGAGTCACGCTGTGGTGTTGGCCAGGAACGCGACCGGCGGCACGCGCCGACCGGCGATCGTGTTTCTCGCGCTTGTCGAAACGGTGACCGTGCTGCTCGCCCTCGGCATCGCCGGGATCGCGACCAGCGGGCAGGATCGACCGGCCGCTCCCGTCGCCGCCCCGGACGCCACGACCCCGGCACCCGCCCCGTCGGTCCTGCCCCCCTCGGCCATCGGCACCGCGCCGGTGATCCGGCCCGGCCGGCCGGGCGAGTCGGCCCCGGTGCTGCGGCCGGACCAGCTCACCCCGCCGCCCGGGTCGGGGCACAACGCGGCCGACATCCGCTTCGCCACGATGATGGTGCCGCACCACGAACAGGCTCTGCGGATGGCCGCCCTGGTCCCGGACCGGGCCGGCAGCACCGGCGTGATCGCGGTCGCCGACCGGATCCGGGCCGCCCAGCGGCCCGAGGTCGAGGTGCTGCGGGGCTGGCTGCGCGACCGTGGCCTCGACTCGCTGCTCGGCGGGACCGGGCACGAGCACCCCACCATGCACGGCATGCAGAGCCCGCGGGCGATCGCCACGCTCACCGCCACGACCGGGACGGACTTCGACCGGATGTTCGTCGAGATGATGAGCGCGCACCACCAGGGCGCCATCGCGATGGCCCAGGAGGTACTCGTGCACGGTGTCGACCGGCAGCTCCGGGAGCTGGCCCGGAACATCGCCTTCGCGCAGGCCGTCGAGGTCAACCGGATGCGCGAGGTGCTCGACCCGGCGTCGAAGTGAGGCTCAGCGGGCCGAGGACAGCCGCCACACCTGGAAGGTCGGGCCGTCTCCGGGCAGCGTCAGCGCGCCGTCCGGACCCGCGCGCAGCGACTCCGCCCCGCCGTACAGGTTGACCGCCTCCGCCCCGGGCCGGACCGGCCCGGCCAGCCGCACCGGTTCGGCGGCGGCGCGCCGGGCCAGCACCAGCACCGACTCCGCCGGCGACTCGCGCAGGAAGACCAGGCTGTCCGCGTCGGCGTACGCCCAGCGCAGGCCACCGTGCCGCAGCGCCGGCAGTGACCGGCGGAGCGCGACCAGTCCCCGGTACCGCGCGAAGGTGGCTCCGTCCCAGCTCTCCGGCCGCCGCCACGGCATCGGGGTACGCGAGCCCTCGCCGTTGCGCCCGGTCAGCCCGAGTTCGTCCGCTCGGCCTGGTCCTGAACTGCATCACGCTGTGGAACACCCTCTACTTGAACCACGCCCTGGACGCGCTGCGTAGCCAGGAGTACCCGGTGCTGGAGGCCGACGCCGCCCGCCTCTCGGCGTACCAGTACAAACACATCAACGTGCACGGGCACTACTCGTTCGCCCTGCCCGACCTGGACGGCGCCCGCCGGCCGCTGCGCGACCCCGACGCCTTCGAGGAGTAGCGCCTGACCGTCGCGCCGCGTTTGACCGCGCCGCCGGCCGCCGGCGAGCTGCGTAAGCGGGTCGGTATGGACCTCGCCGAAGCCGAGATGGCCTGAAGACGCAGCCGCCCCGGCCCCGGCGAGCGAGGAAAAACGGAACGAAGATCGGCGCTAAGGCGGAAGCCCACCGCAAGGCCGCGCAGGGGTGAACCTGCGCGCAGATCGCTCGGTGGCGACCGATGACGGCTGGCAGAAGTTGCAGGATCTGATTTCGGTTGCGGCCTTGTGTGCCTGGAACATGCAGGAGTGTCCGCTGATAGGTGCAAATATTTCCCGCGCTTCATTGATCAATTGAGCGACGCCGCCGACCGCGAATTCACGTGACGTGAATAGGCATTGACGCTGCGTTGCCGCCTGGGTAGCGTCGTCGAGGTCGGCTGACAATCACTGAAGTGAATGCCAAGACGAGGGAGAGTTGAGTGAGACGATCACTCTATTCTGTTGGTACTGGTGTGGTGATGTCGCTGGCGTTGGCCACTCCCGCCGCAGCGGCTCCGGTGCAGCCGTTCACCGAGACCACCGCCTGCGACAATGGCCGTGTGTGCATGTGGGAGGACCCGTTCAAGGGCGGTAACCGGTACGTGCACTCCACGCAGACGACGTTCGACATCCCCGGATGGGACGGCGACAACGAGATCAGTTCGGCCTGGAACCGCACCAATCAGAAGCTGACGATTTTCGACAACGACAACTACACCGGCACGCGAATCTGCCTGAACGCCGGTGAGTACGTCGCGGAAATGGGACCGGAGCGCAGCTTCGACAACGAGGCGGAGAGCTACAAGCTCGCCAACAACTGTCTCTGATCGATCACAGCGACGCGCGGCGAGGGTGCTGGCCATAGATTCGTATGGCTGGCATCCTCAGCGTCGTGAGCAACTTCGGGGGTGGGCTGCAGGATGGGCATCGGTGTGGGCGCTGACGTCATCTCGAGCGACGGCCTGACCTACACGGTCGGCCAGACGGTCGCCGTGCGCGAGGCCAGCGTGCGTGTGGCAAGGGGCGAGGTCATCGCGATCACGGGCCCGTCCGGCTCGGGCAAATCCACTCTGCTGTTCCTGCTCGCGGGAGTGTTGAGCCCGGACAAGGGGTCGGTGCATCTCAACGGCGTCGACCTCGGCGCGGTCAGTGACCGCGTACGAGCCGGTTTGCGGCTGCGCCAGTGCGGCTTCGTGATGCAGTTCGGCGACCTGATACCGGAGCTGACGCTGGCCGAGAACGTGGAGCTGCCGTTGCGCCTGACCGGCGTATCCGCCCGCAAGGCCCGCGCGACCGCGGACGGACTGCTGGCTCGCCTCGGCCTCGACGGCGAGCGGAATCGCACGCCGTCGCGGGTGTCCGGTGGGCAGGCCCAGCGGGCCGCCATCGCGCGGGCGCTCGTGCACCAGCCGAGTGTTGTCTTCGCTGACGAGCCGACCGGCGCGCTGGACTCCCGCTCAGCTGCACAGTCGCTGTCAGCGCTGCTCGACCTGGCTCGCGCTGGCGGCAGCGCGCTCATCCTGGTCACCCACGCCGCCGAGGTCGCCGCCACCGCCGACCGGGTCCTGACCATGCGAGACGGCGTACTGCAAGCATGAGTTACCTGCCGTTCGTGCGGTTGGGGTTGCGGCTGTGCCGCGGCGGCGGCGCCGCTGGACTGGTCCGCCTGGTGCTGCAGGCAGCAGCGGTAGCCTTCGGCGCGTTCGTGCTCCTGGCCACCCTCGCCGCTCCAGGTGTCGCCGAGCGGCAGGACGGCCGCATCGGTGATCGAGAGCCCGTCCTGGCGACGTCAGCTGGCACGGCTGACTGTCTCAAGCTACGGACTGTCGAGGACAACATCGGCTCCCGCCCGCTACGCCGGATCGCCGTGTGGAACACCACCGCGCAGTCGCCTCGACCGCCCGGCGTGCTGGCTTGGCCAGCCGCCGGTGAGATCGTGGTGTCACCCGCCCTCGCAGAACTCATCGGCGGCGGCGACGCGCGCGCTGCCGCGAGATTCCCGCAGCGTGTCGTCGGCGTCGTTGACCCTGCGGGCTTGGTTGCGCCGGACGAACTGTTGGTCTACGTCGGCGTGCCCGCTGCCGAAGCCGACCGGGCGGGCGGCGCGCAGTGCGTCGAACGGATCGGTACGCAGGTCAGCCATCGAGGCGCCTCCTGGACTGGGACCTTCGAGGAGGTACTGCGACCGGCCGTGCTCGTGCCGGTCGGCATGGCCGTGTTCGTTCTCATCCCTCTGGGCATCTTCCTGGCGGCATCGGCACGGTTGTCGGCGGCCACCCGGGAACGACGGCTGGCCGCTCTTCGCCTACTCGGGGCTGACACCCGCCAGACGCAGGTTGTCAACGCCGTCGAGACCGGGGCGGTGGCGGCCGTCGGCGCCGCGATCGGCACCGCCGGTTGGCTGTCCGCCCGCGGCGGAACCGAACAGCTGCGTCTTGGCCACCTGCACTGGTTCGCCGAAGACCTCGTACTGTCGCCGTTCACTGTCGCGCTGACCGCAGTGGGGCTGCCACTGTTTGCCGTCGCCGTGGCCACCGGCGCGTTCGCCCGGCTGCGCGGCAACCCACTGCACGCCTTCCGCAACGCGACCAGCCGACAGCCGGCGCTGCTGCGGACTGCGCCCATCACCTGCGGAGTCGCCCTCCTGGCCGGCGCAGCGGCACTGCCCGCCACGAGGGCCTTCTGGGCGCTGTTGGCCTTCGCCACCGGCCTCGTCCTGACAGCCGTGGGACTGCCGCTGGTCACGCCGCTACTGGTGCAGACCATGTGGCGGCGCCTCAACCGGCGTCCCAGTCTCCCGCCCGCGCTGCGTATCGCCGGGCGGCGTGCCCTGGCCTCAGACGGCGCTGCGGCCCGTCTCGTCGCTACGGTAGGTGTCACTCTCTTCGCCGCGGGAATCGGCCTCGGCGCCGCGGAGCACGTCCGCCTCGCCGAGTCGTTGGCCACACCGTCCGCGCCAACCCAGCTCAAGCTCACCCTCGACGGCGCCGTGAACCCCACCGCGCTCGACGCTCTGCGCGCCACCCCAGGCATACGCGGCGCCTCCCAGTACGAATACGCCTCGGCGGAACTGGGCGCCGAGAAGCGGGCCGACGTCATGATCGCCTCCTGCGCCGACGTCCGCGGACTGTTCGACGGGGCGGAAGCATGCAGTCCTGAGCGCATCTACCGGCTGCACATCAACTCGCCCGACTTCGCCGGCGAGCCGCAACTCCCGGCGGGCGCCACCCTGCGCCTGACGCCGGCTGCGGAAACCAACTGTCCCGCGGCGCGGACCGTCGTGGCCCCCGCCGACAAGCTCGAGCTGACCCCGAAGCTGTACGCCGACCGGCCGTACCAACTGCTCATCACCACCGCTGCGAACTGCACCGCAGCGCAGACCACCACCGTTCTCCTGCGCAACGAACCACCCGTCCTGGAACGGGCCCGCCAGATCCTCGCCACACAAGCTCCCGCATCCAACATTCAGGGCTTCCTCGGCACCACCCAGGGTCTCGGAGGCGCCACCGTCACGGTAATCATCGGCGCGCTAATGGCCATCACCCTCCTGCTGTGCCTCGCCGCACTCGTCGTCATCGCCGTCGACCGGCTGATCGAACGCCGCCGGCTCACTGCGGCCCTACGGATCGTCGGAGTGCCCCGCCGAACAGAAGCCGCAGCCGACATGACAGAAGTCGCCCTCCCTCTGGTCATCTCGGCGACATTGGCAATGGCGGCGACCGCAGGTGCCGTCCACGTCGCCATCGAGATCACCGGGGTCAGCACACGCCGGTTCGGGCAGATCCTGCTCACACAGGTTGGCCTCACCGCAGCCGCCGTCGTGCTGCTCACCGCGGTCGCCTACGTCGGCACCCTGCTCAGAACCAGCAGCGAAGACCTCCGGCGCGAGTAACACCGGGAAGCTCTTGGGAGCTGTCTCGATCCGGCGTTCCAGCGGCAGCCCGAGCGGCTGATGACGATGGAGACACCGCGTCCCGTAAACGCTCCTTTCCGGGACGACCCATCAAGATCAACTCTGTGAGGCGTTCGCCCAGGACGGCGAGTCCCGAAACCCGTCCCAGAACCGGCGTGTCCAAGCCGGGATTACGGGACGTTTCCGGGACGATCGGCGACATGACCGAAGTCCCCGCCCGTGCCGCCGCGGCGCCGCCACGCCCGCACAACCGGATCCGCGTCGGCTACGCCCGGGTCAGCACCCGCGAGCAAGACCACGACTCTCAACTCGACGACCTCCACGCCGCACACTGCCGCGAGATCATCATCGAGACCGCGAGCACCCGCGGCGACCGCCCCAAACTGCGCGCAGCCCTGGACGCCCTGCGCCCCGGCGACACCCTCGTCCTCCACCGCCCCGACCGGGTCGCCCGCTCTATGAAGGAACTGCTCGTCTTCCTCGAAGACGAACTCCACGCCCGCGACATCACCCTGGAAATCCTCACCGGCATCTGCGCCGGCGTGCACCGCCCCGGCGGCGCCACCCTCGCCGACCGGCTCCTGTTCGCCGTCGCCGCCCTCGCCGCCGAGATGGAACGCGAACTGATCCGCGACCGCACCCTCGACGGACTACGCGCCGCAGCCGCCGCCGGCCGACACGGCGGACGCCCCGCCACCGTCACCGACGACATTCTCGCCATCGCCCGCGCCCGCCAGGCCCGCGGCGAATCCGTCACCACCATCGCCAGACACCTCAGCGTCGGCCGCTCCACCCTGTACCGGGCACTACAACCCCCCGACCAGTCGATTACGGCTTAGCGCCGGATCCACTGCCATTGGTCCCCAAGGGCCGACCTCGACGGTGTCGCCGAGCGCCGGGGCCTGCTCCGGCACGTGCAGCACCGAGCCGTCGTGGTGTGGCCGCGGCCGTCCGTCCGGTGTCGCCATCGGCCCGGTCATCCCTTGGTGCCGCCGCCGGTCAGCCCGGAGACCAGGTGCCGCTGGGCGTAGAGGAAGACCAGCCCGGCCGGGATGGTGACCAGCACCGCCGCCGAGGTGAGGTACTCCCACTGCGGGTTGAACTGCGGTACGAACTGCTGGAGCCCGTACGCCAGGGTGAAGTTCCGGTCCTCCTGGATGAAGGCGGAGGCGTACGCCACCTCGCCCCAGGCGGTGAGGAAGGCGTAGAAGCCGGTGACCGCCAGCGCCGGCCGGGCCAGCGGCAGCACGATCCGCCAGAAGATCCCGTACGGTCCGCAGCCGTCGAGCGCCGCCGCCTCGTCGAGGGCGGTGGGGATGGAGTCGAAGTAGCCCTTGAGCATCCAGGCGCAGAACGGCACCGCGATGGTCAGGTTCGCGATGATCAGCGAGGTCGGCGTGTTGATCAACCCCAGCCGGGCCATGATCATGTAGATCGGCACGATCAGGATGGCGACCGGGAACATCTGGGTGACCAGGAAGACGGTCATCAGTGGCCGCCGGCCCGGGAAGTTGAACCGGGAGACCGCGTAGCCGGTGGTGGCGGCGAGGAAGATCCCGAAGAGCATGGTGAACGCGGCGACCAGCACCGAGTTGCCGAACCAGCGCAGGAAGCTCGTCTCGCCCAGCACGTACGCGTAGTTGGCCAGCGTCGGGTCCTTGACCAGGCTCAACTCGCTGCTCTGCACCGCGTGGCCGGGCTTGAAGGAGGAGAGCAGCACCCAGAGGATCGGGCCGACCGCGATCAGCGAGGCGACGATCAGCGTGCCGTGCAGCCCCACCGACCGCAGCGGGCTCCGGCCGGTACCGGATCGGCGCATGCTCACCACACCTCCCCCTGCTTGCGCAGTGCCCGCCGGTAGAAGACCGAGAAGACGAGCAGGATGGACAGGATCAACACCCCGTAGGTCGAGGCGAGCGAGTAGTTCCGGATCCCCTCGAAGGCGGCCCGGTAGGCCCCGGTCACCAGGATGTCGGTCTGCCCGGCCGGCTGGCCCTCGGTGACCAGGAAGATGATCGGGAACATGTTGAAGGTCCAGATGGTGCCGAGCAGCAGCACCGTCATGCTGACCGGGCGCAGGCCGGGCAGGGTGACGTTGACGAAGCGCTGCCACGGGCTGGCGCCGTCGATCTCGGCCGCCTCGTACAGCTCGCCGGGGATGGTCTGCATGCCACCGAGCAGCGCCACCATCATGAACGGCACCCCGAGCCAGATGTTGGTGACGATCGCGGTGAACAGCGAGGTCCACCGGTTGGCGAACCAGTCGACCGGGTCGACGCCGACGGCGGTGAGCAGCGAGTTGGCCAGCCCGAACCGCTCGTTGAAGATGAACTTCCAGGCGAAGGCGCTGACGAAGGCCGGCACCGCCCACGGCAGCACCAGCAGGACCCGGTAGAACCCGCGCAGCCGCATCGGCCGGTTCAGCATGGTGGCCAGGCCGAGCCCGAGCCCGTAGTGGAACGCCACGCAGACGGAGGTCCAGATCAGCGTGACCCCGGTCCACTGCCAGAACTCACCCACCTCGCCGGTGAGCACCCGGGCGTAGTTGTCCAGCCCGACGAACTCCCACCGGTTGGGGTTCTCCTTGCAGACCTCGCCCCCGGTGATCGATCTGGTGCAGACCTCGGCCACCTGGTTGGCCTCGGTCAGGTTGGTCAGCGAGAGCCAGATGCCGCGGGCCAGCGGATAGAAGATCAGTACCGCGAGTACCAGCACGACGGGGAGCACCATCGCCCAGGCGTACCAGTGCCGGTCCCAGCTTCGGCGCAGCCGGGACGGGCCGGCGGGGCGGCGGCCGGGCGGCGCGGGCGCCGGCGCCGGGCCGGCGGTCACGGTGGTCATCAGCAGCGCTCCAGGAAGGGAGCCCGGCAGGGCCGCCGGCCAGCGCCGTCGGCCCCGCCGGGTGCCGGAGGGATTCGGCCGGCCCGAGCCGGCGCGGAGGTTCGGCCGGCCCGAGCCGGCGCGGAGGTTCGGCCGGCCGGAGCCGGCGCCGATGGTGGGATCACATGCCGTACGCGGGCACGACCTCGGACTTGTACTTCTCGGCGACCTCGTCCAGGGCCGCCTTCGGGTCCTTGTTCTGCACCAGGACCTGGGTGGCCATCTGGTCCAGCGGGCCGAAGAACTGGCCACCCTCCGGGATCCACGGCCGCGGCACCGCCGACTCGACGACCGGCCGGAACGCCGAGATGACCGGGTTGTTCTTCACCGTGTCCAGCTCGTACGCCGACTTGCGGGTCGGCAGCAGGCCGAGCTTGTCGGCGAGGAAGCCCTGCGACTCCGCCGAGCTCATGAACTTGACGAACGCGATCGCCGCCTCGACCTTCTCCTGTGGCATGCCGGACCAGATTACGTAGTTGTGCCCGCCGACCGGCGCACCGGCCTTGGCCGAGCCGGCCGGGACCGGGGCGATGCCGAGGTTCTCCAGCCCGCCGAAGGTCGGGGCGCTCTTGACGTTGTTGACCTCCCACGGCCCATTGATGATCATCGCGACCTTCTTCTCCTTGAAGAGGGTCATCATGGTGCCGTACGCGTCGTTGGCGGCCGGCTTCGGCGCGGCGCCACTGGCGATCAGGTCCTTGGCGACGTTCAGGCCGGCGACGTTCTGCGCGGAGTTGACGACGATCTTCTTGGCGTCGGCGTCGACCAGGTCGCCGCCCTCGCCGTACATGAAGGGCAGCATGAAGTAGCCGGCCGGGTTGACGTAAACGCCGTCCACGCCGGTCTTCTCCTTGACCGCCAGTGCGGCGGTCTTCAGGTCCGCCCAGGTCGCCGGTGGCGAGCTGATGCCGGCCTTGGCCAGCAGTTCCTTGTTGTAGAGCAGGGCGAGCGAGTCGGTGACCTGCGGTACGCCGTACGTCTTGCCGTCGTACTTGTCCGCCGAGAGCGGGGTGGGCAGGAAGTCGGACTCGTCGGCGGTCAGCTCCGAGCCGTCGAGGGCGTAGAGGTAGCCGAGCGAGGCGAACTCCGGCACCCAGGCGACCTCGGCGCGCAGGATGTCCGGAGCACCGGTCTTGGCCTGTGCGGCGGTCTTGAACTTGTTCTGCGCCTCACCGAACGGCACCGACTGATAGTTGATCTTGACGTTCGGGTACGTCTGGTTGAACTTCGCGACGAGTTCCTGGAAGGCCGGTCCCTCGTTCTTCGGATCCGAGGTGTCCCACCAGGTCAGGTCTGCTTTAAGGGCGGCGGGATCGGTCTTGGCGCCCGACTCCCCCGACTTGTCGTCCTCGCCGCCGCAGGCGGCGAGCGTCAGAGCAAGGGTCGTGCAGGCGAGTACGACGATCCCTCTGGCTGTGCGACGCATCTAGCGCTCCTCGTTCTGCCGTCCGGGTATCGGCGGGACAGTAGCAAGGAGTTGCCGGTTACGAAACCCCTTGCAAACCTCCTTGCAACAACCGTCGCCCAGTCGTCACCTGGCGGGGTAATTGATCCCTTTCGCAGGTGCCCGCCCGGCCCGTGTAGAGCCCGCCGTACCGGCATCGTCAGCGCGCCGGCAGGCGGGGCCGGTGCGACACGGACCGGCTCTGCAAGTACTTGCGGTGGGCTTCGCAAGAATCGACTCGTGGGCTACAGTTCCGCCATGCGTGCACGACTGGCCGACATCGCCCAGCAGGCCGAGGTGAGCGAGGCCACGGTGTCGCGGGTGCTCAACGACCGCCCCGGGGTGGCGCCGGAGACCCGACAGGCCGTACTCACCGCGCTCGACGTACTCGGCTACGAACGCCCGGCCCGGCTCCGCAAGCGCAGTGCCGGGCTGGTCGGGCTGGTCGTGCCGGAGCTGGAGAACCCGATCTTCCCGGCCTTCGCCCAGGTCGTCGAGTCCGGGCTGGCCCAGGCCGGCTACACCTCGGTGCTCTGCACCCAGACCCCCGGCGGGGTCACCGAGGACGAGTACGTCGAGATGCTGCTGGACCGGCAGGTCTCCGGGATCGTCTTCGTCTCCGGCCTGCACGCCGACACCGCCGCCGATCCGGCGCGCTACCGCACGCTGATCGCCCGGCCGCTGCCGATCGTGCTGGTCAACGGCTATCAGCCCGGCCTGCCGGCGCCCTTCGTCTCCTGCGACGACCGGGAGGCGGGCGAGCTGGCCGTGGCCCACCTGGTCGCGCTCGGACATCGCCGGATCGGCCTGATCACCGGGCCGGGCCGGTTCGTGCCGGTACAGCGGAAGGTGGCCGGTTTCAAGGCCGCGATGAAGCGGCTGGTCGGGCTGGCCGACGCCGAGCTGGACGAGCTGGCCGAACTGTCACTGTTCGGTGTGGAGGGTGGCGAGGTGGCCGCCGCCCGGTTGCTCGACCGGGGCGTGACCGGGCTGGTCTGCGGCTCCGACCTGATGGCGCTGGGCGCGATCCGGGCGGCCCGGCAGCGCGGCCTGTCGGTGCCGGCCGACCTCTCGGTGGTCGGCTACGACGACTCGCCGCTGATGGCGTTCACCGATCCGCCGCTGACCACGATGCGGCAGCCGGTCACCGCGATGGCGGTCGCGGCGGTACGCGCGCTGGTCGACGAGATCCACGGGCACGCCGCGCCGCACTCGGAGTACATCTTCCGGCCGGAGCTGGTGGTGCGGGGCTCGACCGCGGTCGTGCCGGGGGTGCTGGACAAGCCGGTGGGCCGGCCCGGGCCGCCGGCCGACCTGCCGCTGCCGGTCTGATCCGGCCGGCTCGCAGAGCAGCTCCGGCAGGTTCTTGCGCAAGGATTGCTTGACTCTTGCAGAGCCGACCGGGCATCCTGCCTTGACCCGCCCGGCATTCCCATGCCCGACGAACGGACAACCGCATGACTCTCTCCTTCACACCGAGCCGGCCCGAGGACTGGTGGAAGTCCGCGGTCGTCTACCAGGTCTACGTCCGCAGCTTCGCCGACCACGACGGCGACGGCATCGGCGACCTGGCCGGGGTACGCAGCCGCCTGCCGTACCTGCGCGACCTCGGCGTCGACGCGCTCTGGCTGACCCCGTTCTATCGCTCACCGATGGTGGACGGCGGCTACGACGTCGCCGACTACCGGGACGTGGACCCGATCTTCGGCGAGCTGGCCGACTTCGACCAGATGATCACCGACGCCCACGCGCTCGGGCTGCGGATCATCGTCGACATCGTGCCGAACCACACCTCCGACGCGCATCCGTGGTTCGTCGCCGCCCTGGCCGGTCCGCCCGGCTCGGCCGAGCGGGACCGCTACCTGTTCCGGGACGGCCGGGGCGCCGGCGGCGAACTCCCGCCGAACGACTGGGAGTCGATCTTCGGCGGTCCGGCCTGGACCCGGGTCCCGGACGGCCAGTGGTACCTGCACCTCTTCGACCCGGCCCAGCCCGACCTGAACTGGCGGCACCCCGAGGTACGCAGCGAGTTCTCCGACGTACTCCGGTTCTGGCTCGACCGTGGCGTGGACGGGTTCCGGATCGACGTGGCACACGGGATGATCAAGGCGGACGGGCTGCCGGACGTCGGCGACGGCGTACCGGCCGGCCAGCGCCAGGTCGAACTCCTGGGCCGGGCCCGGCTGCCCTACTTCGACCAGGACGAGGTGCACGACATCTACCGGGCCTGGCGGCCCATCCTGGACAGCTACCCGGGCGGCCGGATGGCGGTCGCCGAGGCGTGGGCCGAGACCCCGCAGCGGTTGGCCCGTTACGTCGGCCCGGACGAGCTGCACCAGGCGTTCAACTTCGACTTCCTCGACGCCACCTGGTCGGCCGACTCGTTCCGCAAGGTCGTCGACACCGCGCTGGCCGAGTCGGCGATCGTCGGCGCGCCGACCACCTGGGTGCTCTCCAACCACGACAAGCAGCGACACGTCACCCGGTACGGCGACGGCGCGCTGGGACTGCGTCGGGCCCGGGCGGCCGCCCTGCTGATGCTCGCGCTGCCCGGCAGCGCCTACCTCTACCAGGGCGAGGAACTCGGCCTGCCGGAGGTGCTCGACCTGCCGGACGAGCTGCGCCAGGATCCCGCGTTCCGGCGCACCGGCGAGAGCCGGGACGGCTGCCGGGTACCGCTGCCGTGGAGCGGCGACGTCCCGCCGTACGGCTTCGGCCCGGCCGGTGGCGCCCCGGCCTGGCTGCCGGCCCCGCCCACCTGGCGGGCCCGCTCGGTCGCTGCCCAGACCGGTGACCCGGACTCGACCCTGGAGCTGTACCGGGCGGCGCTCCGGCTGCGGCGCGAGCACGCCGCCCCGGCCGGCCCGGGCGCGGTGACCTGGCTGGACGGTGAGCCGGACGTGCTCGCCTTCAGCCGGCCTGCGGCGGGCACGACGGAGCTGGTCTGCGTGGTCAACTTCGGCGACGAGCCGGTCGACGTCGATCGTTACGGGACGCCGATCCTGCGCAGCCAGCCGGCCGCCGAGCCGGCGGGACTGCCGACCGACACGGCGGGGTGGTTCATCCGGCCGGTAACCGGGTAACCCGCTATCGACCTGGTCGTCCGCCGCGCTTCGCGCCGACGGGCGGCCAGGGCGGCGACCCCTTTGTGGTGGAGGGGATGGTGGTACCGGTGCCCCGGGAGCGCGCGCTCCCGGGGCACCGGTGCGTTCCCCGGCGCTGTTCCCGGGCCCTGGCGGCGTTCCGGTTCGGCAGTTGCCGGCGGTCTCCCGCCCGCCCGGGCGCCGGCGGCGCCAGTCGTCCGGCTGCGCCAGTCGTCCGGCTGCGCCAGTCGTCCGGCTGCGCCAGTCGTCCGGCTGCGTCAGTCGTCGTCCAGTGCGAGGTCGAGCCGGCGCAGGCGATCCGGGTCGGCGATGACGTCGATGGCGGCGATCCTTCCGTCGGTGACCGTGAAGGCCATGACCGACAACGGCCGTCCGGCGGCGGTGGTGACGACTCCGGCGGCTCCGTTGACCAGGACGGGGCGCGCGAGCGGGGAGAGCCGACCGAACGTGGCGGCCTGGGCGGCCACCTCGCGGGCGCCGTTGATCACCGTGGTCTGGCGGCGGCGCGCGGTGCCGCCGTCGGAGCGGAGCACGACGTCCGGGTGGAGCACGGCGACGAGCGCGTCGAAGTCGCCGTCGCGGGCGGCGGCCAGGAACGCGTCGACCACCCGGCGCTGGCGGGCGAGGTCCGGGTCGGGGGCCGGTGCGCGGCCCTGCACGCGGCGACGGGCACGGCTGGCAAGTTGCCGGGCCGCCTCCGGAGTGCGGTCGACCATCGCACCGATCTCGTCGAACGGCACCGCGAACATGTCGTGGAGCACGAACGCCAGTCGCTCGGTCGGGGTCAGGGTGTCGAGCACCACCAGCAGGGCCAGCCCGACCGAGTCGGCCAGCACCGCGGCATGTTCGGGGTCGTCCGGACCGGCCGGTGTGACGATCGGGTCGGGCACTCGCACGTCGAGGGATTCCTCGCGGCGGTGCCGGCGGTCGCGCAGCGTGTTCAGGCAGACCCTGGCGACCACCGTGGTCAGCCAGGCGGCGAGGTTGTCCACCTCGCTGGTGTCGGTGCGGGCCAGCCGCAACCACGCCTCCTGCAGGGCGTCGTCGGCCTCGGTGAGTGACCCGAGCATCCGGTAGGCGACCGCACGTAGGTGCGGCCGGTTCTGCTCGAACCGGTCGGCCAGCCAGGTGTCCTCGCCCATGTCGCGTCCTTTCCCGCGGGATCCACCCCCTCGACCCGCCCGGCCCGGCGGACGTGACAGCGCGGCCCCGACCAGCACGGCGATGTGGCCTGCGTCACTGCCGTCACGTTCCCGGTCGTCGTGGGGTCGAGGCGGTGACACCCGATCGAAAGAACCTAGCGGAGGCGACCGCAGCCCGGCCCGCGCTCCGTACCCCTGTGGAGGACGCCATGAACTCACCCATCCTGGTCACCGGCGGCACCGGCACCCTCGGCCGACTGGTCACCCCGCTGCTGCGCGAGGCCGACTACCCGGTGCGCGTCCTCAGCCGCCGCGGCGGACCTGCCGGCGACGGCGTCGAGCAGGTCACCGCCGACCTGCTCGCCGACCGGGACCTCGGCGGCGTGCTGGAGGGTGTCGAGACGGTCGTGCATCTGGCCGGCGGGCCCAAGGGCGACGACCGCGCGACCGGCAACCTGGTCCGGGCGGCGCAGCGGGCCGGGGTCCGGCACCTGGTGTACATCTCGGTCACCGGCGCCGACCGGGTGCCGCTGGGATACTTCCGGGCCAAGCTCGGTGCCGAGCGGGCGATCGCCGAATCCGGCCTGCGGTGGACGATCCTGCGCGCGGCGCAGTTCCACGACCTGCTGCTGACCGTGGCGGAGAAGATGGCGAAGCTGCCGGTGATCCCCGCCCCCGGCGCGGTGCGATTCCAGCCGGTGGACTCCCGCGAGGTGGCGGCCCGGCTGGTCGACCTCGCGCTCGGCGCGCCGGCCGGCCTGGTGCCCGACCTGGCCGGGCCGAAGGTGTACTCGATGGCGGAGCTGATCCGCGGATACCTCCGGGCGCACGGCAGGCGCCGGCCGTTCGTGCCGGTGCCGATGCCGGGCAAGGCCGGCCGCGCCTACCGGGCCGGAGACAACCTTGCCCGGCAGGGCGCCACATTCGGAACCCGGACCTGGGAGATCTTCCTGGCCGAACGAATGTCCCAGGCCGCGCTGTAGGCCTTCAGGAGGGGCGGCCGAGCATCGCGGCGATCCGGGCGATGCCGGCGCGTACCTCGGTCGGATCCGGGGGTTGCCGGGGCTGCGCCGGTGCCCGGGTGCTCTCGCCGATCACCTCCTCCTCGCCGAGTTCCTCGTAGTCGCCGTAGATACTGGTGTCGTCGAGGTCCGCCGCCTCGTCCTCGGCCTCGACGGCGATCTGCGCGGCGGCGATCTCGGCCCGGATCTCCTCGGCGGAGACCCGGGGCAGCAGCGGCTCGACCACCGCCATCAGCTCCTCGTCGGCGACCACCGACTCGGCCAGGGCCAGCGCGTGGGGCCGCTCGTACGGGCCGCAGACGACCGGTTCCCACTCCTCGTCGTCGTCGAGCGGCCCGAAGGTGATGATCCAGGGCAGCGCGAGGATCGGAGAGTCGTCCGGCAGGTCCAACGTCACTAGTGCGCCCACGCGACTCATCATCGCGGCGATCTCGGCGCTATTTGTGGCTTTTGCCGGAATCATCGGTCCGTCCCTTTCCGCGGATCCGATCACGCTCGGCCAACACCGGCGGCCCAGGCGCCCGGTGCCGGTCGGCAACGACCCGGCGTACCCGCCCTCACTCCGTCGACGGCGGGTACGGCCGGGCCGGATCGGGCACCTCCGGCGCCCCGGCCAGGTCCCGGACCCGCCCCTGATGGCTGGTCGCCGCGAGCGCCGCACCGAACAGCAGCAACTGGTTGAGCAGATAGAGATAGATCAGCAGGCCGACGGCGCCGGCCACCACCGTGTACGCCGGATTCCGCTCCCAGCGCACCACATAGAACCGGCCGACCGAGTTCAGCAGCGTCACACCCACCGCCACCAGCAGCACCGCCGGCAGCCACCGCCGGAAACTCATCCGCAGCCGGGGTACGGCGAGCAGCAGCGCCGAGGCCAGCAGCATGTTGACCAGGAAGCCCAGCAGCCAGCTACAGATCGTGAGCACGATCGAACGCGCACCCAGCAGCCAGCTCAACAGCGACTCCAGCGCGTCCACGGCACCGATCGAGAGCCCGAGCAGCACGAAGATCACCAGTAGTACCGCCAGGTCGACGAGTTGGCGCAGCACGACGTAGCCCGGATGCTGGTCCAGGCCGTGGATCAACCGCTGCGAGGAGCGGATCGACTCGACCCAGCCGATGCCGGTGATCGCCAGCAGGATCAGCCCGATGACCCCGGGGCGGCCACTGCTCTCCCGGATCTGCTCGGCGTCGACGAACGGCAGGTTCCGGGTGAGGAAGTCGACGACCACCTCACCGCTCTCGGCGCTGTTCCCGAGCAGCGCGCCCAGCACCGCATACGCCACCAGGCCGAGCGCGAAGACGGCGAAGAAGCCGTAGTAGGCGATCGCCGCCGCCAGCCGGGCGCCGAGCACGTCCGTGTACCGACCCACCGCCCGGGCGAGGTGGTCGAACCACGGCGCCTGCCGGCGGTACGCCGTCAGCCGTGCGTTGGCGCGCAGCACCACCCGCTCGAAGGCGTTCACGCCGCCATCCTTGCCCATCACCGCCCGGTCTGGTCGCCGTCGACACGGTACTCGGACACCTGGCGGCCAGCATCGCCGCTCCTGGCACCCGGCACGGGCGGGCCCGGCAGCGATCCGGCGGACGAGCAAAGATGGAAATAAGTCGAATCCTGACCTAGCCTTGTCAGGGTGACCTGGATGGATTATGGACAGGTCGAGGCGCTGGCGCTCCAGGTGGGCGCGGCGGCCGAGGAGCTGTCCGGCGGAGGTGCCGGCCTCGGCGCGACCCCGGAGATCGGCGTCGCCATGCCGCTGCCGTTCGGGCACGGTCCGGTGTTCGCCACGGCGCCCGCCTTCGGCAACACCGATTCCGCCGGCGACTGCCTTTCGGAATTTCACCGGTTGCACGCCCTGGCCGGCAGCACGCTCTCGGGGCTGACCCAGGTCCTGGACGAGGACGTGGTCCGGCTGGGCGAGGCGGTCGCCACGTTCCGGCAGATGGATCACGCGGCCGCCGACCGGATGTTCGCCGCCTCGGGCCAGAGCATGAGCCTCTACAGCGCGCACGTGCACAGCGACGGCAGCAATGACGACGACCTTGTCCGGGCCGGCCAGATCGAGCGGTTACGCGAGTCGATCGACGGACCGGCGATCCTGGGCGCCGATCTCAACACCGAACTGGACAACGACAACCAGTCGGCCGCGGCCGTCGCGGCGTACGGCGACCACGGGTTCGAGGTGGAGGCCGGCGAGGTCGGCGGCACCTCGCACTCGGGGCGCAGCATCGACTACGTGATGCCGACCGACGGGGTGTCGGTGGAGAACCCCACCCGGGTCGACGGCGGCCCGTCCGACCACGACGGCCAGCGGGTCGACGTGACCATCCCCCGCTGGTAGGCCGGGACCTATCCCCCGCTGGTAGGCCGGGACCTATCCCCCGCCGGTGGGGCGGAAGTCGATCCGCACCTCGGTGGCCGAGCGTCCCTCGCCGTCGGTGATCACCGGGTCGTGCGGGGAAGGGTCGGGGATCGTACCCGGAGGCGGGTGCGCCGGCGTGGTGGTGTCGGTGGGCGGGCCGCCTCCCGACACGACCGAGCCGGGAACGTCCAGCTTGATGGTGTCGGTGTGCGCGGAGCCGGCGATGGCGTCGCCGTGCCGGACCGCGATCGCGTTGCCGAAGGGTTCGTGCAGGCCGACCGGGCGGATCCCGTCGCTCCAGTACGGCTTCTCGCTGGCCTCGCCGAAGTAGATGGTCCAGTCGTCACCGGTACGCTCGCGCAGCTCGCGTTCGAGCCGCTCGACGTCGCTGCCGAAGACCTCCTGCAGGGTGGCCACCTCGACGTTGGAGCCCGCGATGATCTGCGCGATCAGGTCCATGTCGCCGCGGTCGGTCCCCTCGGAGTTGAACGGCTCGTTCTTGTAGCCCTGGCCGATGTTCAGGTTGAGCATGCCGATCGTGCGCGGCCGCCAGGTCTGCTCGATCGCGGCCAGCGTGCCGTACGCCGTGCTGAAGGTGGCCTTCTTGAGCGCGATCTCGTCGTCCACCCGGGCCCGGATCTCCCGCGCACTGGCGATCGAGTCCCGCACCAGCGCGGCCTGCGTCTCGTCCGCCGGGTGGAAGGCCAGGTCCGCGCCCTGACCGGTGCTGCGGATCCCGGAGAGTCGGCCCCGTTCGGTCAGCAGCAGCTCCTGGTTGAAGGCCAGCACCCCGGCCAGATAATCCAGCGCGTCGGCCACCGACGTCGCGGCCCCGGCGACCGCGTCGAGGTCGGCGGTGACCCGGGACTGGTGCGCGGCGTACGAGTCCGCGCTGTCACCCGCCCAACCCTCTTCGTGCAGTGTCTGCCGAGCGGCGGTACCCACGGTGGTGGCCGCGTTCTCGGCGGCCTGCCCGGCCTGCCGCCAGGCCGCGGCGTATTCCTGGAGGGTGCCCGGAGACGCACCCAGGTCCCAGAGATCGGCCGCGGCGACGGGAGCCATGCCCATCATCGTAGGAACGGAAGGTGACCGCCGGTACCGTCCCGACGGCCACCTGTGGTGGGTGGATCCGCAGATCGTGCGAACGCGGCGGCGGCCCGGCGTCCCTCGGCAGCGCGCCGAACGGGGTCGCCGGGCCGTCTCGCGGGCCGGGATCCTACTCCGGGTGGCCGGTGCCGGAAGCCCGGCTCGTGCCGTCCAGGGCCGGCAGCGCGACACTGCGCGGCAACAACTGGGCGGTGAGCAGCGTGGAGAGCGCCGACGTGTCGCCGCCGCCGGCACCGTCGGTACGCACCACCACCGGCTGCGGGGCCTTCTCGGCCAGTTCCGCGCCGACCTCGAGCCGGCGCAGCGCCAGCTCGTACTGCAGCACCGCCCGGTTGTCCCGGTACGCCTGCGCCAACCGGCGCTGCGCCTTCGCCTCGTTCTCGGCCGCGATCAGCCCGCTGCGCCCCCTGGTCTCGATCTCGAAGCGGACCCGCTGCGCGTTGGTCTCCTGCTCCTCCAGCAGCTGCGCGACCTGTTCCCGGGCCTTGTTCAGCGCCGCCTTCACCTCGACGATCCGGGCGTCCCGCATCTTCTTGGCCCGCTCGATGTCCATCTGCAGGCTGTCGATCCGGCGCTTGCGGATCAGGCCCCACTCCTGCTCGTACGCGGCGTGCTCCTTGGCGACCCGCTCCCGGGTGGCCAGGTGCTGCTGGTACTGGGTGGGCAGCTGCACGTCGGGGATGTTGCAGCCGGTGATCCGTACCCCGTAGCGGGTCAGCTGGCGGTTGAGCAGTTCCTGCATGTCGGCCACGTCCGAGCCCCGCAGGTCGTACGCCCGCTCGGTCTGCACCAGCCGGGCCCGCTGCCGGATCGCGTCCTGCACCGCGCTGGAGAGCACCAGGTCGAAGTTGCCGGCCCCGATGGTCCGGACGAAGAGCACGGCATCGGTGATCCGCAGCTTCATGAAGAACTCGATCGAGCGCAGCGGCACGTTCTCCCTGGTCGGGCAGGCCATCACCGGCGCCGAGTACGGGATCTCGGTGGCCACGTCGACCACGAAGTCGACCCGGGACCACGGGTGCCACAGGTAATGCCGCCCCGCTTCGAGGGTGCGGGTCACCGCGCCGTAGCGGGTAAGTACCCCGTTGGTGCCCTGCTCGATCTCCACGATCGACGAACGCCACCACCAGAGCACACCGATCAGCAGGAGCACCGCCCCGGCCACGTAGGCGAGCGTGCCCAGCGCGTCGTACGCGGACCCGAGCAGCCCGTCGTCGCCCCGCACCGCGAGCATCACGCCGGTCAGCACGGCGAGCAGGCCCAGCCAGAGCGGGACCATCCAGCCGAGCCGGCGGCGATGCCTGGGGATGACGACCGGTACCAGGGTGCCGGCCTCGCCGCCACGCAGCAGTTGGGCGATCTCGCCCCAGGAGGCGACGGCCTCCGCGATGACCGAACTGCGACCCGTCCGTGCCGTACTCATCGCTGCCCCTCCGCCCCGTCGACCGGTCCGGTGGCACCGGTGCCCGGAACTGTCTCGGCCGTGCCCGCGCCGCCCGCGACGGCCGCTGTTTCGGCGCCGCCCGCGACGGCCGGCACGGTCGGCTCGTTGGCCTCACGCAACGCGTTGATCTCCGGTTCCCGTTCGGCGATCCGGGCCGCGACCTCGGCCAGCCGGGTACGCATGCCCGCCATGTCCGCCTCGGTGAAGAGTTCCGCGCCGCGCTCGCCGACGAACTCCCGGGCCAGCTGGAGCAGGTCGACCCCGGCGGCGGCGTTCGGGTCGGTGGATCCGCCGATCCGGACCAACCGCGGCAGGTGGTCGGCGACCGCCTCCAGGGTGTCGAGCACCTCCCGCTGGTAGCGGTATTCGAGGATCTCCGGCGCCTCGGCGGCGCTGACCGCCCGGATGTCCAGGGCCTGGGCGTCCAGCAGCGCGGCGTTGGCCCGCGCCTCGGACTCGGCCAGCACGTACCGCTGGCGGGCCAGCGCCTCGGCGCGGTTGGTCTCCCGCTCCACCGCGGTGTCCATCTGCGCCTGGTACTGCGCGATGTCGGCCTGGATCGCCGAGAGGGTCTCCTGGAGACTGGCGAGTTCCTTGGTCAGGTCACCCTCGTCCTGCTCCTTGCGCAGCTGCAACGCGTACTCGTGGGTGTAGGCGTCCTTGGCCACCCGCACCATCTCCGGCGCGGCCAGGTCCATCCGGTACTTGCGGTCGGAGGGCTCGGCGTGGGTGATGTTCGCGTTGGTCAGCTCCACCGCCGGACGGAACTGCTGGTTGAGCTGTTCCAGCAGCCGACCGGTGTCCTCGCCGACCATGTTGTAGATCTCCGCGGCCTCCTGCTCGTAGATCAGGCTGCGGATCGTCTCGCTGACGGCGTTGCTGAGCTTCTCCTCGAAGCCGCGTACCGCACCCAGGGTGTAGACGAACTCCACCGGGTCGCTGATCCGGAACTGGATGAACAGGTCGATCGACGCCTTCACCCCGCCCTTGGTGGGCGCCTCCCGGACCGGAGCGTTGAACGGGTACTCCCGGGTGGTGTTGACGATGTACGACACCCGCTTCCACGGGTTCAGCAGGATCACCCGGCCGGGGCCGACGACCTGCTCCAGCTTGCCGAACCGGGTGATCAGGGCGGCGCAGCCGTCCGGCACCATCACCATGCCCTGCCGCCACCAGACGAAGCCGACGGCGAAGACCGCCAGCACCCAGTAGTGGAGGCCGAAGAAGGGGTTGGTGAGCACGCTGCCGCCGGCGGCCGAGATCACCACCGCGGCGATCGCGCCGAGCACCAGCAGCAACGACACCGGGAGCATGGTGGCCAGGGAACGGCCCCGGGGGATCACCATCGGGCAGATGACGTGCATCTGCTCGCCGTCCTCCCGGCGCTGCTCGCTGCGGTTGAGCACCTCTCCGGCGTCGTCCAGCGGCACCGTCCGCTGTTCCATCAGGGTGTCGACGCTGCCGCCGAGGTCCCGGGCCGCCGGGAAGTCGACGGGATCCATCCCGCCCTCCTGCGACTGCGACCGCTGCTCGCCGCCGCCACCGGCGATCGCGCTGGCCACCGCACCGCCGCGGCGCTGTAGTTCCGCCCGTGCCAGCGCCTGCGGGTCGGCGCCCTCAGCCACCGCCTGTGCAACTCTCCGTATGCCTTGCTGGACCCGTGCCACAGTTCCCCTTCCGTGGTTTACCAGGACCGCGATGGTATCCAGCAAGGTCAAACCAGTGATGCCGGTTTGGAAGAGCGGGCGAGTGGAGCACATCTCTGGTCGCTTTGCCCCCGGCTGCTCACGCTCGGCTGTCGCTGCCCGACCGCCGGGAACGGGAGAGCCCTACGCCGACGATCCAGGTTCATCACCGTCCGCCCGATCGGCGCCCCGACCCGCGTTCGACACTCGCGGTTTACCTATCGCTATACTCGCCTCGTGGCGACCGAGGAGTGGGAGATCTACCTCGTCAACGAGGTGCAGGAGTGGATCAACAACCTCGATCCACCCACCCACGCCCGCGTCGTGCAAGCCATCGACCTACTCGCTCAAGCCGGCCCAGGGCTCGGCCGGCCGCTGGTCGACACAATCCACGGCTCGTCGATCGCCAACCTCAAAGAGCTACGCCCCGGCACCGTGCGCATCCTCTTCGCCTTCGACCCGTGGCGCTCCAGCATCCTGCTCGTCGCCGGAGACAAGGCCGGACGCTGGCAGCAGTGGTACATCGAAGCGATTCCCCTGGCCGAGCAACGCTACGAGATCTACCTGAAGGAACGCGCTGAGGAGGAGGGCAGACAGTCATGAACAACTACGTACGCTGGCGTGACATCCGCAACGCGCACGTCGATCGCGCCGGCGGAGAGCAGGCCGTCGAAGCGGGCAAGCAGGAACTACTCACCACCGTGGTCGGACACCGCCTCGCCGAGGTACGCCGCGCCCGCGGCCTGACCCAACAGGAGGTCGCCGACCGCATGGGCGTCACCAAAGGCCGCGTCTCCCAGATCGAACAAGGCAAGATCTCCGGCCAGGACATCGTCGCCCGCTACGCCGCTGCCCTCGGTGGACGCCTGCATCAAGCCATCTACTTCGACGACGGCGACATCGCGGCCATCGCATAGCCCACCCGCCGATGCCGGGTAAGCCGTCCTGCCGGTTTCACAGGAAGGTGTCGACATCGTTCTGAATTAGCGGCGAACAGGGAGTTTCAGCGCTCGGCGTGGAGGCGGGCGAGGTCAGCCGCCGAGCCGGAACTCCCGGCGGGGCTGCCAGCGGGCCTCGCCGCTGTGCGAGAAGAGGGTGAACTTCTCGACCTTGAAGAGCGCGGAGAAGTCGGCCAGGTCCTCGTACACCTGGTCCAGCGCCTCCGGTGCGACGTCCTGGGCGACCGTGACGTGCGGATGGTACGGAAAACGACTCTCCCGGCGCAGCTCCGGCGCCCGGCCGATCGCCGCCGCGAGCAGCTCGCACTCGCTGATCCCGGCCGCCACCACCACGAAGACCACCTGGGTGATCGGCCGGAAGGTGCCGGTACCCCGCAGGTGCAGCAGGTACGGCCGGTGCGCCGCGGCCACTTCGGCGAGGTGCCGCTCCACCGCCGGCAGGCTCGCCAGGGGTACGTCGGTCGGCCCGAGCAGCGTCAGATGCGCCGGCACGTACTCGGCCTGCGGGTCACCGGCCTCCGCCCGCCGCCGGGTGAGGAACTCGCACCACGGCTCGGGGACGTCGACGGCGACCCCGACCCGGGTCATCGGAGTCCCCGGATCCTGTGATCCGTCCGTGACAACCACCCTCCGCTCCACTCACTCACCCGCCGACCGGCAGCGCGCCGCCCGGCGACCATTCCCGACGGCCGGGGTCCGAGCCCTCGTCCGGGACGTCCGGCGGGCTCAGCCGTTCCGGGTGCCGGGCAGGAACCCCACCCGGTCGTACGCCGTGCGCAGCGTGACCGAGGCGACCGCGCGGGCCTTCTCGGCGCCGATCGCCAGCAGCTTGTCGAGCTGCGCCGGATCGTCGAGGTAGCCCTGGGTGCGCTGCTGGATCGGCCGGACGAACTCCGCCACCACCTCGGCCAGGTCCTTCTTCAGGTCCCCGTAGCCCTTGCCCGCGTACGCCTCGACCAGGTCGTCGATGCTCCGCCCGGTCAGCGCGGAGTAGATGACCAGCAGGTTGGAGACCCCCGGCTTCCGCTCCGGGTCGAAGAGGATGTCCCGGCCGGTGTCCGTCACCGCCGACCTGATCTTCTTGGCCGACTTCGCCGGGTCGTCCAGCAGCATGATGATCCCGGCCGGCGACGAGGACGACTTCGACATCTTGGCCGTCGGATCCTGCAGGTCGGTGATCTTCGCGGTGTCCCGGACGATGTACGGCGCCGGCACCGTGAACGTCTGGCCGAACCGGGTGTTGAACCGCTGTGCCAGGTCGCGGGTCAGCTCCAGGTGCTGCCGCTGGTCCTCGCCGACCGGTACCGCGTCGGCCTGGTAGAGCAGGATGTCGGCGGCCTGCAGAATCGGATAGGTGAAGAGCCCGACGCTGGACCGGTCGGCGCCCTGCTTGATCGACTTGTCCTTGAACTGGGTCATCCGGCTCGCCTCGCCGAACCCGGTGATGCAGCTCAGCACCCAGGCGAGCTGGGCGTGTTCCGGCACCTGGGACTGGACGAAGAGAGTGGTCCGCTCCGGGTCCAGCCCGACCGCGAAGAGCTGCGCCGCCGCGACCCGGCTGGAGTGCCGCAGCGCGACCGGGTCGTGCCCGGCGGTGATCGCGTGCAGGTCGACCACGCTGTAGAAGGTGTCGTGCGTCTCCTGCATCGCCACCCAGTTGCGCACCGCGCCCAGGTAGTTGCCCACGTGGAAGGAGTCGGCCGTCGGCTGGATCCCGGAGAGTACCCGGGGCCGGGCAGGAGCGTCGGACATGCCGGCAATTCTGACAGCAACCGTGGGAACGCGCCCGCACGCCCCCGTGCCATTCCGACCCTTTCACCTACGGAAACCGGGGAACCCTGCGCAACGGTGCAGACTCGTACCCGGAAACCGGAGTCGGTCGGCGGCTCCGCCGCAACCCCGGGAGTTGGGCGGCTCCGCCGCAACCCCGGGAGTGCGGCGCACCGCCCGGCCGGGAGGGACAGCGTTTGGTACGGCACGGCGGACGCTCCGCGGGCGGCGAACGGGACGCGGTGGACGAGGCGATGGGTGAGCTGTACCACGCCTGCTACCGGCGACTGGTCGCGCAGGTCTACGCGTTCACCACGGACCTGATTGAGGCGCAGGACGTGGTGCAGGAGGCGTTCGCCCGGGCGATCGCCCGGCCGCAGGGGCTTGCCGACATCGACAACCCCGAGGCGTGGCTGCGTACGGTCGCGGTCAACGTCGTACGGCGGCGCTGGCGGCGACGCCAACTGCTGGACACCATCCTGCTGCGGGACCGTCCGGTGACGCGGCTGGTCGAGGCCGCTCCCGGACCGGAGCGGACCGACCTGCGCGACGCCCTGGCCGGGCTGCCGGTCAGCTACCGGGAGGTGATCGTGCTGCACTACTTCGCCGACCTGCCGGTCGAGGAGGTCGGCACCGTGCTCGGGGTACCGACCGGCACGGTGAAGTCGCGGCTGTCCCGGGGGCGTTCGGCGCTCGCCGCCCGCCTCGGCGACTACCGGGGCGCCGGCGAGGCCACCTCGGCGCCGGGACAGCCGGGCCGGCCGGACCCACCGGCCGGCGACCCGGATCCGATGGTCGCCAGGACGGCACGCGGCGCTGGTTCGGGTGGGGCTGTGGAAGAACCGGCCCGGGTGCGGCCGGCGGTGCGACGGGGGGTGAGAGATGCTTGACCAGGACAGGCCCGGCCCGGACCTCGACGTACGGCTGGCCCGCGGCCGGGCGGCGCTGCTGGACGACATCGAGCAGCCGCCGCTGGCCCGGATCCGGGACCGCGCGGCGACCCGGCGGCGCCGGCACGCGGCCGGCACGGCCGGGGGTGCCGCCCTGCTCAGCCTGGTGGTGGCGACGACCGTGGCCCTCCAGCCGTGGACGGCCGACGGCACCGATCCGGCGCCCCCGCCGGTGGCCGACGCGCCGCCGGGTGGACCGGTCTACACCGGGGCCGGCATCACGATCAACGGGCTCACCGCGTCCGCCGTCGCGCACGTGCCGGGGACGATCGGCGACGTCGAGTTCGTCGACCCCGACCACGGCTACCTGCTGGCCCGATGCGGTGTCGCCAAGCCCTGCCCGGCCAGCCTGGCCCGGACCTCGGACGGCGGCGCGAGCTGGGAACACACCGAACTGCCCGCCGGCAGCGCCGGGCAGCACCGCCTGGAACTGGCGGCCTTTCCCGACGGCCGGCTGCTGGTCAGCCACCCCGGTGGGGCGTACGCCTCCGCCGACGCCGGACGGAGCTGGCGGGAGGTCGACACCGGCGACGGTACCGGCCGGGTCGCGGCGGTCCGGGGCGACCTGCTCCGGGCCGGGCCGGGCGGCGGGCGGTGCGGCCTGGACGTGGAGGTGTGGCGGCCGGACCGGCCCCGGGCCGGTGCTCCGGCGACCTCACCCGACCTCGACGTCTGCTGGGTGGCACCGGCTGCCGGTGCCGACGGCGCCTGGTGGGTCGGCGGCTTCCGCAACGGCCACGCCGCGGTGGCGCTGACCCGGGACCGGGGGGCACACTGGCGGACCGTGGAACTGCCCGACACCGGCACCTCGGCCCGTACCGTCGAGGTGGCCAGCCTGGGCAGTCAGGCCTACGCGGCGGTGCTCGGCACCGACCGGAGCCTGCTCGCCCT
Organism: Plantactinospora sp. B6F1; assembly: GCF_040120695.1. NCBI lineage: Bacteria > Bacillati > Actinomycetota > Actinomycetes > Micromonosporales > Micromonosporaceae > Plantactinospora > Plantactinospora sp. B6F1. Next base: position 253,049 of record NZ_JBEEAC010000003.1, on the reverse strand, counting down.
CTACCACTCCGCCGACGGTGGCCGGACCTTCACCCGGAGCCGCTCCGACGCGTCGGGGGTGCCGGCGGGGATCTCCGGTGCGCTGGTGCCGCTGCTGGACGGGCGGTTGCTGGTGACCGGCACCGATCGGCAGCTCTACCTGAGCGCCGACGACGGGGTCACCTTCCAGCGGGCCGGCGGAAGCCTGCCGCCGCTCGCCCGGCTGGAGCGGACCGTCGCCGGCTATGTCGCCTACGACCTGTTCGGTTCCGGCTGGGCGGCCTACTCCGCCGACGGCGCCACCTGGCGCAAGCTCCAGATCATCTGATCGATCAGCGGTGCGGGTCAGTCGGGCGTGGCCACCGGTGCCTCGTCGGGCTCCCCGTCGGTGCGCGCGGCCGGCACGCTGGCCCGCAGCTGCTCCGGGGCTCCCTGCTGCTCCGGGGCGGCCTGCTGCTCCGCCGCCCGCTGCTGCTCCGGGGCCCGCTGCGGCTCCGCGGCGGCCTGCTGCTCCGCCGCCCGCTGCTGCTCCGGGGCCCGGACCACCGAGATGCCGACCCGGGCCACCCGGCGGCCCTCCACCGCCAGCACCCGGAGCAGCCAGCCGTCCCCGTCCGGGTCGCCCTCCGGCTCGGCCCCGTTGCCGAACCCGCCCGCCGAACGGCCCGCACCGCCGCCGTTGCCGCCCCCGCCGGGCTGCTCCGCGCCGGGTACCGGCACCTCGTCACCGCAGACCGGCAACCGGCCCAGGGCGGCCATCACGAACCCGCCGACCGTCTCGTACGGGCCGGGTGGCAGGGCGAAGCCGACCCGTTCGGCGAAGTCGGCGAGGTTGAGCCGGCCGTCCACCTCGGTCGGGCCGCCGGTCGGCACCGGGTCGGGGGCGCTGTCGTACTCGTCGTGGATCTCGCCGACCAGCTCCTCGATCAGGTCCTCCAGGGTGACGATCCCGGCCGTGCCGCCGTACTCGTCGATCACCACCGCCAGGTGGTGCCGCTCGCGGCGCATCTCGGTCAGCGCCGCCAGCACCCGCTTGCTGCCGGGGATCTTCTTCACCTCCCGGGTCAGGTCCCCGATCGTGGTGCAGGCGTCGTCGTCCGGGCGGAGCAGCACGTCACGCAGGTGCACGAAGCCGACCACGTCGTCGGAGGTGCCGTCGACCACCGGATACCGGGTGTGGGTCTCGGCCCGGACGAGTTGGGCCGCCTCCCCGAGGGGCAGCCCGGCGGCCAGGAAGACCACCTCGGTCCGGGGCATCATCACCTCTCGGACCAGGCTGGCGCCGGCCACGAGTACCTCGTCGATGATCCGCCGCTCGACCGGGTCGAGTCGGGTGTTCGCAGCGACCAGGTCCCGGAGTTCGGCCTCGCTGATCTGTTCCCGTCCCGCCGTCGGGCTGGCCCCGAGCAGCGCGGTGACCAGCCGGGTCGAGCCGTCCGCCGCGCGTACGATGACCCGGGCCAGGGCCCGCGCGAGTGGGCCCGGTTGCCGTCTTGGGCGCCCCGACGATCGCCGCCGGGGCCCGGTACTGCCGCCGTCCCGCATGCCAAGGATGGTAGACACCTTCAGGTGCCCGGTGTGGGCACCTCGGGCCCGCGTCATCCCACCGGTCATGTTCGACTCTGTGCAGAATTGACAGAACATGGTGGAATGCTGAGGGCTCGGCGTCGAAGTCGTACCGAAGCAGAAAGGGCACAGCCGTGAAACTGCTCGTCACCGGGGGTGCCGGTTACGTCGGCAGCGTCGTCACCCGGCTGCTGCTCGACGCCGGGCACCAGGTGGTGGTCCTGGACGACCTGCGTACCGGGCACGCCGAGGCGCTGGCCCCGGAGGCCGCCTTCGTCCGGGCGGACGTCGCCGACGTCGCCGGAGTGCTCACCCCCGACGCCGGCTTCGACGGCGTGCTGCACTTCGCCGCGCTGATCGCGGCCGGGGAGTCGATGGCCAGGCCGGAGCTCTACTGGCGGGTCAACACGGTCGGCTCACTGGCGCTGCTCGACGCCGCCCGGATCGCCGGCGTACCCCGGTTCGTCTTCTCCTCCACCGCAGCCGTCTACGGCAACCCGACCGAGACGCCGATCAGGGAGACCAGCACCCCGCTGCCGACCAGCACGTACGGCGCCACCAAGCTCGCCGTCGACCTGGCGCTCACCTCGATGGCCACCGCGCACGGGCTGGCTGCGGTGTCGCTGCGCTACTTCAACGTCGCCGGGGCCTACCTGCGGGACGGGGTGGCGCTCGGCGAGCGGCACGAGCCGGAAACCCACCTGATCCCGATCGCCCTCCAGGTGGCCGCCGGCCGTCGGGAGAAGCTGCAACTCTTCGGCGACGACTACCCGACCGAGGACGGCACCTGCGTCCGGGACTACATCCACGTCGAGGACCTGGCCCGGGCACATCTGCTCGCCCTCGATGCCGCCAAGCCCGGCGCGCACCAGGTCTTCAACCTCGGCAACGGCTGCGGCTTCTCCAACCGCCAGGTGGTGGAGGCGGTCCGCGAGGTGACCGGGCATCCGGTACCCGTGGAGACCGCTCCGCGCCGCCCCGGCGACCCGGCCGCGCTGGTCGCCTCCGCCGAGCGGGCCCGGGCCGACCTCGGCTGGATCCCGGCCAAGCCGGCCCTGCCGGAGATCGTCGCCGACGCCTGGACGTTCTACCGGGAGCAGATCCTCGGCGGAGCGGCGTCGTGACCGGCACTCCCGACACCACCCATCGACAGACCACGACCAGTCACCCGGACCGGCCGGTCGGGCCGGTCACCGAACGCGCCACCGCCGGCTTTTCCACCGAGTACGGCGGCGAGCGCCCCGCCGGAGTCTGGGCCGCACCCGGTCGGGTCAACCTGATCGGCGAGCACACCGACTACAACGACGGCTTCGTGCTGCCGTTCGCGCTGCCGCAGCGCACCGTCGTCGCCGCCGCCCCCGAGCGGGGGCGACGCTGGACGGTCTGGTCCGAGCAGGCCGGTGCACGGATCTCGTTCGGCCGGGCCGACGCCGCCGAACCGGGCCGGGTCACCGGCTGGGGGGCGTACGTCGCCGGGGTCGTCTGGGCGCTGCGCGAGGCCGGACACGACGTACCGGTGGCCCGGCTGGCGATCGCCTCCGACGTACCGCTCGGGGCCGGACTCTCCTCCTCGGCGGCGCTGGAGTCCGCCGTACTCACCGCCCTGGCCGACCTCGGCGAACTCGACCTGCCGCTGGCCGACCGGCCGGCGCTGGCGCAGCGGGCCGAGAACGACTACGCCGGGGTGCCGTGCGGCATCATGGACCAGTCCGCTTCGCTGCGCTGCCGCCCGGGGCACGCGCTCTTCCTGGACTGCCGGACCCTCGCCGTCGAGCAGGTGCCGTTCGACCTCGACGCCGCCGGGCTCGCCATCCTGGTCATCGACAGCAACGCGCCGCACCGGCACGCCGGTGGCGAGTACGCGGCCCGCCGCGCCGCCTGCGAGTCAGCCGCCGCCGCTCTCGGCGTGCCGGCGCTGCGGGACGTCACCGTCGACCGGCTCGACGCCGCGCTGGCCCAGCTCGACGACGAGACGGTACGCCGCCGGGTGCGACACGTCGTCACCGAGAACCAGCGGGTACTGGAGACGGTCGAACTGCTGCACGCCGGCCGGCTCGCCGAGATCGGGCCACTGCTGACCGCCTCACACGCCTCGATGCGGGACGACTTCGAGATCACCGTCCCGGAGGTGGACACCGCGGTCGAGACGGCCCTGACCGCCGGGGCGTACGGGGCCCGGATGACCGGGGGCGGGTTCGGTGGCTGCGTACTCGCGCTGGTCGACGCGGCTGCCGCCGAGACGGTGGCGTCGACGGTGGCCGAGTCGTACGCCCGGCGCGGCTTCCGTGCCCCGTCCAGCTTCACCGTCACCCCGGGGGGCGGAGCCGAACGGATCGGCTGACGTGTGAAACCCTGCCCCGGCGACGCCCCCGGCGGTGGGGTCAGCACGGCGACTTCAGGCTTGGCGGTCGCGTTCCCATGCGGCATGGTCCGCCTCGATCCGCTGCCACACCGCCCGCAACCGCTCCTCCGGTACGTCGTCGAGCGGCAGTCGGAACACCTCCCGCAGCAGGGCGCGCCATTCGGCGTACCCGGAAAGCTGCCGGACCGTCGCGGAGCCGGCCACCGGCCGCTCGGAGAACATCCGGCCACGGATGATCCGGACACCGGCCTGGGTCCGGTGCTGCACCGTCACCACCCGCACCATTCCGGACGTCGGCGAGGTGGAGACCTCGATGTGCTTGTCCAGCAGGTCGGTCGGCCCGGTCGCGGTCACCGAAAAATCCATCCCGACGAACGCGCCGCCGGGCTCGTGGTCGAACCGCCAGCCGCCCGGCACCGAGTCCGACGGCCGCAGCCGGAACCGGTCGTCCGGGCCGAAGGCCCCGGCCAGCAGCGGCACCGGGTCGAGCGGCCCGTCGCCCAGTCCGGTGTCCAGCCACCAGCCCCGACCGTCGAGGACCGTGGTCAACGCGAGATGGTTGCCGCTGTCCCCGGCCGGGTCGCCGGGCTGGCCCTGCACGCCGGCCCGGTGCCAGGTCACCGGATAGCCGAGGGTGGTCAGCAGCGCCGAGAAGGCCCCGTTGAGCTGGAAGCAGTAGCCGCCACGCCCGGCCACCAGGTGATCCGCTGCCGCGACCGGATCGATCTCCCGACGCTCGCCGAGGGCGATCCAGACGGTCTCGTACGGCACCCGCTCGACGTGCGCGGCATGCAGCCGGTGCAGTTGCGCCACCGACGGCCGCTCCGCTCGCTCGGTGGTTGGGTCGAGACCCAGCCGGCGCAGGTAGGCGGCGGCGACCCCGTCGTCAAGCGCCGGCGGGCGCCAGAGATTCACCTTAGCGGATGTCGTGCCGATCACCGCGTCAGCTTAGCCAGGGGCACCGACAACAACGGTTCGCCTCTTCACCTCGACTACCGGACCGGGAGCCGGCCGGCTCACCTGACGGCGAGCGAGGCGGGGGCGGTTCGGACGGCCTGGCCGACCGGTCGCAGGGTCACGGTGTTCACGTCGACGCCGGCCGGCTGGCTGACCGTCCAGGCGATCGCCTCGGCGATCTGGTCGGCCGTCAGCGACGGCCGGCCAGGGACACCGCTCGCCGGCTGCCAGAAGTCGGTGTGCACGACACCGGGAGCGATCAGGGTCAACCCCACGCCGTCTGCGGTCACCATCCGCCTGGTGTTTTCGGCCAGGCCGGTCACCGCCCACTTCGTCGCCCCGTAGATGTTGCCGGGGGTGTGCACCACACCGGCGACACTCCCCACCAGGATGATCCGGCCACGGCTGGCCCGAGGTGGGTGGGCGACGGTGGCCCGGATCAGCAGCGCGGGGCCGAGGACGTTGGTCAGTACCATGTCGCGCCAGCCGGCGGGGTTCCCGTCGGCGACCGTGTCGTGCGTGCCGAAACCGGCGTTGGCGATCGCGACGTCCAACCGCCCGAACGCGCCGACCGTGGTGTCGACGGCCGCCACGACCGCGTCGTACTCGGCGGCATCCGCGACGACGGTCAGCAGCTCCGCCGGTTCGTCGAGCGCGACGGCGAACCGCGCCAGGCGGTCCCGGTCGCGTCCGGTCACGGTGACCCGGTAACCCTCGCGGAGCAACCGGCGGGCGGTCGCGGCGCCGATACCGCTGGAGCCGCCCGTGATCAGGGCAACAGGAGAATCAGTTATGACCCGGAACCGTAGAGATTGGAGCGGACTCTAGGTCAAGTCCGGGTACCGTGAACGGGTGCCCGACGGCGCCCAGGAACTGAGCATCGGCCAGGTCGCCGAACGGACCGGCCTGAGCGTGCACACGCTCCGCTTCTACGAGCGGAAGGACTGCTGCCCGGCCAGATCCGGCGCTCTGCCACCGGGTACCGGATGTACGGCCCCTCGGACCTCGAATGGTTGCGGGTCTGCACCCACCTGCGGGCCTCCGGCATGCCACTGGAGACGATCCGCCGCTATGTCGGCCTGCTCCGGCAGGGCAACGGCAACGAAACCGCCCGCCTCGACGTGCTCCGCGCCCAACAGGCGCAGGTGGCCGCCAAGGTTGACGGGCTCACGGCGTGCCTGGACCTGATCGCGTACAAAATCGACGTGTACGAGCGCAGCAGCAGGTCAACCGTGACCAGATCACGTTGAACCAGACCGTCCGCGAGCGGTACGAACGGCGCTACGCCTCCCGCGTGGCCTTCTGGATCGCCGACGACGACACCGCCGCGTCCGCGAGGCCACAGTCGTCCAGCTTCTTCATCGTCGCGACGGTTTCGGTGCTGAACAGGTCACCCGTCCCGCTCCGAGATGCTGCGATCTTCGCCATCGCGCAATCCGGGGAAGCGTTCTTCTGACAACAGCAGGACCTCAGACCATGCGAGAAAGGGGACGTAGCGCTTCTGGCCCGTGCGACCCCCGCCGGGCGTCTGAAGGATCCCGGCAACAGGTTCGTGCTGTCGCTGGCGTTCCGAGATCCCACCCGGCTGTGGCACATGACCAACGACGGCCTGTTCCCGTTGGACGGCTACGGGAGCTATACGCCGGACTTCATCTGGGAGGGTGCCAAGTCCGGTAGCACGCTCACCGGATCCCCGCTCGTTCACTCGTCCCTGATCCGGAAGCGGGCCGACGTCACTGACTGCGGCGAATCGGGCTGACTGGTCACCGCAACAATTGGGCCCGCCGGGCGAGTCCGTGGGCCGGGTGGCGTGATGAAGTGTTGGTGTGCTGTGGAGATCTTCTCGGTCGGGCGGTCGGTGGCCGGACTGTGGTACTCCTGGCAGCAGGGGTCGCCGGAGGCGACCGAGCATATCGAGGCTTGCCCCTTCCTGTCGGGCGAGGTTCGCATTGCACGTCGACCGCACTTGGCCCTTGCCTCGACGCGCCCGAATCGGCGATTCACTCGCTCGAAGCACGGATCGGCATGCCTCGCCGCGCACAGACATGCGCCATAGCCGACTCGCTCACATCGGCACGTCCGTGTACCGATGCGTTCACGAGGCTCGCCGAGGGTAGCGCTTCTTTGTGGCGTGCTTCTGTGCGGTGAAGCGGACGGGACCGGCCTGGTTCTGATCCAGCATGGCAGCATCGTCGGGTGGCCGAAATGACGGACTGGCACGAGTGGCATTCGTCGTACGCCGACGACACCTCAGCGTTGTCACGGAGACTGCGCCTCGTGCAGCGCCACATCGGAGACTGGCTGGACGGACGGCCGGAGTCCTGGTTGCGGGTCGTCAGCGTTTGCGCGGGCCAGGGCGATGACCTTGTCGGTGTCGTGGCCCGACGTCTGGATGCCTACCGGGTGCATGCGACGTTGATCGAGAAGGATCCGCGCAACGTCGCAGCCGCACGGGAGCGCACCGCCACAGCCGGCCTCGACGGAATCACCGTCATGTGTGCCGATGCCGGTGACTTCGCCGCGTATCGCACCGTTGTCCCGGCCGACCTGGTTCTTCTCGTCGGTGTACTGGGCAACATCAGCGACCAGGACGTCCAAGCAACGATCGCCTCGCTGCCGAGGCTGTGCGCGCCGGGAGCCACGGTGGTCTGGACCCGGACACGTCGGGATCCCGACCTGACCCCGGCGGTCCGGCGCTGGTTCGCCGGGGTGGGCTTCACCGAGCTGGCCTTCGACGCGCCACCGGGCGCGCTGTTCTCGGTCGGCGTGCACCTGTTCCACGGGCAACCCGAGAGCCCACCTGCGAGCGGCCGGATCTTCACCTTCGTGCGGTAACGATGATGCACCGCCTGCCCAAGTCTCCGGCCGCGACCTCACGTCACACGCTCGATGCAGCGCAATGTCCGCGGCAAATATGCGACTGCTTCTGTAACACGGTCGGTTGCTGCGGGACTGGGTAGGCTCCCGAGATGCTTCTGCGTGACGTGGAGCCGGCCGACCTCGATGCGTATGTCCGTTTGCGTTGTGATCCGGTCATGATGTCGGAGCTCGGTGGACCGCAGCCGCGCGAGCGCATTGCCGGTCAGCTCAGGCGTGACCTCGAGACGGTTCGTGAGGACTCATCGGGATGGACCCGCACAAGCGCTCGGCAACGATCGAGGTCATGGCCGGCGACGAGACCATCGTCGGCGGCGGCCGGTTCGACACCGACCGCGACGGCTACACGGCGATGAGAAAGTACGCCAACCAATGGCCGAACCGGGTCTGGGCGATCGAGGGCTGTCAGGGCATCGGACGGCACATCGCCAACCGGTTGTTGGCCGACGGTGAGCGGGTCGTCGACGTTCCGCCGAAGCTGTCGGCCAGGGCGCGGGTGTTCGCCACCGGTCAGGGCCGCAAGACCGACGCCACCGACGCCCACTCCATCGCCCTGGTCGGCACCCGCATGGCCGGGCTTCGCCCGGTCGTCAACGACGAACAGCTCGCCCTGCTGCGGATCCTGGTCGACCGGCGCCGCTCCTTGGGCGAGGACCACACCCGGATGGTGTCCCAGCTGCACCAACTGCTCCTCGAACTCATCCCGGGTGGGGCGAAGAAGAGCCTGTCCGCCGCCCAAGCCAAAGCGTTGCTGGCCACGGTCCGGCCCCGAGACACGGTCGGCAAGGCCCGACGGCGGGTCGCCGCGGAGCTAATCGGCGACCTCGAACGGATCTACCGACGCACGAAGGACGCCGACAAGGAACTGAAGGAGCTTGTCGCTTCTACTGGAACCACGTTGATGGACCTGCATGGCATCGGACCGTCCGGCGCTGCCCGGCTGCTGGTCGAGGTCGGCGGCATCACCCGGTTCCCGAACCGGGCCCACTTCGCCTCCTGGAACGGCACCGCCCCCATCGACGCGTCCTCCGGCGAGCAGGTACACCACCGGCTCTCCCGCGCCGGGAACCGACAGATCAACCGGGTACTGCACATCATGGCCACCGTCCAGCTGCGTAACCCGACCGAGGGTCGCGCCTACTTCGACCGGAAGAAAGTCGCCGGCAAGACGTCGATGGAAGCGATGCGAGCGCTGAAGCGACGCCTGTCCGACATCGTCTACCGACCCATGATCGACGACGCCACGACCACGGTGACGGGCCCGGGAGGACAACGGGGAACGACTACTGACTCCAGCGTGACCAGCTCACATCCCCAGGCCAGCTCTTCGGAGAAGTCACTTCCCGGACCCGCCACCAGTCAGCCTAGAACACCGCTCCCGACCAGCGCTTGACAGAGAGGGGTGCCACGTGCGTGCACGGGGATCTAGCCGACGCCTGCGCCGGACATCCACGGAGAGTGACAGGAGTTCCCGCCTTCCGGCGCGCTCGCTCGGCGGCAGATCCGTGCCTCCAGGTGAACCAGCCGGCGACCGCCGGCCGCCGGACGTCAGGGCAGGAGCAGTCGTTCAAGACGCTCCACCGCGCGCAGTGCCTCGCCTCGGTGCTTGGCCTGTTTGAACCAGCCGGGCAGTCGGGACACCACTGAGGCGTTCGCCGTGCCGTGCCGTTCTCGAAGCCCGGCCCGCAGGAACTCCTTGAGGTAAGCGAGGTGGTGCGGGTTGAAGGCCCACAACGTGTGACCGGCGCACGGGGTCCGCAACCACAGTGGTAGACCGAAGCAGTTGTCCACCATTCCCGCAGGACCTTCGCCGCCGCGCCGCACCGCGGGCATCGCACTACGAACTCACCGGCGAACCCGGCCAGCCACCGTCCGTCGTCAACGAAGCGCCCCTGCATCACCCGGCCGAGTGTAGGCAGCAGAATCGGGCACGGCCTCGAGATTTCCTCGCGAGGGTTCGTACCCGGCCTAACAGTGACGGCCGCCGACAGCCTGGCAGTTGCGCGTGCGGACGCACAGCAGACGACGCCTCGGGCGGTAGGTTCCCGGGCGGTGCCCGTCCATGCGGGCGGAGCAATTGGCGGCCGGGTGGACGCACTGAACATCGGCAAGAGAGGAAGCCAATCGATAGACGCACTCAGGGCGTCCTCATGGAGGGTCACCGGAGTGACCGCATATAGCGGACCCGACAGCACTGGTGGTCAGCGCTTGACGTGGCAAAGTCACATTGCAGCGTAAGGATCCTTTGCGGTCAGCTGCGCAAGCGGTCGGAGCCGAAGCGGACGCCACCGTGGATGTCAGGTGCCTGTACCACCGGCCCCTGCACGGGGCCGGAGATGGTGTTGCTGGCTCGGTTACGGTCGTCCACCGCCCCCCTGACCTCCTCCCAAAGGCGGTGCAACTCGGTAGCAAACACCTTGTCGTTGAGCGCGGCGGCGGCCAACGCGGCGCGTAGTTCCGCAAGCTGCCCGTCATCCGTAGGGTCCCGTTGCGCGTCGGCGAGCGCCTTCGCTGTCGCGGGCTGTTCGGCCGCACCGATACACCACCCGTCCGCCGGGCGGGCGCCGATCACAGCGTCGCGGGCGGCGAACAGAGGAGATGCTGCGGCCCGTTCAGCGGATACTTCCCGCGACCGTCGTCGGCGGGTTTTGGCGCGGCGGCCTCGCTCTGGAGTACGGCGCCGAGACAGAAGACCACTTCGCGCACCGGTTCCGGGAGCTTGACCGTGGCGACGTAGGGGCGACGGCCTTCGAGTGGCAACGGAACCGAGAACTCCTCGGTGAATTCCTCGCCGGGTGGGACAACCACGCCCTCGATGGTGCCGATCGCGTCGGCGTCCACCCCGGGCGGGATGGCGAAGGTGCGCTTGGCCAACTCGACCGTGCCATCCTCTCGGGCGGTCACGTAGACGTCGTAGGCATGCGAGGCGACGTTCCCCTCAACCCCGACATAGGCGACGATCGGCTCCGCGCCCTGGTTGCGCAGCGTGTAACGCACGCCTAGGGCCTCCGCCCGAGGTGTGACCTCGGCGTCGAAGCTCGCCGTCGGCTTTACGCCGGTCGGCTTCCACTCCGGCTCGAAATCCACATAGGCCTCCGCGCCACAGCCGGCCAGCGTGACGACGGCGAGCACCGCCGCGCCACAGGCGAAGAGCAACTTCTTGATCAAGAGTACGACGTCCTTCTCGGCCAGCCCATCTCGTCCCGGAAAGCATTCTCGGTGTAACTGTAGGGGTGGTCCGGGTCGATCCGGCCGGGCGTGTTCGGGTCGTCATCCTCGTCGATCGGCAGGCCGACAGCCTCCCGCTCGTCGTTCTCCACCCCGACATCGTCCGGCCCTTCATGCTCGCCCGGAGCGGACGTGTTGTTCCCGTAGTCGTAGACGTGCGCGAACTCGTGGAACAGGCCCGCGATCGGCGGCCGCTCGTCCGACGACGAGAGCCGGCTCGGGTTGTAGGTGACCTCGTAGTTCTCACCCAGATGCCAGTTCGTTCTGTACGAGGCGGTGTTGGAGTCGGCCTCGACGATCACGAGCGGGTTTCCCTGGTACGAGATTCCGCCGAGCCCGGGCCAGTCGGCGGCGATCGCGGCCGAGTCGTTGTGGATGTCGTCGAGCTCGGCGAGCATCTGCTGCCCGATCGGGGATGCGCGCATCATGTCCAGGTCGGCGCGGACCCGCTCCTGGAACTCGGGCGACCCCTCGATCTGGATGTACTGCGCCGCGTCGCTCACCTCGACCCGCACGTCCTGGCGTACGCCGGACGCCTGGTCCTCGTCCTGCCGGTAGGCGGTGTCGGCTCCGCCGCCACCCGAGATCGTGTCGCGGCCGTGCCCGGCGTAGAGCACGTCGTCGCCGGAACCACCGTCGAGCCGGTCGTTGTCCCGGCCGCCGGAGACGATGTCCCGACCCGCGCCGCCGTGCACGGTGTCGTCGCCGGTCGCGCCTTCGAGGTAGTCCTCGCCCTCGCCTCCGGAGATGTTGTCGTTCCCGGAGAGTCCGTAGACGACGTCGTTGCCTCGGCCGCCGGACAGCAGGTCGTCGCCGCCCTGACCGTCGGTGTAGTCACGGCCGGAGCCGGCCGAGGCGTAGTCGTTGCCGGCGCCGCCGTAGATCTCGTCGTCGCCGTGCAGGCCGATGATCCGCTCGTTGCCGTCCCCGCCAGAAATCTTGTCGTCACCCTCGCCGCCGAGCAGGGTGAGGCTCAGGTTGGCGCCCTTGGGCACCTCGACCCGGTCGTCGCCGTCCCCGGCGCGGATCGTCACCGGCGTGCCCTCCGGATAGTGGTACTTGACCCCGTTGACCTCGACGATCACCTGACCGGTCTCCGGGTCGCGGGTCACCTTGACGATGTCGTCGCCCGGACCCGTGTTGACCACGGCCCGGCCGTCGACCATCAGCACCGAAACGCCGGTCGCCTCCGCCGGCAGCGTGAACGGGTCGGCCGCGCCGGAGGAGACACTGTCCCACTGCGTCGAGATGCTGTCCCACACCGCAGCGGAGAAGCCGCTCAGCTTCCCCTTCAGGGCGTCGTCGAGCTCCTTGCGCAGCGTGCGGGCCCGGTTGGTCGCGTTGCTGACCTCGGTAGCCTGTGCGGGCTGATTCCACCGGAAGACGATCTCGCCGCCCGAGCGCCAGCTCGGCACGGCGCCCATGATCTGCTCGCGCTCGCCGTCGAGCGCGTTCTGGTACCACCGCAGCAGCTCAGCCGCACCCTCCAGCGCCGAGGCGAGCCGGCCAGCCTGGCTGCCCATCGTGTCGAGGCTGCCGAACACCTTGGACTGGTGCTGACCGAAGGAGTCGCGCGCCGCTCCCGCCCACTCCGAGCCCAGCAACTTTCGACTGTCCGCATCCAGGTCGTCGCCGACCGCGACGCTCTCCTTGCCGAAGCGCCGCCACGCCGAGGCGGCGCTCTCGATCCGGCCCGGGTTGGCCTGGAGGTCCCAGAGCGCCGCGTCGACCCGGATCTCCCGATCCTCCGGTGGAAAGCCCATCAGGAGTCCTTCCTAGATCGGGATGTTGGGATGTTCCCGGCGATGCCGCTCGGCCGCTCGCTCGTCGGCCTGCCGATAGGCGAACGCGACCTGGAGCAGGCTCTCGTTGTCGACCTCCAGCACACCGATGACGCGCTCGACGGCCGTACCGGCGCTGCCCGCCACCGTCTGGTAGGCGTCGTTGAGTTGGCCGGCTGGGCCGACCTGCCCGAAGTCGGCCGGCGAGATCACGGCGTCCGCGCGCAGCGCACGCAGCGCCGAGGCGAGTTCGGTCGAATTGTCCAGGTAGGACTGCGCTACCCTGGCGATCTCCACCGGATCGGCGCGAACCTCTTCCCCCATGCCTGTCCACGCTACCGCCCCATGGCCAGCCCGCGGGTCTCGAAGCCTACTTAGTACCTTCCGGATCGGCAGCGAGGAATTAGCCTGGGACACCGTCCAGGAAGACGGATCCTGCTCGGAGCATCGAGCGCCGATACGAGCAATGAGGTTATCCACAGGTTCCCGACTGCAGGGTGACGGAGTCGTTGCGCTTCGTGCTATAACCTCCAAGGCAATTCCACCTGTAACCGGGGGTTAACGGGATCATGGAGGCAACCGAGCCGGGGTGGCGGCCGGAGTATCGCGGCGCTGACGGCAACGTCGGCAACGTCGGCTCGGGTAGGGAACTCGGCGCGCACCTCTACTACCTATACCGGGCCGGCCGTAACGAGCTGCCCCGGATCGCCAGAACCTATGCCGACGTGACGGTGCTCGTGCACCAGACGGCCGGGGCGATGGAAGGACAGTTCGACCTGCCCGACCGAGGCATCGGCCCGGCGCAGCAGCGTCTGCTGGAGTTGCGCGCCGAGGTACAGGACGTGTTACGGCTGACCTCGCTGCGGATGTCGGAGGTCGGCGCCGCGCTGGTCACCATCGCCGACCGGTACGCAGCCACGGACGAGGCAGCGGCGAAGGAGTTCACCCGGCTTCTCGGTTACCACGCGTCGGACTACCAGCAACCCGCCCTTGCTCCGCCCAATCCCCCGGCCCCCGGCGATCCGCCGCTGGTACGTCACATTCCCCGCAACATCGTTGACTGACCTGGCCAGACGGGAGACGCCATGGTCGACGCCTCGATCCCCTTCGACTATCGCCAGATGCACCAGTACCTCAACGAGATCGGCACCTACCTGGCCGAGCTGCACTACATCGACCAGGTGTTCGCATACATGGACGGCATCGAGTCCAGCTCCTTGGAGATATTCCTCGAGATAGCCGCTCTCGGGAGCGCCCCCGGTTCCTGGGTCAAGGTGGAGTTCGCCGGGACGGTCTCGTTCAGCCGTATGTGGTCCGTGCCGCCGCCGTTCCCGCCCCGTCTGATCTGGCAGGATTCGATCGACGAAGAAATTCAGAAGCAGGTCGAGGAATACAAGGCGAAGGCCTCAGGGTGGGCATCGGACAACATCGAATCGATCAGATCGATGGTCAAGCCGCTGGCCCACCCCACCGGATCTGTCTATCTCAACGACATCATCCAACCGGTGCGGGACGCGCTGGCGCGGTTGGAAGACTTCGTGCCGCACGACTTCGGCAAGCTGCGGCACACCCTCGGCAACTGGTCCGGTGACGCGGCCGAGGATTTCGCCACGAACTTCTACAACCCCTTCGAGCAGACCCTGGCAAGCCACCACCGGATGCTCGCCTCACTCGTCGCCGGCCTAGAGGCCGCGCACGCCACCGTCGACCTCACCCAACAGAGCCTGATGAACGTGCTGCACGCCACCCGCGAAGCGCTCCTGGAACAGTTGCACCGACGCCCCCAGCAGGCGGCAGCGAAGCAGCAGGAGCAGTCCACCAAGCACGCCATGATCATCGTCAGCGCGTTCGTACCCATGGCAAAAGGCCGGGACCTATGGGCCAACAGCCTCGACATGGCCAGCGCCGGCGCCTCCGCATTAGCAGGCGCCGCAGCGCCAAACCCGATGGACCAGCATGCCTTGACCGGCGGCACCGCCGAAGAGTTGCTGCACGCCCTGACCGATGCCATCACGCTCATCGACCAGAACTCAAATGAGCAGTATCAGGATCTCCATGTACTGGTGAGTGATGCCCTCTCGCGGATGGAATTCATCCGGGACACGCCGGATGGCAAGGATGGGCGACTGGTGCCCCGGCAGCCCCGGCTACTCGGCGACACGGACAGCAGTAGCTTCCACTTGCCGAGGGCTCGATGAACGGGATTGTCGGCAGGCAGTCGCAGCACCGAGTCCACTGTCAGATCGTTCGCGGTTCGACAGTGGTGGTCGCCGCTGCCGGCCTTCTCGTCGGCGGATGCGATTCCAGCCCGAAGCCGACCGAGACCCCCGAGCCACGTGTGACATACGGGCAGGCGAGCCCGGACATGTGCGAACGCATGAAGATGACGGAGGTCGCTGCACGGTTCGGCCTTAAGCTGAAACCCTCGTACGATCCGACGGTGCAGTTCGACACCCGGGGTACGGACGTCTACCTGAGCTGCGCCATCAGGGCCTTCGACGACGGTGAACGGTTCCGTACCGAGGTCGGAGAGTTTGATCCGGCCGGCACCGTCAGGCTGCGGACGTACCCGAACCACGAGGATGCCGAGAAAGCCCACGAGGCAGAGGTGATCTCCCTGCGGAAGTTCGCGGAATCCAAGCCACAGATATCGACACAGGATGTCAGCGGCTGGTGGGACGAAGGGGTTTATTTCCAGACGGTAGTCCCGGCCGAGCCCAAGCAGCATCCCAGCGCCGAGAACCTCGACGCCGCCGGAGTGGAGGTTCTTTACGAGCTACGCCATGGCAACCTGCGCGTCACCACCCGCATCGATAACCGGGCCGCAACTCGGGAGATCGATCAGGTCCTCGCCTTCCTCCGTGACTTCGCCGAAGCGTTCACCAAGGAGGCGGTGTCCCACCTCTCCCGGACCGGCCCGAACTGAGTCCTGGTGAGAATATTCCGAAACCCCGCGCCAACACGGGTCCATCCACCGATCGCCGGCTTCCACCACCAGGTGGAGATTGGCCAAAATCACCGGTGGGTGGTGCTCTCCGGCCAACTCGGGATCCGACCTGACGGACATGTGCCGGACGACGCGATCGAACAACTGACGATCGTGCTCGAAAATGTCCGTTGGAACCTGTTCGCCGCCGACATGCGGATCAACGACGTGATGAAGTTGACCATCTACCTCGTCGGTGACGTCGACATGGATCGGCTGCGAGCTGAACTCGCCCGCTGGCTCGGGCGTCATGAACCGACCCTGACCATCCTCTTCGTCGCCGGACTCGCCGGCCCCAGCTTCCGCGTGCAGGTGGACGCCTTGGCCGCCCACTGAGTACAGCCGCCCACTGAGTACAGCGGTCACCTGGGGGCGGGCCATGCCGGTGTTGGTTGCCACCCAGGCGTCCGGCAGTGTGACCAACTCGTTGGGCCACCGGCACCACCGTGGCGTCGAGCCGGGGAAGCTGCCCCGGCTTTTCATCGGACAGGGCAGCCACCCCGCACCCGCCCCGAGCCAGGTCCGCCAACTCCCCTAGCAGCTCCATCGCGCCGTACCGGGCCAGCGGCGCGGGCGTGGTAGGCCGTTCCGGTAGTTCAGCGGCAATCCGGCCTCGGCGAGCAGGTGCCCAACCGGGGATGGCTCGGCATCGGCGGCATCTCGGGGAACCGTGCCCGGACCCGCGCTCCTGGATGTCCTTCTCGCGCAGCTCGGCACACCGGTCGCCGCCCGACGGCGGTACCAGACCGGCCTGGGTCAGCCGCAGCGTCCGCTCGGATCGAGGTCACGAGGGTGATCTCCAGCCGGGGCGAGGCCGTCGCCCGGGCCGAGGCCACCGCCGCTAACCGCTGTTGGTGAGCCGGTACGGCCGTCAACCGGTCTCGGCGAACGGTCTTGCCGGGGCCCTTCCCGGTTGGGAAGGGCCCCGGCGAGGGTCAGCGGCGACGCCAGGTCAGCGAGAACCCGAAGACTCCGGCCACCGCCGCCAGCACCCCACCAACCGTGGTCCAGATCCACCGCGTGGAGAACGCCGGCACCCAGTCGAAGATGCCACCGTCGGCGTCAGCGTCGGCAGCGGCCGGGCTCGGCGACGCGCCGGATCCGTCGGTCGCGGCCAGCACCGCGCCGGGTCGGGCCGGCGGGGCCAGGGGTGCCCGCAGCTCGCCGTCGTCGGCGTTGGATCCACCGTCCGTGGTGCCGATCAGCAGGTCGACCTCGACCGGCAGCCCGAGGTCCGCCTCGGGCAGCTCGACAACCGACAGCTTGGCGTAGTACGTCCCGGGGAGCGGGTCTCCGGACCACGGCTCGGCCCAGGACCGTACCCGGCGCAGTACGCAGCCGAGGCGTACCTCGGTGGCGTCCCGGGCGGCTGTCGGCGTCTGCGCGCCGGCCGTGCAGGCCTGCCTGCGTCGCAGCCCGTCGAACACCTCGATGCTCCACGTCGACGCACCGGACCGCTTGGCACCGGCCGGGAAGCGCAGGGTGGCGGCGATCTCCGTCACGTCGCCGGCCGCGCCCGGGAACGACCAGTAGAGGTAGTCGCCGGTCGAGGCGTCGAGGCGTACCGGCTGGCCGGCGGTAACCGGCACGGCGGTGAGAAACGACGTGCCGGCCCGATCCAGCGCGGCCGCCCCGGGTGACGGGGTGGGCGCGGCAAGCGCGGCGGCCGGGTACAGCACTCCGAGCAGGATGGCCGGCACCGCGAGGGCCCGGCAGACCGGCCACGCCAGCCGGAAGGCGGCCACCGCAGCGGCGGCGGGTCGAATCCGGGTACGCATCAGTTCGTCCTCCAGGTCGCGATCCACCAACGGGTCAGCCAGCCCGCCAACACGCCGGTGAGCAGACCGGCTCCGCCCAGCACGAGCAGCAGCAGCCAGCCCCGGCCGAGTCCCGGCGCGGCCGGCGGCTCCGAGCCGGCCACCACGTCCACGACCAGCTCGAACGGGATGCCGGGCTGCCCGTCCTGCCGATCCACCGGTGCGAACGAGTTGCTCACCACCAGGCAGACCTCGGTGAGCCGGGACTCGTCGCCCCGTGCCGCGCCCCGGGACGGCTCCGCGTCGCCGTCCGACGACTCCGGTTCACCCGCCGACCAGCGCAACCCGGTGGAGAGCACGTCGGTCCGCCCGCTGCCGGCGTCGGTACCCCGGACCAGTTCCCGCCCGTCGGCGGCGGTGGCCCGCAGCAGCACCCCGTAGTCGCGGTGGATCGGTCGGTCCGGCGCCACGCTGACCGCCGCCCGCAGCTCCTGCCCGTCGGCCACCGGCACCCGGTACCACCGGTGCTCGGCGGGCTTCTCCCGGTCGGTGTAGACACCGGGTCCGAGCAGCGGCGCACCGGCGCACTCCCGACCGCCGGCAACCGGCGCCGGGGCGGGCGTGTTGGCCTCGGCCCGCCGCACCAGTTGCCTGATCCGGTTGGTGAGCTGCTCGGGTGACTGGGCGGCGGCGTACGTCCCGCCGGTCGCTGCGGCGATGCAGAGCAACTGCCGGCGTACCTTTTCGTCGGGGGCGAGGCCGAGGGTGTCTACCACCAGTCTGGTCCCCTGGGCGGCCAACTCGCGGGCCACGTCACAGGGGTCCGGCGGGGCACAGGTGTCCTCACCATCGGTGATCAGCACGATCCGCCGGTTGCCGCCCTCGGTGCCGAGGTCCTGGGCGGCACCGCGCAGCGCGAGGCCGATCGGCGTGTGCCCGGTGGGCCGCAGCGTGGCGATCGCGTCCTTGGCGGCCGCCCGGTCCACCGGGCCCACGGGCACGAGCTGCTGGGTGTCCCGGCAGGCGATTGCCTTGTCCTTGCCCTTGTATGTCGCGCCGAGGACCCGGATGCCGAGCTGTGTGTCGTCCGGTAGTGCGTCGACCACCTCGTTGAACGCCTGCTGGGCGACCGAGATCCGGCTCCGGCCGCCGATGTCGGCGGCCCGCATGGAGCCGCTGACGTCGAGCACCAGCTCGACCCGGGACGGCTCGGCGACGGGTTCGGTCTCGTCGGCGAGCGCCGGCACTGCCGCGAGTGGACAGAGCACAGTGGTCAGTCCGATAAGGACAGATAAGGAACGTTGGATCACCAAGGTATCCTAGTGATCAACGATCGTCACTGACCGCCGCCCCGTGGTGCGACGGGGGTCAGCCAGTCTCTACGATCATGCCGGCCGCGACGGTGCGGTTGGTGGCCTCGTCGATGACGATGAAGCCACCCGTCGTACGGTTGCGCCGGTACTCGTCGGCGAGCAGCGGCACGGTGGTCCGCAGCCGTACCCGGCCGATCTCGTTGAGCCGCAGTTCGGTCACGGACTCGTCCCGGTGCAGCGAGTTGACGTCCAGCCGGTAGTGCAGGTTCCGCACCACGGCCCGGGCCGACCGGGTGGTGTGCTTGACGGCGTACTTGCCGCCGACCCGCAGCGGCCTGGTCTCGTCCATCCAGCAGATCATCGCCTCGATGTCCTGGGCGACCGCCGGGGCGTTGTTCGGCCGGCAGATCAGGTCACCCCGGGAGATGTCGAGCTCGTCGGTGAGCCGGACGGTCACCGACATCGGCGGGAACGCCTGCTCGACCGGGCCGTCGGCGGTCTCGATCGCCGCGATCCGGCTGGTGAAGCCGGAGGGCAGCACCATCACCTCGTCGCCCGGCTTGAGCACCCCGGAGGCGACCTGACCGGCGTAGCCCCGGTAGTCGGTGACGGTGGTCGACTGGGGACGGATCACGCACTGCACCGGGAACCGTACGTCGACCATGTTGCGGTCGCTGGCGATGTGCACGTGTTCGAGGTGGTGCAGCAGGGACGGGCCCTCGTACCAGGGCGTGTTCTCGGAGCGGGTGACGATGTTGTCGCCGTGCAGCGCCGAGATCGGGATGACCGACAGGTCCGGCACCTCCAGCTTCGCCGCGAACGCGGTGAACTCGTCCGCGATCCGCTCGAACACCTCCTGTGACCAGTCGACCAGGTCCATCTTGTTGACGCAGAGCACCAGGTGCGGCACCCGCAGCAGCGAGCAGAGGAACGCGTGCCGGCGGGACTGCTCGACCAGCCCCTTGCGGGCGTCGACCAGGATCAGCGCCAGGTCGGCCGTTGACGCCCCGGTCACCATGTTCCGGGTGTACTGGATGTGCCCGGGGGTGTCGGCGATGATGAACTTCCGCCGGGGGGTGGCGAAGTACCGGTACGCCACGTCGATGGTGATGCCCTGCTCGCGCTCGGCCCGCAGCCCGTCGGTGAGCAACGCCAGGTTGGTGTACTCGTCGCCCCGGGCCGCGCTGACCGCCTCGACCGCCTCGAGCTGGTCGGTGAAGAGCGACTTGGTGTCGTAGAGCAGCCGGCCGATCAGGGTGGACTTGCCGTCGTCGACGCTGCCGGCGGTGGCGAACCGGAGCAGGTCCATCGCACGGGTCTCGCTCGGCACCGCGGTCGCCGTCATCAGAAGTACCCCTCCCGCTTGCGGTCTTCCATCGCCGCCTCGCTGACCCGGTCGTCGCCCCGGGTGGCGCCGCGTTCGGTGATCCGGGTCGCGGCCACCTCCTCGATCACCAGCTCGACGGTGTCCGCCGCCGACCGGACGGCGGCGGTGCACGAGGCGTCGCCGACGGTGCGGTAGCGGACCCGCTCGACGAAGGGTGTCTCGCCGGCCCGGGGCGTGATGAACTCGTTGACCGCGTAGAGCATGCCGTCCCGCTCGACGACCTCCCGCTGGTGGGCGAAGTAGATCGACGGCAGTGAGATCTTCTCCTGGGCGATGTAGTGCCAGACGTCCAGCTCGGTCCAGTTGGAGAGCGGGAAGACCCGGATCGACTCCCCCTGATGGTGCCGGCCATTGTAGAGCGACCACAGCTCGGGGCGCTGGTTCTTCGGATCCCACTGGCCGAAGTCGTCGCGGAAGCTGAACACCCGCTCCTTGGCCCGCGCCTTCTCCTCGTCGCGCCGGGCGCCGCCGAAGAGCGCGTCGAAGCGGTACTTCTCCACCGCGTCGAGCAGCACCGGGGTCTGGATCCGGTTGCGTACCCCGTTGGCCGGCTCGTGCACCAGCCCGGACTCCAGCGCCTCCGGCACGCTGGCCACCACCAGTTGCAGCCCCATCTGGGCCACCCGCCGGTCGCGGTACTCCAGCACCTCGGGGAAGTTGTGCCCGGTGTCGACGTGCATCACCGGGAAGGGAATCCGGGCCGGCGCGAACGCCTTCTCGGCCAGCCGGAGCATCACGATCGAGTCCTTGCCACCGGAGAAGAGCATCACCGGCCGCTCCAGCTCGGCCACCACCTCGCGGATGACGAAGATGCTCTCGGCTTCCAGCGCGTCGAGGTGGGACACCCGGTAGGCCGCCGGCGAGGTCATGGCGTCACCTCGCCGTGCCCGCCGCGCCCACTCGTGCCAGCCCGCACACCTGCTGCTCGCATGGGATTCCAGACCCTTCCGATCGGTTGAGTCGCCAGGCCCCGCCTAGGGTACCCGGATGTGCCGCTGCAACGCTGCGAGCAGCCGAGGGGCGAGATCCTCGCGGCATACCACGAGATCCGGCAGGCGGGGATCGGCCTGGTTGTATTTCAGCGCGGATCCGTCGATTCGGGAAGCGAAAAGCCCGGTGGCCATCGCCACAGCGACCGGAGCCGCCGAGTCCCACTCGTACTGGCCGCCCGCGTGCACGTAGCCGTCGACCTCGCCGCTGATCACGGCGGCGATCTTCGCGCCGGCCGAACCCATCGGCACCAGCTCGGCGCCGAGTTCGGCGGCCAGGTCGGTGAGGAAGACCGGCGGCCGGCTCCGGCTCGCCGCCAGCCTGACCCGCCGGCCGATCCCGTCCGGACCGTTCGCTGCGGTACTCCCGGTCGCCGCCGCCGACACCGTCGACGGGTATGCCGGCGGCTGGTCGGTGCCGAGCACCCGGTGCTGGGCGGGCAGCCCGATCGCGCCGGCGACCAGCCCGTGCGCGGTGCCGGCCCGGCGGGCCCAGAGCGCCACGTGCACCGCCCAGTCGGCCCGGCCCTCCTCGGAGAACTCCCGGGTACCGTCCAACGGGTCGATGATCCAGACCCGGTCGGCGCTCAGCCGGGGCGCCATCTCCGGCTCGGCGTCGGCCGCCCAGGCCAGCCGGGCGCCCTCGTCCTCCTCCGACAGCACCGCGTCGGCGGGCCGCCACCGGGCCAGCTCGGTGCGGAGGAGTTCGTGCGAGACCTTGTCGCCGGCCGCCTTCAGCGCGCCCGGGTCGGAGAAGCCGACTTCGGTCCGGAGTTCCAGCAACGCCTGGCCGGCCCGACCGGCCAGCCACCGGGCGAACTCCCCGTCGATCACCGGCGGCGCCGCCATCAGCGCACCTCCCGGAAAGCCACGTCACCGGCCACCTGACAAGAGATCATCATTGTCTGCCTCCTCACCCGCCGCGAAAGACTACCGGTCGGGTGTGCGCGAGGAGCCGCGCCGGGCCCCGGCACACCGGCGCGGTCCGTCCGGCGCGGGCTCGGGCGCTTCAGTCCGGCACGGGCTCAGGTGCTGTGGTACGCGTTCTGCGCCCACTCCAGGCCACGGGTCACGGTCGCCTCCGCCGCGTCCGCCGCCCGGTCCACCAGGAACTCCAGCTCCTTGCGTTCGACGGAGGAGAAGTCGGAGAGTACGAAGTCGGCCGGGTCCTGCCGGCCCGGCGGCCGCCCGATCCCGAAGCGCACCCGCAGGTAGTCCTTCGTCCCCAGCGACTTGGACATCGACCGCAGCCCGTTGTGTCCGCCCTCGCCACCGCCCTGCTTCAACCGGATCTGCCCGTACGGGATGTCCAGCTCGTCGTGCACGGCGATCACCTGGTCGACCGGCACCTTGTAGAACTGGGCCAGCGCCGACACCGGGCCGCCGGAGAGGTTCATGTACGTCATCGGCTTCGCCAGCACCAGCTTCGGGCCGCCGAACCCGAGCCGCCCCTCGGCCACCTCGGCGACCGCTCGGCGGTGCCGCCCGAACCTGGCGCCGATCCGCTCGGCGATCAGGTCGGCCACCATGAAGCCGACGCTGTGCCGGTGCCGCGCGTACTCTCTGCCGGGGTTGCCGAGCCCGACCAGCAACCACGGACGAAGCTCCTCCGCCACGCCGCTCTTCCCCCAGTTCTGCTTCCCGCCCCGTGAGCGTCACTGTACGGAAACAGGCGCCCCCGAACGTCCGGGAGCGCCTGTCCGACAGCCTCTCGCTCAGGCCTCGGCGGCGGCCTGCGCGGGCGCGCCCTCGTTGCCGCCCTCGGCCTCGGCCGCCTCGGCACCCGGGCCCTCGGCTCCGGCCTCCTCCTGGGCCTCCTCGGTCGGCTCCTCGCCGGCCTCGGCCGCCATCTGCTCGGCGGTCGGCGACTGGGTGATGAGCGCGAGGATCTGCTCCGGGTCGACGGCCAGCTCCACACCCTGCGGCAGCGGTACGTCCGCCGCGGTCACCTGCGAACCGACATCGAGCCCCTCGATCGACACCTCGAAGCTGTCCGGCAGCCGGGTCGCGTCCGCGCTCACCGCCAGGGTGTTCTGCTCGTTCACGACCAGGGTGTCCCGGGCCGGCTCGCCGGTCAGGTGCACCGGCACGTCGACGGTGACCTTCTCGCCCCGCCGCACGAGCAGCATGTCGATGTGTTCGAGAGTGTCCTTGATCGGGTCCCGCTGGATGGCCTTCGGCAGCGCGAGCGCCTGGGTGCCGTCGCTGATCTCGATCGTGAACAACTGGTTGGCGCCGCCGCGCCGGATGGCGGCGGCGAACTCAAGCGCGGGTAGCGCAATGTGCTTGGGCTTTTCGCCGTGGCCGTACAGCACGGCGGGCACCTTGCCGGCCCGGCGGGTACGACGGGCACCACCCTTGCCGAACTCGGTGCGGGGCTCGGCGCTGATCTTTACCTCGGACACGGGAAGACTCCTGATACGGTCACTTCGGCGCTACGTCGGCTGGCGGTTTGCGGTGCTAGGGCGATGGGGCGCGCTGGGGGCTTTGCGTGTGGCCACTGCCCGGAGCACCGCGTCGATGACGGTGCGTCCGTGCGGCGCTTGCTTCAGCGGCCCGCAGGGCACCCTCGCCGTGGCAACCGCACCAGTCTACCCGAGGCCCGATGCGGGTTCGCGGCGGTCCCCGCTCAGCCGGCCCGGCATCGTTCGCGATCCGCCAATTCCACCTCTGGACCGACCGCTGCGGCAGGGTGCCGTCAGCTCAGTCCACCGAAGAGGGTGGTCACCGAGCCGTCGTCGAAGACCTCGCGGATCGCCCGGGCCAGCAGCGGCGCGATGGAGAGCACGGTGAGCTTGTCGAGCTGCTTCTCCGGCGGCAGCGGCAGGGTGTTGGTCACCACCACCTCGCTGATCCGGCCGTTCTTGAGCCGCTCCGTCGCCGGGTCGGAGAGCAGGGCGTGGGTCGACGCCACCACCACGTCGGCGGCCTTCGCCTCGTGCAGTATCTCGGCCGCCTTGCAGATGGTGCCACCCGTGTCGATCATGTCGTCGACGATCAGGCAGACCCGGTCCTCGACGTCCCCGACCACCCGGTTCGCCACCACCTGGTTCGGCTTCGAGGGATCCCGGGTCTTGTGGATGAACGCCAGCGGGCAGCCGCCGAGCCGGTCGGTCCAGCGCTCGGCCACCCGTACCCGGCCCGAGTCCGGGGCCACCACCGTCATCGGGCGGCCGGCGTACTTGCGCTGGACGTACTCGGCCAGGATGTCCATTGCGAAGAGGTGGTCGACCGGCCCGTCGAAGAACCCCTGGATCTGCGCGGTGTGCAGGTCCACCGTGAGTATCCGGTTGGCACCGGCCGTCTTGAGCAGGTCCGCCACCAGCCGGGCCGAGATCGGCTCCCGGCCGCGGTGCTTCTTGTCCTGCCGGGAGTACGGGTAGAACGGCAGCACGACGGTGATCCGCTTGGCCGAGCCGCGCTTCAACGCGTCGATCATGATCAGGGTCTCCATGACCCACTTGTTCACACCGTGCGTGATGGACTGCACCACGAAGGCGTCCGAACCACGCACCGACTCCCTGAACCTGACGAAGATCTCACCGTTGGCGAACTCGTACGCGTCGGACGGTGTCGGCGCCACCCCGAGCACCTCACCGATCTCCGTTGCCAGCTCCGGAAATCCCCGCCCGGAGAAGAGCATCAGACTCTTGCGATTTTCGGCGACGATGCTGCCCATCGGCTCGTCTGCTCCCGTTTGTCTGTGGGTCACCCGGCGTTGGGCCAGAGACTATTCGGTTGCAGTATCTCCCGAGGCCGGACGACCTTCATCCGCTACCGACCCCTCGTGGAGTGGCTCACCTTCGCTTGCGCCGGAGGGCCCCTGTCCGGCACGCTCCGCCGCCGCCGCCGACCTGGTGCCGGCCCGACGGCGCAGCACCCAGCCGTCGATGTTGCGCTGCTGGGCCCGGGTGACCGCGAGCGCTCCCGGCGGTACGTCGCTGGTCACCGCGCTGCCCGCCGCCACGTAGGCCCCGGCGCCCACCTCGACCGGCGCGACCAGGCTGGTGTCGCAGCCGACGAAGGCCGCCTCACCGACCACGGTGTGGTGCTTGGCGACCCCGTCGTAGTTGACGAAGAGCGTCCCGGCGCCGATGTTGGCCCGCGCCCCGATGGTGGCGTCGCCGACGTAGCTGAGGTGGGGCACCTTCGCCCCCTCGCCGATCTCCGACTTCTTCACCTCGACGAAGGTGCCCACCTTCGCCTTCTCCCGCAGCGTCGCCTCCGGCCGCAGGTACGCGTACGGCCCCACGCTCGCGCCCGGGCCGACCGCCGCGCCGACCGCGTGCGCGCGGACCACCGTCGCCCCGGCGCCGACGGTGGTGTCGATCAGCGTCGTGTCCGGGCCGACGGCGGCCTCGGGGCCGACCGTGGTGGCCCCGCAGAGCTGGGTGTTCTGGTCGACCACCGCGTCCCGGCCCAGCGTGACGGTGACGTCGATCCAGGTGGTCGCCGGGTCCAGCAGGGTCACCCCGGTACGCATCCAGCCCTCGTTGACCCGGTCCCGCAGCAGCCGGCGCAGCGCCGCCAGCTCGACCCGGTCGTTGCAGCCCAGCGTCTCGGTGGCGTCCGCCGCCACGTGCACCGCCACCGTCTCGCCGGTGGTGGCGAACTGGCCGAACACGTCGGTCAGGTACTCCTCGCCCTGGTCGTTGTCGGTGGAGAGCTTGCCCAGCGCGTCCCGCAGCAGCGCGGCGTCGAAGGCGTAGATCCCGGCATTGATCTCACGGATCGCCCGCTGGGCGGGGCTGGCGTCCCGCTCCTCGACGATCCGCTCCAGCCCGCCGTCGGCGCCCCGGACGATCCGGCCGAGGCCGGTCGGGTCGGACACCTCGGCGGCGAGTACGGTCGCCGCCGCCGAGGCGGCCTCGTGTGCGGCGACCAGCTCGGTGACGGTTTCCGGGCGCAGCAGCGGCACGTCTCCGTTGAGCACCACCACGGTGCCGCCCGCGTCCGGCGCGCTCTCCAGGGCGATCCGGACGGCGTGCCCGGTGCCGTGCTGCTCGGCCTGGAGCACCGGCTCGGCGTGCGGGGCGACCTCGCCCAGGTGCGCGGTGACCTGGTCGGCGCCGTGACCGACCACCACCAGCGTGCGGTCCGCCGACACCGGGGCGGCCGCCGCCAGGACGTGGCCGAGCAGGGTACGACCGAGGATCGGATGGAGCACCTTGGGTAGCGCCGACTTCATCCGCTTGCCCTCACCGGCGGCGAGGACGACGACGGTGCGGAGGCGGGGCTGGGACACGAGAATGCTCCCGTCAGAACGGCCGGCAGTGTGCGGCCCCATGCTAACCAGACAAGAGCCGCAGTCACCCTCGCCGGGGGAATGGAACACGCCGATTGCCGGATGTCCGATTTGGCTGGGGTGTCTGGATTCGAACCAGAAGCTCAAGGCTCCAAAGGCCTGCGGGTTGCCGTTACCCCACACCCCATCGGGGAAACAGCCTAACGGCTCATCGATCACCCACCCGCACCGGCGGTCGCCGAGTCGAACAGGGCGCTGATCGCACCCTCGATGCGCCAGTAGAGTTCTCGGCTGCGCGGAACATTGATGATCAGACAGCCGCGGTAGTCAGCGTCAGTATTGTAGCGGACCGTCTTCGGCTGATGCCGCTTGAGTGTCGGTCGCTGGAATCGCTCGGCTGGCAAACCGAGCACCTCCTGCCACCACCGCGCGGCCGCCTCGGCGTCGGCCGACTCATGGATGCTCAGGCGATAGCTCGGAACACTCCGATCGACTCCACAGACCTCCAGGAAGCGGAGGAAGAGCCCCAGCAGACGGACGTCGCTGTTGATGATGACAACCCGGTCGTCACGGCGCCACGGCTTCGACTTCGCGCCCTCGCACCAGTAGATCGCCGCGCCGAGGATGAACAGATCCCGTTCGTTGACCTGCCCGATTCGCTCGGCCGCTCGGGCGTGTTCCTGTGCTTCGGCTGCGTCGCGGGACTCGCGGTGGGCCATCCAACGTGCGTCGGTCATCCGGCGGGAGTGCGCGCGTCGACGGTCGGCCTCGACCTCCGGGTCCCGGTCGAGCGGCAGGTGCCGGACCCACCGGTACGCGGTCGACTTCGCCACCCCCAGCTCGGCGGCGATCTCCGGCACCGACCGGCCCGCCGCGCGCAGCTCGACGGCGCGGGCCCGCAGCCCGTCCTTGGCGTTGGGCCGTTTCGTCCACTCCGGCGGGGGAACATCCCGCAGCAACGCCGACAACCGGTCCTTGCCGATGCCGAGCCGTCGCCGGATCTCCCGCGCGGACAGCATCTCGACGGTACGCAGCCGGCGTGCCTCATCGGCGAGCGGATCGACCATGACCTGGAGATTAGGACTCGTGTACGACAAGAACCGTCGATGGTTGCCAGCGGATTCTCAGTCCGCGTCCATGACAGACTACGGGACCGTAGGTTACGGTGACGTAGGCGTAAGTTACCGATCGTCCCCCTACGCTCAGCGAGGTGCCATGTCCTCCGTTCTGCTCGAACCACCAACGGCCACCGGCGTCAAGAAGGGCCCCAAGCCACTCACCGACGGCGTCCAGTCCAGAGGCATCCTCATCGCCCTCTGGTCCTTCGTCACCATTCCCTTCCTCGCCCTGCTCGCCGCCGTACCGGTGGCCTGGGGTGGGTGGCTGAGCTGGACCGACATCGCCATCGCCGGGGTGTGGTACGTGGTGGCGGGACTCGGCATCACGGTGGGCTTCCACCGGTACTTCACGCACGGTTCGTTCAAGGCCAAGCGCTGGCTGCGGGTCGCCCTGGCCGTCGCGGGTTCGTTCGCCGTCCAGGGGAACATCACCCAGTGGGTGGCCGACCACCGCCGGCACCACGCCTTCTCCGACGTCGAGGGTGACCCGCACTCACCCTGGCGGTTCGGGGCCAGTGTGTGGGGCCTGACCAAAGGGCTGTTCCACGCGCACGTCGGCTGGCTGTTCAAGCGGGAACTCTCCAACCGGGAGCGGTTCGCCCCCGACCTGCTCGCCGACAAGGACATCCACCGGGTCGACCGGCTCTTCCCGCTGTTGGTGAGCCTCTCCCTGCTCACCCCGGCGCTGCTGGGTGGCCTGGTCACCTGGTCCTGGCAGGGCGCGTTGACCGCGTTCTTCTGGGCCGGCCTGGTCCGGGTCTCCCTGCTGCACCACATCACCTGGTCGATCAACTCGGTCTGCCACGTCTACGGCGAGCGGCCCTTCGAGGTGCGCGAGGGCGACCGGGCGACGAACTTCTGGCCGCTGGCCATCCTCTCCTTCGGTGAGAGTTGGCACAACCTGCACCACGCCGACCCGACCTGTGCCCGGCACGGCGTACTGCGTGGTCAGCTCGACATCACGGCCCGGGCGATCTGGCTCTTCGAGAAGGTCGGCGCCGCGTACGACGTACGGTGGCCGAAGCCGGAGCGGGTCGCCGCGAAGCTGGTCAAATCAACACCCTCGCCGTGACCCCGCGGCGCGTCCGGGCATCCGATCACGAGCGTCTGCCTGGCAGGATGGCCGGGTGACCGAGCGCAGCCAGGGCGCCACCGGGGACGGCGCGAGTCGACGCGGCACCACGGGACGGCAGCGGGACGACGATGTGGAAGACGTTCCGCGTACCGGCCGCGGGGTCGGCCGCCGGCAGGCCCCGGCGCCGCCCGCCAAGCCCGGTTCCCGGGTACGGATGTCCGCGGCGCAGCGCCGCGAGCAGCTCATCTCCATCGGCCGGCAGGCATTTGCCGAGCGCGGGTTCGACGCCACCTCGATAGAGGAGGTGGCCGCCCGGGCCAAGGTCTCCAAGCCGGTGGTCTACGAGCACTTCGGCGGCAAGGAGGGCCTCTACGCGGTCGTCGTCGACCGGGAGGTACGCGCCCTGCTGGACCGGGTCACCACGGCACTGACCGCCGGGCACCCCCGGGAGCTGCTGGAGCAGGCGGCGCTGGCCCTGCTCGACTACATCGAGGAGGAGACCGACGGCTTCCGGGTGCTGGTCCGGGAATCGCCGGTGCTCTCCGCGACCGGCAACTTCAGCAGCGTGATGAACGACGTGGCGCACCAGGTGGAGCACATCCTGGGCGCCGAGTTCAAGAGCCGGGGCTACGACCCGAAGCTCGCCGAACTCTACTCGCAGTCCCTGGTCGGCATGGTGGCGCTGAGCGGCCGCTGGTGGCTGGAGGTACGCAAGCCGCGCAAGGAGACGGTGGCGGCGCACCTGGTGAACCTGGCCTGGAACGGCCTGTCCCACCTGGAGGCCAAGCCGACCCTGCTCACCCGCCGGGCCCGCTGAGTCGCCGGCCGCTGGTCTCAGCGGCCGGTGCGGGCGCTCGAACTGCTGCGCGTCTCGCGTTCCTTCTCGGCGAGTTCCGGCGGGCCGACCTTGTCGTACAGACCTGTGGCGAGCAGGACCAGGCCGAACAGCATCGACACGACGACCGTCGACATCGAGAAGTTGAGGATGTTCGCCTCGGTCTGCAACACGGTCATCATGACGATCGCGACCACCAGGAAGACCACCCCGATGGCCAGGTTCATCAGGTGCCCGAAATTGCCCGGGAGCACCGCGCCGGCCAGCACCACCAGCCCGAAGACCACCGACACCGTCGCGAACGCCAGGTTGGTCCGCAGCCCCAGCACCCAGTGGCTGCTCCGGCTGAAGAAGTCGTCCCCGGCGGTCTCGAAGAGTCCGAAGATGCCGAAGACCACGATGTAGAGGCCGATCAGCCCGGCGAGTACCCGGTAGATCGGCCGGGCCGGATGGTTGATTGGAATGTGCGCCATTCCCCCTCCTCGCAACCGGTGGACGGCTTTCTACCGGATTGTCACCCGGGCCGGAGGAGATCGCGCGGCGAACGCCGGATTGCACCGGCCGGACGTACGCCGACGTCCGACCGGTGCGAGGGTGGTTCAGGACACGAGGGTGGTTCAGAGCACGAGGCGGGCGTCCTGCCAGGCCTTGGCCTCCTCCTCGGAGCCGACCTTGCCGTACATGCTGCACATCAGCAGGACCACGCCGAGGATCATCGTCACGATGGTGGTGGTGACGGTGAAGTTGAGATAGTTGGCGTCGGTACGCAGCACCGCCAGTTCGGCGAGGCCGAGCGCCATCAGGCCGTATCCGAGGAACTTGTCGACCACGGTGTCGACGTTCCGGCCGACCAGGGTGGCGACCAGTACGACGAGGCCGAGCACGATCGAGATCACCGAGTGGCCGAGGTTGGTCCCCTGGCCGAGCACCAGGGTGTCGTCCTGGGCGAAGAACTCGCCGCCGCCGGCCTGGACGAAGCCGAGGACGCCGAAGGTCACCAGGTAGAGGCCGGCCAGCCCGCCGATCGCCCGGTAGATCGGCCGCGCGGGATGGTTGACGGGGTTGTGGGCCATGATCAACAGTCTCCAACGCCGTTGCCAGTGAGGGTCGGAGCGAGATTCTTCCGCATCGCCTCCGGGTGACCCCGCACACCCCCACCGAGCATGTCGGCGGTCACGTGCGGCGCGGTGGATTCGCGGCCGTCGTCCGGGCCCGGCCGTCGATCCGGCGGTGCTCAGCCCTCGGGTACCTGCTCGGCCAGGGTCAGCCAGGCCTCCTCGGTTTGCTCCCGTTCGGCCCGTACCGCCCGAAGCTGGTCGTCCAGTTCGGCGATCCGGGCGTAGTCGGTGGCGTGCTCGGCCATCTGGCCGTGCAGCGCCGTCTCCCGCTGCTCCAGCTTGCCG
Organism: Plantactinospora sp. B6F1; assembly: GCF_040120695.1. NCBI lineage: Bacteria > Bacillati > Actinomycetota > Actinomycetes > Micromonosporales > Micromonosporaceae > Plantactinospora > Plantactinospora sp. B6F1. Next base: position 222,191 of record NZ_JBEEAC010000003.1, on the reverse strand, counting down.
ATCTGCCGCTCCAGCCGGCTCAGCTCCTTGCGGGCCGCCCGCAGCTCCCCGCCGGAGAACGCCCCCTCGGGCCGTTCGACCGGCACCGCACCGTTGCTCCGCCCGTCCGGCGGCGGCCCGCCGGGCGTGGCGGCGCGGGCCAGGTACTCGTCGACGCCGCCGGGCAGGTGCACCAGCCGGCCGTCACCGAACATCCCGTACACCACGTCGGTGACCCGTTCGACCAGGTAGCGGTCGTGACTGGCCACCACCAGGGTGCCGGGCCAGGAGTCGAGCAGATCCTCCAGCGCGGCCAGGGTGTCGGTGTCCAGGTCGTTGGTCGGCTCGTCGAAGAGCAGCACGTTGGGCTCGGCGGCGAGCAGCCGGAGCAGTTGCAGCCTCCGCCGCTCACCGCCGGAGAGGTCGGCGACCGGGGTCCAGAGCCGCCGGTCGTCGAAGCCGAAGATCTCGGCGAGCTGGGACGCGTTGATCTCCCGGTCCCCCAGGACGACCCGGCGGGCCACCTCCTCGACCGCCTCCAGCACCCGCAGCTGGCCCGGCAGCTCGGCCAGCTCCTGCGACAGGAACGCCGAGCGGACGGTGGAGCCGGTCCGCAACTGCCCGGCGTCCGGGCCGCGCACCCCGGCCAGCAGCCGGAGCAGGGTGGTCTTGCCGGCCCCGTTCGCGCCGACGATCGCGATCCGGTCGCCGGGGCCGACCTGCCAGGTCAGCCTGTCGAGGATCAGCTTCTCCCCGGCGTACAGGGTGACGTCGGTGAGGTCGTACACCTGCTTGCCGAGCCGGGCGGTGGCCATCCGTTGCAGCGACACGGTGTCCCGCGGCGGCGGTACGTCCGCGATCAGGGCGTTCGCCGCCTCGATCCGGAAGCGCGGCTTGGAGGTCCGGGCCGGCGGGCCCCGCCGCAGCCACGCGATCTCCTTGCGCAGCAGGTTCTGCCGGCGTGCCTCGGTGGCCGCGGCCACCCGTTCCCGTTCGGCCCGGGCCAGCGTCCAGGCGGCGAAGCCGCCCTCGTAGGCGCGTACCGTGCGGTCGGCGACCTCCCAGGTGGCGGTGCAGACGGCGTCCAGGAACCACCGGTCGTGGGTGACCACCACCAGCGCGCCGCGCGTGCCGACCAGGTGTCGGGCCAGCCAGTCCACCCCGGCCACGTCGAGGTGGTTGGTCGGCTCGTCCAGCACCAGCAGGTCGGCGGTGCGGACCAGCAGGGCGGCCAGGGCCACCCGCCGCCGTTCGCCGCCGGACATCGGCCCGACCGGCTGGTCCAGCCCGAGGTACGGCATGCCGAGCCCGTCCAGGATCGCGCGTACGCCCGCGTCCCCGGCCCACTCGTGCTCGGCGCCGAACCCCTCGGCGAGCCAGGCGGTGCCGAGCACCACGTCCCGGACCCGGGCCTCGGGGTCGAGCACCAGGGTCTGCGGCAGCGCGGCCACCCGCAGGTCGCGGCGGTGCGTCACCCGGCCGCTGTCCGGCTCCTCGGCCTTGGTCAGCAGGCGCAGCAGGGTGGACTTGCCGGTGCCGTTGAGCCCGACGACGCCGATCCGGTCCGAGTCGGAAAGGCCCAGGGAGACGTCGGTGAGGAGCTGCCCAGCCGCGCCGTACCCCTTGGAGACCCGGTCCAGATTGACGATGTTGGCCATGTACCCAGACGGTAGTCGCCCCGGTCAGCTCACCCGGGCGCCGGGGACCGGCCCGTACGCCATCCGGACCGTCCGGCACAGCCCGGAGGCGGTCAGCTCGGCGGCGACCCGCTCGGCGTGACCGCCGTCGGTGGCCAGGAAGACACAGGTCGGGCCGGATCCGGAGACGATGCCGGCGAGCGCACCGGCCGCCTCGCCGGCCTTCAGCGTCTCCGTGAGCGCCGGGCGCAGCGAGAGCGCGGCGGCCTGGAGATCGTTGCCGAGCGCCCGGCCGAGCCGGGCCGGATCCCGGCCGCGCAGTGCGGCGAGCAGCGCGTCGGCGTTGCGCAGCGGCGGCGGGGCGGCGTGTTCGGCGCGCAGCCGGTCGAGTTCGCGGTAGGCGGCCGGGGTGGAGAGGCCGACCTCGGCGATCGCCACCACCCAGTGCCAGGTGACCGGCCGGGCCAGGATCGGGCTGATCGTCTCGCCGTGTCCGGTGCCCAGCGCGGTGCCGCCGTACACCAGGAAGGGAACGTCGGAGCCGAGCCCGGCGCCGATCCCGGCCAGCTCGTCCCGGCTCAGGTCGGTGCCCCAGAGCGCGTCGCAGGCGACCAGCGCGGCGGCGGCGTCGGCGCTGCCACCGGCCAGGCCGCCGGCGAGCGGGATCTGCTTGCGCAGGTGCAGCCGGGCGTGCGCCGGCACCCTGGCGTACCCGGCCAGCGCCCTGGCGGCCCGGATCACCAGGTTGGACTCGTCCAGGGCCAGCTCACCGGCGCCCTCGCCCTCCATGGTCAGGGTGAGGGTGTCCCCCCGGCGGGCGGTCAGCTCGTCGTGGATCGAGATCGCCTGGTAGACGGTGTTCAGCTCGTGGTAGCCGTCCGGGCGCAGCGGCCCGACCCCGAGATGGAGGTTGACCTTCGCCGGCACCCGGACCTTGACCGGGCCGGACATCCTCCGGCGCGGACGCTCGTCCTCCTCGTCCGGCCGCCACGCCTCGGTCATGCAGCGATGTCCCTGACCCTGGGCCGGGCGGGCCGCTGCCGGAGCGGGTCGGGTGACCACGGCCGCCGGGCCGCCGGGATGCCGGGCTCGGCCGTCACGTCGACCATCTCCTGCCACACACGCCGTCAGCCTACTCGGCTGCCGGGGCGGCCACGGGGGCCGACGCGGCGATCGCGGCGAACTGCCCGACGGTCAGCGACTCACCCCGGGCACCGGGATCGACCCCCGCCGCGACCAGCGCCGCGGCCGCCCGGTCCGGGCCGCCGGCCCAGCCGGCCAGCGCCGCCCGCAGGGTCTTGCGGCGCTGCGCGAACGCCGCGTCGACCACCGCGAAGACCCGCTGCCGGGGTACGTCGGTCCGGGGCGGTTCACGCCGGGTGAAGGCGACCAGCCCGGAGTCGACGTTCGGCACCGGCCAGAAGACGTTCGGCGGCACCCGGCCGGCGCTGCGCGCGTCGGCGTACCAGGCGAGTTTGACCGACGGGACGCCGTACGTCCGGGAGCCGGGGCCGGCGACCAGCCGGTCGGCCACCTCCTTCTGCACCATCACCAGTCCGCGCCGCAGGCCCGGCACTTCGGCGAGCAGGTGCAGCACCACCGGCACGGCGACGTTGTAGGGCAGATTCGCCACCAGCGCGGTCGGGGCCGGCTCACCGAGGTCGCCGGCGGTGATCCGCAGCGCGTCGGCGGGGTGCACGGTCAACCGGGCCGCACCGGCCGGGCCGGCGTGCCGCTGCACGGTCGCCGGCAGCGCTCCGGCCAGCACCGGGTCGAGTTCGACCGCGTGCACGTGCCCGGCCACCGGCAGCAGGCCGAGGGTGAGCGAGCCCAGCCCCGGCCCGACCTCCAGGGCCACGTCCGCCGAGGTCAGCCCGGCGGCGCTGACGATCCGGCGCACGGTGTTCGGGTCGTGCACGAAGTTCTGGCCGAGCTTCTTGGTCGGCTGCACGCCCAGCCGGGCGGCGAGTTCCCGGATCTCCACCGGTCCGAGCAGGTCTGCGGCCACGCTGTGACAGGGTACGGGTCAGCGGGGCGGGCCGGGCGGCGCACCGGTGCGCGCCGGACGCCGGATCACCGAGTCTGCTGCCGCCCGGTCACCGAGCCTGCTGACGCCCTGTCACCGAGCCTGCTGCGGCGGCGACTCGTGCAGCGGCGATGTGCAGTGCCGCATCCGGTAACTGAAGTACCCGTCCCAGGGTGGCGTCACCGTGCTCTGGCCCGGCTCGGTGGCGAAGTACACGTCGACGCCCGAGTGGTCGAGCGGGGCCCGGTAGGCGAGCCCACCGTATGCGTCGCGGACCAGCCCGGAGTTGTGGTTCCACCGGTATCCGGTCTGGGCGCCGGTGATCTGCCCGATGACGGTCCAGGTGCCGCCGCCCGCCCAGATGCTGGCTCCGGCGATCCGGTCGATCTCGACCGACTCCTGGACCTCGTTGCCGCCGAGTGCCCCGGTGTCCCGGGAGATGACGAACGAGTCCCGGCTGAAGTCGTAGGCCCACGAGGCGTTGTGCAGGAAACGCCCCGAGTTCGGCAGGAACGGCTCGGGGGTGAGCCCGGCGGTCGTGACGAACGACCTGGTGCCGAGAACCGGCGCGTCGGCGTTGCTGATGTCGAGCGTGCGCACGGCGGTGCCCCGGTCCGTGCCGTCGCAACCGGGCTCGGGGCGGTCCAGCGCGGCACAGTCCAGCCCGCTGTAGAAGAGCAGCAGGTATCCCTGCCCGTTCACGCTGGTGACGCTCGGCTGACCCACGCCGTATCCGGCCGGGTTGTAGTCCGGTTCGGTGATGTCGATGACGGGGTTCGCGACGATGGTCCACGGACCGAGCGGCGAGGTGGCCAGCGCGAGGCCGACGACGTTGAACCGGCCGTCGGCGCCGCCGTCATCGTTGTCCGCCCCGGTGAAGAACATCGCCCAGGTGTAGGTCCGCCGCCCGCCGTCCGCCGTCGGGTACGTGAACCTGCCCTTGACGACCTCCGGGTCGCAGATGTGGTACGCCGCCCAGCGCGGTGTGGCCGGATGGTACCCGGGATTTCCCGGCTCCAGGCGGGGCCGGAGCGCCACCTGGGTGCGGCCCCAACTGTACGAGCCGTTCGACTGCCGGGTGCCGACGTTGAACAGGACGTGGTCGTGGGTGGCCTGTAGTCCGTTGCCCGCCTTGCGGTCGTACTCGACCTGGTTGGCGCAGTAGTAGATGATCCGCTGGGTGCTCGAGGTCTGGACGATCGAGGGCGCGTACTGGTAGTAGCCGGCGGTCTGATAGCCGGCCTGTCCGGGGTACACCCCGTTGGGGAGCGGCACGCCCGACGAGGAGACGGTGGGCGTCCAGGCGTGCGCCGGCTGGGCGAGCGCCGCGACCGTGAGCAGGCCGACGACGGCGGCGGCGGAAAGCCTCCGAGTACGCATGCCCGGATGATCTCGGGCCCGCCGCACAGATCCCGCACACTCGCAGCCTCGGCGCACGGTTCGTGGAGCGCGAGCGGACCTTCCTGCTCGGCGAGCCGATCGTCGAGCAGCGCCGCTACTACGACCGGTTTGCCACGCACAACTTCGCATTCGCCGTCAACCAGCCGAATTACGACATCAAGTCGTTGCTCCCGGGGATCTCCTGTCCGACCCTGGTCACCGTGGGTCGACATGACTGGATCACGCCGGTGGAACGTAGCGAAACCATCGTCGAGCTGATCCCGGACGCGAAACTGGTGGTCTTCGAGCACTCCGGGCACTCCCCGCAGCTGGAGGAGGCGGAGCGCTTCCAGCAGGTCGTCCACGACTTCCTGGCCGGCGTACCGGCGCACCGGGCATGACGCCCGGCGAGACCTACGACCTCGACCCGACCGACCGGCGCATCGTCGCCGCGCTCCAGGTCAACGGCCGGGCGAGCTGGACGGAGATCGCCCAGCTCACCGGTACCTCGGTCACCACCGTGGCGCGCCGGGCGCAGCAACTCTTCGCCGACGGGCTGGTCAAGGTCGCCGCCGCGCCGCAGCCCGGCGGCGGGCGGGCCGACCTGCTCATCGTGCGGATCCGCTGCGCGGCGGGAAGCCAGCTCGCCGCCGCGCAGGCGCTGGCCGCGATGCCGGAGATCCGGTTCGTCGCACTGGTGACCGGGGTCTACGATCTGGTCGCCGAGGTACTGGTGCCCAAGGGGGCCAGCCTGCACAGCGTGCTGCTCAACGGGTTGCAGAAGGTCCCCGGGGTGCAGGGCAGCGTCGCGGACCTGAACCTGCACACCTACAAGTCGACCCACGAGTGGTCCCGGCACCTGCTCGGCACCGGGCCCCAGCTCGTCGCCCCGCCGCCGGTGCACGACTGCCCCCCGGCGCACCTCGACGAACTGGACGAGCGGATCATCGCGGCGCTCCGCGAGGACGGCCGGAACAGCTTCCAGGCCGTGGCCGGCGGGCTGGGAGTCAGCGAGAGCACCGTCCGGCGGCGGTTCGAGTCGCGGTACAACGCGGGCTGCGTACAGGTGATCACGCTGGTCCCGGCGACGGCGCTCGGCTTCGAGGCGGAGATCTTCTTCTGGCTCTCGGTGGCGCCGTCCCGGCTCGACGGGGTGGCCCGGGAACTGGCCGCGCTGCGCGGCGTCCGCTACGTCGCCGCGACGCTCGGCCAGGAGTCGCTGATGTGCGAGGTGATCCTGCCGACCCACGCCGACGTCTTCGAGTTCACCACCAGGACTCTCGGTGGGATAGACGGTATCCGGGCGTGGACGGCCGGGGTGCAGCTGCTCACCGTGAAGCGGGGCTTCGTGATCACCCCCTGGGCGGCCCGGCGACTCGCCGCCGAGGGCATGGGCGGCGGGGTGCCGACCCAGCCGACCGGCGGTACACTATCCGGCACCGGTCGCGGCACGCGGAGCCGGCGGAGGTCGGCCTGACCCGCGACATGGCCGGGCGGTGGTCACCAGGGGCCGAAGATCCGGTCGCCGGTGGCGGAGAGCGCCGCGCAGAGTTCGCCGAGGTCGGCGCCGGTCGTCTCGGCCAGCGACCGGACGGTCAGCGGAATCAGGTACGACGCGTTCGGCCGCCCCCGGTGCGGCATCGGGGTCAGGTACGGGGCGTCGGTCTCCACCAGGATCTGGTCCAGCGGGGTGACCCGGGCCGCCTCGCGCAGTGCGCCGGCGTTGCCGAAGGTGACCGTGCCGGCGAAACTGAGCAGGTAGCCGCGCCGGACACACTCGGTGGCGAAGTCGGCGTCGCCGGAGAAGCAGTGCAGCACCACCGTCTCCGGGGCACCCTCCGAGTCGAGGATCCGCAGCACGTCGGCGTGCGCGTCCCGGTCGTGGATCACCAGCGGCTTGGCGTACCGCTTGGCGATCGCGATGTGCGCCCGGAAGCTCGCCTCCTGGGCCGCCCGACCCTCGTCCCCGGTCCGGAAGAAGTCCATCCCGGTCTCGCCGATCCCGCGTACCCGTTCCTCGGCGGCGAGTGCCTCGATCTCCCGCAGCGCCTCGTCCAGGTCGGCGAGCCGGGGCGCCTCGTTCGGGTGCAGCGCCACCGTGGCGACCACGGCCGGCTGCCGCGCCGCCACCTCGGCACCCCACCGGGACGAGCTCACGTCGACACCGACCTGCACCAGCCGGTCCACCCCGACCTCTGTGGCCAGTTCGACCGCTGCCGCCACCGGATCGGCCGACCGGCCGTGCCAGGGCGGCGGGTCCGCCTCGGCGAGGGTGATGTCCAGGTGGGTGTGGCTGTCGAGCACCGGCACCGGCAGCGGCTCGGGTACCGGTGGATACTCCCCCGCCCGGCGGGCGGCCCGCTGATGGCGGCTCTCGGTCGGCTGCTGACTCATCGCCGCCAGCATCACATATCGGTCCCGTGCTCTGGCCCGGGCGTACCGGATGGGCCCGGATAGCGGGGCGGTAGGCGTCGGCCGAACCGGCGGGGACGGGGGAACTCGCCCGGGGTGCCGCGTACGAGTTGTTCAGCACCGGAGCGGCGCGGCGCCCGGCTTCGAGCGGGACCGCCGCCCCGACGCCCGCTACCGCTATCACCGGTATGCCCACGCCAGCGAGGTCGGGGAAGGAGGGCGGCTGGCTGCGGGTACGGCTCTGCCGGCCCGACCCGGACAACGTCGCCGCACTCGGCGCAGTGCTACGAGCGCGGGGTCTACGAGCGCGGGGTCTACGAGGCGTGGGCGCCGGCGGTCGAGGTCGCCGACGACCAGCTCCTCGACGTGCCGTACCGCGTTTGAGACGCGTCAGCGCAGGCGCGCGAAGGTGAGGTCGAAGTCCTTTCGCCAGGTCTTGCCGGCGTCCTCGGACGCCTCCCAACGGCCGTGGATCCGATCCGGCTCGACCTCGGCGGTGAAGCGCTGGTGGAAGTCGGGGTCCTCGCGGAGCATCGTCCAGTACCCGCCGTCGAAGGTCATGGCGAACTGCCGGCAGACGCCGCGGTCGTCCTGGTAGAGCGCGACGAACCGGTCGTTCGGGTCGCTGCGCCCGAGGACGAGGCTCATCTCGGAATGCGCGTGCCCGCCTCCGCCGAACTCCGACCGCAGGACCAGTAGCGACTCTCCGAGCCACTCGACGGTGGTGGTGCCCGGCACCGTGGCGCCCGGCGGTTCGAGAAACCAGGCGTCCGACAGCGTCGCCGTCCACTCGCCGACGAGCCCGCCGAGCTTCGCCATTTCGGTGTTGCGCATCGTTTCCTCCGGTCGGTCTGGCGGTCCGCGAGCTTCGTCCCGCCACGATCCTACGACTCCGCAACCCGTGAGAGCAGGATCGCGCGCGCCCACTGAAAGAGATGGAACAGCCGCCCGCGCCATCGGCGGCACTCGGAGTACTCGCGATTCGCGGGTGCCCGTAGCGATTGGGCATTACTAATATCACTGTCGATGATCGGAGCCGAATTACACCTCGCTTATCGGCGCGATGCCCTTGCTACCCGCACCTGGGCCGCCAACTCCCCTACCCGCGCCGAAACGGCATTTCGGTCTGCAATTCCACCGCATTTCACTATCGGCGAAAGGCAACGGCAATGGACCAGAACCGGACGACCGTGCCCCGGCGACAACTCGGCCGCGCTTCTGCGTCAGCTCCGCGACGAGGGCGGCATAACGATCAGGACGGCCGGAGCGGCGGCGGAGTGTTCGACGGTGAAGATCTGGCGGATCGGGGCTCGCCCTGTCGGAGACAGAATCGAACGACGTGATCAGATCGTTCGCAGGGGAGAGACGATGATCGACCGACGAGTCGAGCTGACCGGTGCCGCCTGGCGCAAGAGCAGCCGCAGCGGGGCGGAGGGCAACTGCGTCGAGGTCGCCGACAACCTGCCCGACCTGGTCGCCGTACGCGACAGCAAGGACCCGTACGGCCCGGTCCTCACCTTTCCGCCCTCCCCGTGGCGCCGATTCGTCCACTCCGTACGCGCCGCCGCCCACCGGTAGCCGGTGTACCGGCCGGTGACCTGGACAACAGAGGCGTTACCGATGCCGCGTAGCGCCTCTGTTGTCCAGGTGACGGTCGTCGCTCGGGCGGCAGGCGGGGCAGCACGCCGGGAGCACGTGCGGGACAGCACGCCGGGAGCACAGGCGGGGCAGCTCGACAGTCTCGTGTGGAGGAGTATCGCCGTCGGCCGAAAAGTGCCGTTGTGAGGTCGGCGGCGCGTGTTACCGGGCTGGGGGTGAGGGCTTCGGGTGGGCGACGAAGAAGCTCCAGAGCGTCTCGGTGGCGGACAGGGCCGAGGAGGGCGGGTCGAGGTCGAGCAGGCCGGGGCCGCCGCCGTACGGCACCGTCGGGTCGGCGCTGCCGTGGATGTGGATCAGCGATATCGGCGCCGGGGACGGGCACTCGCCCCAGCCTGGTGGCGGCGACCGGGCCGATCGCGGCAAAGGTGCTGCTCTCGCAGCCAGCCGGTACGCCAGCATCCCGCCGTTGGAGATGCCTGTGGCGTAGACCCGGTTCGGGTCGACCGGCAGTTCGGCGGCGACGGCCCGGACCAGCCCCTCGACGAATGCCACGTCGTCGACCCCGGCCCGGACCGCAGGGCCGCAGCGGCCGTCGCTTACCGCCCAGGTCGGCCTGGTCCCGTTCGGATAGGCGACGAGGAAGCCCTCCCGGTCGGCGACGGTGTTCCAGCCGTGCGCTTCCTCGGCCTGTGTGGCGGTGCCGAGCGCGTCCTCGCCGACCCTGCGTCCTTCCGTGACAACCGTTGCATAGGTCCATTCTCGCCTCGGCCGGTGACCTGGACACCAGGTACGTCACCGAGGTCGCGTAACGCACCTGGCGTCCAGGTGAGGCCCGTCGGCCGGGGGCAGCGACGCTGTCCCCGGCCTGTCCGGTGGCGGGTCGGTCAGCCCCGGGCCGGGGTCGGCTGGTACTCGCCGAGCAGGTCCTGGCCGATGATCCCCTCGTCCACGGCCCGCTGGCCGGCGTAGCAGGTCCAGTGCAGGCCGACCGTGTCGGCACCGACACATCCGCCGGCGATCCTGCGCTGCCCGTCGACGAAGGCCTCCTTGCGGTCCTTGAAGTCGACGACCCTCGGCTTGGTCGGGCGCTTCGCTTCGGGGATCTTGGAGAGGTCGGTTCGCACGTCGTCCTGCGGCGCCCGGCTGAGCGTGCAGGTGAAGACGACGCTGTCCTCGGTCGTGCACGTCGGGTCGGTGCCCTCGAAGATCACCGCCGAGCCCGGCATGCCCCGGGCGACGGTGTCCGGCGTCAGCAGCGCGACGGCGGCGGCAGCGGCACCGCCGCCGACGGCAAGCGCACCGACGGTGACCGCCGCGAGGAACGCGGTCCGGGACCCGAACAGCCGTCGGCGGTGTACCCGGCGGGGTGCGCTCGCGGCGATCTCCCGACTCACGGCGTGCTCCAGTACGTTGCCGAGCCGGACCAGGTCCGGGTGCAGGTCGTTGGTCATCAGGATGCCCTCCTCGTCTGGGTTGCCCGGGTCGGGCCGGTCGGTCGGAGTCGTCCGCGCAGCGCCGTGAGTCCACGGGAGACCCGGATCCGGGCCGCGCCGGGTGAGCAGTCGAGCGCGTCGCCGATCTCCTCGTAGCTGCGGTCGTGCAGCACCCGCAGCTCCACCGCGCTGCGCTGCGCCGCTGGCAGGGACGCGAGCGCGGTCTCCAGGTCCGCGTCCAGGCCGTCGAGCCAACTCTCGTCGGGGATGACGGCGGCCCGCTCGGCCCGCATCCCGAGCCGGGCGGTGGCCTCGGCGAGTACCCGCCGGTCCCGTACCGCCCGCAGCAGCAGGTTGCGGGCGATGCCGAAGAGCCACGGTCCCAGCGATCCGCCGCGTTCGTCGACGAAGCGGTGCCGGGACTGCCACGCCTGGGCGAAGGTCTCGGCGGTCAGGTCCAACGCCGCTTCGTGCTCACCGGTGCGCCGCCGGAAGAACCCGTGGATCACGTTCGCGTACCTGTCGTACAGCTCGCGGAAGGCGTGTGCGTCGTGGTCCGAGGCCACCAGCAGTTCGATGTCAGTCCGCACCGGTGCTCCGTCCGGCCGGCCTTCGGACATGCGTCTTCGCCAAGGTGCCCCTCCCGGGTCGTAGTGCTTTCACACCTTGGCTATGCCAGACACCCGGTCGGTTGTTTCAGGGCTCGCGGAACAGTTCAGGGCTTGCGGAACACCACGCCGCACTCCATCGACCGCTGGTTGCGCGGCGGCGACTCCAGGTACGGCCGCAGCGGCTCGTCGACATGTGCCAACGTGGGCTGGTCGGGGTCGGGACGCCAGTCGACGACCTTGACCAGACCCGGCTCGATCGTCTCCGCCGGCTCCAGCCCGCGCAGCAGCTCGGTGACATCGGCCACCGTGCGGTTGCGCCAGGACAGGCCGAGCCGCCTGGTCATCTCGTTACCCTCTTCGACCGTCGCCCGGTCGACCCCGCACACCTGGGAGAACGCGAGGTAGCTGCCGGGGACCAGCGCCGCCCAGACCGTCTCGAACATGCCCCGCAGCTTCTCGTCGTCGACGATCGAGTGGCCGATCGAGAGGAACAGCGCGGCGGCCGGTTCGGAGAAGTCGATAAGCTTCCGCGTCTCCGGGTCGTCGAGGATCCGCTCCGGTTCGGTCATGTCCGCGGCGATCACGGTGGTGGTCCGGTCGTCGGCGAGCAGCGCCCGGCCGTGCGACAGCACGATCGGGTCGTTGTCGACGTAGACCACGCGCGCGTCCGGCTGGAACCGCTGGGCCACCTGGTGCACGTTCGCCTGGGTCGGCAACCCGCTGCCCATGTCCAGGAACTGCCGGATGCCGGCGTCCCGGGCCAGGAAGCGGACCAGCCGGTAGAGGAAGAGCCGGTTGTTCCGGGCCTCGGTCACCCCTTCCGGAAACTGCTTGTGTACGGCAAGCACCGCCGCCCGGTCGACCGGGAAGTTGTCCTTGCCGCCGAGGCAGTAGTCGTACATTCGGGCCGGGGTGGGCACGTCCTGCCGGATCTGCGGCCTGCTTCCGTCGTTGGGTGCCGTCACGAGCCGAATCATAGCGGGCGGCTCGGGTCAGTCGCCGAGTCGGGCGAGCTCCTCGTCCACGATGGACGGGTCGAGTTTGCGGAAGACCGGCTTCGGCGCGGCGAGTGGCCGCCCCGCCTCGACCGGTACCGACTCCCACCTCGCCCCGACCGTGTAGTCCCCGGTCAACACCGGGTACGACGGTCCGCCGTCGAGGTCGTCCACCTCCACGATCGATGGCATCGGCGCGTGCACGCCGGTGCCGCCGAGCAGCTCGTGCACCCGCTGGGCCGAGTACGGCAGGAAGGGCGTGAGCAGCGTGTTGGCGTCGCTGACCGCCTGGAGCGCGACATGCAGGACCGTCCCCATCCGGGGCTTGTCAGCCTCGCTTCGCAACTTCCAGGGCGCCTGCTCGGAGAGGTACCTGTTCGCCTCCGCGACGACCCGCATCGCCTCGCCGATCGCCTGCTTCTGCCGGTGCCTGGAGATCAGGCCGCCGACGGTGCCGAACCCGGCCCGTGCGGTGCCGAGCAGTGCCTGGTCGGCCTCGGTCAGCCCGGCCGGGTCGACCGGCGGGATCGCGCCGAAGTTCTTCGCGGCCATCGAGATCGACCGGTTGACCAGGTTGCCCCAGCCGGCGACCAGCTCGTCGTTGTTGCGGCGCAGAAACTCCGCCCAGGTGAAGTCGGTGTCCTGGCTCTCCGGCCCGGCGACGGCGATGAAATAGCGCAGCGCGTCGGCGTCGTACCGGGCCAGGAAATCGCGTACGTAGATGACGACCTGGCGGGACGAGGAGAACTTCCGACCCTCCATGGTCAGGAACTCGCTGGAGACCACCTCGGTCGGCAGCTGGAGCCGGCCCAGATCGCCGGGCTCACCGCCCCGGTCACCCTCGCCGTCGTAGCCGAGCAGCAGCGCCGGCCAGATCACCGAGTGGAAGACGATGTTGTCCTTGCCCATGAAGTAGTAGCCGCGGGCGTCCCCGTCGACGCCGCCGCCGCGCTGGGCGTCCGCCGCCCACCAGCGCCGCCACGCCTGCGGGTCGCCGGAGCGCCGGGCCCACTCGATGGACGCCGACAGGTAGCCGATCACCGCGTCGAACCAGACGTAGATCCGCTTGTCGCTGCGGTCGCGCCAGCCCTCAAGCGGGATCGGTACGCCCCACTCCAGGTCCCGGCTGATCGCCCGGGGCTGGAGGTCGTCCAGCAGGTTCCGGGAGAACCGCAGGACGTTCGGCCGCCAGCCCTCCCGGGAGTCCAGCCACGTGGTGAGCGCCCGGGCGAAGGCCGGCAGGTCGAGGAAGAAGTGCTCGGTCTCGACGAACCGGGGCGTCTCCCCGTTGATCTTCGAGCGCGGGTTGACCAGGTCGACCGGGTCGAGCTGGTTACCGCAGTTGTCGCACTGGTCGCCCCGGGCGTGCGGGTAGCCGCAGATCGGGCAGGTGCCCTCGATGTAGCGGTCCGGCAGGGTACGGCCGGTGGACGGCGAGATCGCCCCCATAGTCACCTTGGGCACGATGTATCCGTTGCGGTGCAGCGTCTCGAACAGCTCCTGCACCACCGCGTGGTGGTTGGGGGTGGTGGTCCGGGTGAAGAGGTCGTAGGAGAGGCCGAGCCCGTGCAGGTCCTCGACGATCACCCGGTTGTAGCGGTCGGCCAGCTCGCGCGGGCTGACGCCCTCCCGGTCCGCCTGCACCTGGATCGGCGTGCCGTGCTCGTCTGTGCCGCTGACCATGAGTACGTCGTGGCCGGCCATCCGCATGTATCGGCTGAACACGTCGGAGGGGACCCCGAAGCCGGAGACGTGACCGATGTGTCGTGGGCCGTTGGCGTACGGCCAGGCGACCGCCGCGAGAACGTGACTCATCGACACCTAGCCTAGTGAGCTGAAAGATCGCCTAACCTGCCAATATTCAGACTGATATCCGACTTTTTTCTCCTTCGACACGCGTGTCGCGCTGCCCGTTCGAGCCGGATCAGCGTTGTCCAATGGACGGGTGACGGGCCACGAGGGTGGGCAGCAGGCAGCGGAAACGTGCCCTGCCGCAGGCGAGCCCGATCCACCGGCGCCGGTCGACTCCGAGGCGTCCGCCGAGGTGGTAGAGCACCCGCCGCCCGCCGATCCGGGGACTGTTGGGCGCCCGGAAGCCGAGGCGGGGGCCGTTGGGCGCCCGAAAGCCGATCCGGGAGCGGTCGGACGCCCGGAGACCGAGGCGGCAGCGGTGGAGCGGCCGGCAACCGGACCCGGACCGGTCGGGCAGTCGGCCGCCGAGGCGGGACCGGCGCCGCAGCAGCGCCCGGCCCCGGCGTACGAGCCCGCGCCGGCCGGACCGTTCCGGGGCGCCACGCCCGCGCTCGGCTCCGCCTGGCTCGGCGCCCCCGGCACCCTCGCCGGACCGTCCGGCATCGAACCGACCACCGGCGCCCCGCTCGCGATGCTGCCCCAGCGGGCACCCCGGGCCACCGGACCGGCCTGGAACACTTCGACCGGCCAGTTGCCGACCGGACCGGCCGGCTCGGAGCCGGACGCGGCCGACGAGGACGACTTCTGGCTGCCGATCGAGGAGGTCCACTGGGACGGCACACCCGTCCAGCCGACCCCCCGGACCTGGTACGGCCGGCCGAAGGACCCGGCCGCGACCGGGCAGCGGGCACCCCGACCGCCGAAGCCGCAGCGGAACCCGGCGCTCGGGCTCGCCGGAGTGATCCTCTGCTCCCTGGTCGCCAGCTTCTTCGCCTGGGTCAGCGCCGAGCCGTTCTGGCTCGCCGCCGGGCACGGCGAGGTGGGTACCGCGACGGTGGAGACCTGCACGGGGCGAGGGCTCGGGCAACACTGCCGGGGCACGTTCAGCGCCGACAGCGGCCGGTTGCGGGTGTACGACGTCCGGCTGGCCGACGTCGACGGGGCACACCGGGAGTTCGGCAGCCGGGTGACGGCCCGGATGACCGGGGCGGAGAGCAGGCAGGCGTACGTCGGCGCGGGTACCGGCCTGCTGCACCTGCGCTGGGTACTCGGCTTCGGGATGGTACTGCTCTGCTGCGTGGGAGCCGGTTGGATCACCGGTGCGCTGCGGCTGGCCGGGCGGCGTAACCGGCACGCCGCCGCCCTGGTGAGCATCGGCGGCCCGCTGCTGCTCACCGCCGGGTTCCTGGCCGCCGCCTACTGACCCCCCGGGTGCGGCTCGGCCGGCCCGGTCAGTTCGCCGTCGGCGGGTGCACGGCGTTGTAGACGTCCCGGCGGCGCAGGCCGTACCCGGTGGCGACGGCGGCGATCGCGTCGCGTCGGGACGTACCCTCGGCCTCCAGTTCGGCGACCGCGGCCCGCAGGTCGGCGACGGCCGGAGCCGGCGCGGCGACCGCCGGGGCGCCCGCCACCACCAGGGTGATCTCGCCGCGCGGCTCGCCGGTGGCGGCCCAGGTCGCCAACTCGCCGAGCGGGCGGCGCAGCACCTCCTCGTAGGTCTTCGTCAGCTCGCGGCAGAGCGCCGCCGGCCGCTCCGGACCGAACGTGGCGGCCAGGTCGGCGAGCATCCCGGCCACCCGGTGCGGCGCCTCGAAGAAGACCAGGGTGCGCTCCTCGGCGGCGAGCGCCCGCAGCCGGGCCCGGCGCGGGCCGCCGGTGCGGGGCAGGAAGCCCTCGAAGCAGAACCGGTCGGTGGGCAGACCGGAGAGGGCGAGTGCGGTGGTGACGGCGCTCGGGCCGGGTGCCACGGTGACCGGCGCGCCCGCGTCGAGCGCGGCTCGGACCAGCCGGTACCCGGGATCGGAGACGCTCGGCATCCCGGCGTCGGTCACCAGCGCCACCAGCGCGCCGTCGAGGATCGCGTCGACCAGGTCGGGAGTGCGGCGCTCCTCGTTGCCCTCGAAGTACGACACGATCCTGCCGGTGATGGTGACGTCCAGGTCGCGGGCCAGCCGGCTGAGCCGGCGGGTGTCCTCGGCGGCGACGACGTCGGCCTGCCCGAGGGCGTCCCGCAGCCGCGTGGAGGCGTCGCCGGGGTTTCCGAGCGGCGCCCCGAGCAGGATCAGCCGTCCGTTACCGGGCGATTTTTCCACGAACAGACTCCTTCATCGATACCTGTCATCGCACATAGCGAGCGTCGTGCCCCGTTTCACACCTTGGCAGCCTACGATCACGGGGTGACTCTGGCGTCGACAGCGCAGACCGAGGGCCCGGGCACCGCCGGGCCGCCGGCAGCTCCGGTGGTCGAGGTGACCTCGGCCACCCCGGGCGGAACAGCCACGACCGACCCCCCCGAACGCCCCGCCGGGGGCGTACCAGGGATCATCAGACGCCGGCTGGCACCCTTCGACGCCCGGCTCGAACCGTGGTCCTGGCTGGCCACCGCCGTGGTGGTGCTGATCGCCGGCATTCTCCGCTTCGTCGGGCTGAGCAATCCCAAGGGCAAGATCTTCGACGAGGTCTACTACGCCACCGACGCGCACAACCTGCTGTTGCGCGGCATCGAGTGGGACGAGAAGAACAACACCGCCGCGTACGTGGTGCATCCGCCGCTCGGCAAGTGGATGATCGCGATCGGCGAGCAGATCTGGGGCTACAACGAGCTGGGCTGGCGGTTCTCCGCCGCCGCCATCGGCACCCTCTCGGTCCTGATACTGGTCCGGATCGCCCGCCGGATGTTCCACTCCACGGTGCTCGGCTGTACCGCCGGGCTGCTGATGGCGCTGGACGGCTTCCACCTGGTGCTCTCCCGCACCGCGCTGCTCGACATCTTCCTGATGTTCTTCGTGCTGGCCGCGTTCGGCGCCCTGGTGGTGGACCGGGACGTCCGACGGAAGCGGTGGCTGCGGGCGATCGAGTCCGGCCTCGACCCGAGCCAGCCGGGCCGGCGCAACCGGCCGCCGTTGCGGTGGTCCGACGGGGTGCCGTGGTGGCGGCTGCTCGCCGCCGTGATGCTCGGTTGTGCGTTCGGGGTGAAGTGGAGCGCGCTGTACTTCGTACCGGTGTTCGCGCTGCTCGTCGTCCTCTGGGAGGTCGGCACCCGACGCTCCGCCGGGGTACGCCGGCCGTGGCGGGACACCTTCCTCGACGAGGGACTCTGGATCGTCGGCGCCGGAGTGCTGCTCGTCCTGGTCTACCTCGCCACCTGGTCCGGCTGGTTCGCCAGCGACAACGGCTACTTCCGGAACTGGCGGGCCGACACCGGCCAGTCCAGTCCGCCGGTCATCGGCAGCCTGCTCAACCTCTGGCACTACCACGAAGAGGCGCTCAGGTTCCACTCCGGCCTCAGCGAAAGCCACGTCTACCAGTCCTGGCCCTGGCAGTGGCTGCTGCTCGGCCGGCCGGTCGCCTTCCACTGGTCCGACCAGGGCGCCTGCGGCGCCCCGAGCTGTGCCTCGGAGATCCTGCTGCTCGGCACCCCGCTCCTGTGGTGGTCGTTCCTGCCGGCGCTGGCCGCGCTCGCCTGGCTGGGCCTGGCCCGGCGGGACTGGCGGGCCCCGGCGATCCTGCTGCCGGTGGCGGCCGGCCTGCTGCCCTGGTTCTGGTTCGCGATGGACGGCCGGACGATGTTCTTCTTCTACGTCGCGCCGGTGGTGCCGTTCATGATCCTGGCCGTGACCTACGTGCTGGGCGCGATCACCGGCCCGGCCCGGGCACCGGCGACGGCGGGTGCCCCGGCCGGAGGTGACCCGCCGGCCGGACCGGGCACCGAGGAGGCCTCGGGCACCCACGGCGCCGAGCAGGCCAAGGGCACCCGGGATGCCGAGCGGGCCAAGGACACCCAGGGTGGCCAGACCAGTGACCGCCGCATGATCGGCGCCATCGTCGCCGGCACGTACGTGCTACTGGTGGCGATCTGCTTCGCCTACTTCTACCCGATCTTCGTGGCGCAGATCCTGCCGTACGCGGAGTGGTCGAGCCGGATGTGGCTCGGCAACCGCTGGATCTGAATCGGCTGGTGAGGGGCGATCGGGGCCCAGACAAAGGTGCGCGCCCCGATCGCCTGCCACGGGGGAAGCGGGCGATTGGGGCGCGCACCAAGGAGCTTAACCACCCTGGATCAGCGGCACAACGGGTGGTGTCGGGTCAGATTTCCGACCGACGCACCGCCGAGCAAGACGGGCGTATGGGGCAGAGGGCCCGGACGGGCATCAGCCGCCCGATCACGTGGCCGGACCACTCCCCGTGCACGGGATGCCGGCTCCGCTGATCATCGGGCCGACCCGACGGAAGGACCCGACATTCGAGTGACCGAAAAGGGCCCTGTCGGTACCTGCCGTCGGTAGGCACACTGTTGCGGTGACCGGACCACTGCGTTCAGGATTCACCCCGCCCCCGACCCCTACCCGGCTCCTCGTGGTCGGCCTGGTGGCCGTACTCGGGCTCACCTCCTGCGATCTGGCCGGCGACGCACCGGACGCCGCGCCGAGTTGGTCGGGCAGCATCAGCCCGACCCCGGCCGGCGGGGGCGGTGCCGCACCGACCCCCTTCACCGGCTGGTCCGATCCGGCCCTCGTCGGCAAGCCGTACGGCGAGAAGGTGGACGGCCTGCTCACCTTCCGGGGCAACCCGACCCGGACGTACTACGGCACCGGGCCGATGCCCCGAACCACTCCGGCCCGGCATTGGCAGTTCCCCCGCAGCGGTGGCCTGTGCGGGAAGTCGACCGACGAGAAGGGCACCCGGGTGTGGTGCGGTACGGGCTGGACCGGCCAACCCGCCGTCTTCGAGCGGGACGGGCGGACCTGGGTGGTCTTCGGGGCGTACGACCACAAGATTCATTTTCTGGACGGCGAGACCGGCGAGCGGATCCTGCCGGACTTCCCGACCGGTGACATCATCAAGGGCTCGGTCACCGTCGACCCGGACGGGTTCCCGCTGGTCTACTCCGGATCGCGGGACAACTACTACCGGGTGATCGCGATCGACCGGGGCCGACCGAGAGAGCTGTGGAAGCTGTCGGCCCGGGCGGTCTCGCCGACGATGTGGAACGACGACTTCGACGGCGCCGGCCTGATCCTCGACGACTACCTCTTCCTCGGCGGCGAGAACAGCCAGTTCCACATCGTCAAGCTGAACCGCGGGTACGACGCCGACGGCAGGGTCACGGTCAAGCCGAAGCTGGTGTTCAACGCCCCCGGCTGGGATGCCCAGCTCCTCCGCGACGTGGACGACCGGATGGTCTCGATCGAGAACTCGGTGGCGATCTCCGGCAACGTGGTCTACTTCGCCAACTCCGGCGGGCTGGTGCAGGGCTGGGACATCAGCGGGCTGAAACAGGGCCGCAAGCCGAAGCGGGTGTTCCGGTTCTGGACCGGTGACGACACCGACGCCTCGATCGCGATCGACGAGACCGGCGCGCTCTACGTCGGCTCGGAGTACGAGCGGGGCACCGCCCGGTCGAGGCAGGTCGGGCAGATGATGAAACTCGACCCGACGCGCCGGGACAACCCGAGCGTGTGGCACGTCGACGACCACGCCCGCAAGCCGGCGGGCATCTGGGGCAGCCCGGCCCTGCACCGGGACATCGCGATCTTCGACACCCAGGGCGGCGAGGTGCTCGGCGTCGACCGGGCGACCGGGGCCGTGCGGTGGCGGTTCGAGCTGCCCGGGCCGACCTGGCAGTCGCCGGTGGTGGTCGACGACGTACTGGTGATCGGGGACTGCAACGGCACGCTGCACGCGTACGACGTCGCAGACACCGGGGCCGCGCCGAAGCCACTGTGGAAGATCAAGCTCGGCGGCTGCATCGAGTCGACTCCGGCGGTCTGGCGGGGGCGGATCTACGTCGGCACCCGGGCCGGCGCGTTCCACGCCATCGCGGCCCGCTGACCCGCCCGACACCGGCCGGAGGGAAAGAAACCTACGCAACTACTTCCGCACGACGCAGGTATCTGCCAGCCTGACATCAACATTTGCCTATGTCAGGAGGCCAACATGCCGCTGCCTCGTCGCCTGGTCCCCCGGCTGACCGCCATCGCCGTCCCACTCGTCAGCATCCTCACCATCGGCCTGGCCGCCACACCCGCACACGCGGCGGCGACCACCTACACCGCGGTCGGCGACTCGTACGCCTCCGGCACCGGCACCCGGGAGTACTACCCGGACAGCGGCTCCTGCCAGCGCTCCCGGCACGCCTACCCGGTGCTCGACGCGGCCCGGCTCGGTGCCACGCTCACCTTCGCCGCCTGCTCCGGAGCCACCACCCTCAGCGTGCTCAGCGGACAGCTCGGCAGCCTCAACCCGGCCACGAGCTACGTCACGGTCCAGGCCGGCGGCAACGACATCGGCTGGGCATCGGTGATCGTGCAGTGCGCGCTGCCCTGGCCCACCACCTGCTGGTCCCAGATCGACAACGCCGAGAAGACCATCCGGAACACCCTGCCCGGCCGGCTCGACCAGCTCTACTCCCGGATCCGCGGCCTGGCCCCGAACGCCCGGGTCGCGGTGGTCGGCTACCCGCGGCTCTTCAACGGCGAGGAGTGCAACATCATCGCCCGGATCTCCCCCGGCGAGCAGGCCGAACTCAACGCCGCGGCGAACCTGCTGGCGACCACCATCGCCGCCCGGGCCGCCGCGCACGGCTTCGCCTTCGTCGACGCCCGGGGTCCGTTCACCGGGCACGCGGTCTGCGACGACGTCGAGTGGATCAACGGTACGTCCAACCCGCTCGGCGAGTCGTACCACCCGAACCGGGCCGGCCACGCCGGGTACGCCGGCATCGTCGAATCCGCCCTGCGGGCCGCCGCCCGCACGTCCTGACCGGCCACCCACGGCGCGTGCGGAGCTGCCCTGGCCTGCGCGGCAACCGAGGTCAGGCGTCGAGCTTCTTCCGAACCGTGATCGCGCCGGCATGGCCGAGTTCGTCGAGGATGTCCAGGGCTCGTCGCCAGACCTCGTTGGCCGCCGTACGGTCACCCCGGGCCAGGTGGGTGTCGCCGAGGTGGTGCAGCACGTCGGCCTCGTAGTACCGGTCCCCCTCCTCCCGGAACAGCTCGACGGCCTCCTGGTAGCAGTCGACGGCAGCGGCGTGCTCACCGAACTGATGGTGCAGGTAGCCGATGCTGTCCAGGCTGGTCGCCATGCCCCGCCGGTCGCCGAGTGCGCGCTGGATGGCGAGCGCCGCGCGGCAGTGCGTGAGTGCCTGCTGGTGGTCGCCGAGCAGTGCGTGGCACCAGCCGACGGCGTTGAGGGCCCGGGCCCGCCCGATCCGATCGTTCGCCTGGCTGAAGTGGATGAGCGCCCGTTGGCACTGGTGCAACGCTTCCCGGTACCGGCCGTCCTGCTCCAGCAGCCCGCCCAGGCCGAGGTGGGAGGTGCCCTGCCCGACGTGGTCGGCGAGCGCCCGGTACTGCTCGAGGGCGTGTTCGAACTGGCAGAGCGCGTCCTGTGGCCGTCCGAGCAGGACGTACGCGTGCCCGAGGACGCGGTGCGCCCACCCCTGCCCGGCCCGGTCCCCGAGTCGCCGCGCGGCGTCCAGGGCGACCTGCTGGCCGGTGACCCAGTCCGTCCAGTGCCCCTGCCGGTGGAAGAAGTCCGTCAGCACCCAGGCCATCGGCACGGCCTGGTCGTCGAGGCCATGATCGGCTATCCACCGGATGGCGGCGAGCAGCGCCCGATGCTCCGCGGTGAACCAGGCGACCGCCTGCGGGCCGTCGGTGAACCGTTCGACCGTGACGCCCGGCGGCAACGGGGGCAGCCCGATCGGCTCCCGGGCGGGGTCCAGCAGCAACGCGGCCGTGTGCGCGCTGTGCAGGTAGCAGCCGAGCAACCGGAGCAGCGCCGCGCTCCGGTCCACCGCCGGGTCCACGCTGTCGACGAGTTCGGCGGCGTAGGCGCGCAGCAGGTCGTGGAAGGCGTACCGACCGGGAACGCGCTCGGTGAGCAGATGGGCCTTGGTCAGTACTTTCAGCAGTGGACGTACCTGCTCCACCGGCAGTGCGGCGAGGCTCGCCGCGGCCGATTCGGCGATGTCCGCTCCGAAGTGCAGGCCGAGCAGCCGGAACACCCGGGCCGCCGGAGCCGGCAGCGCGCCGTAGGACCAGGAGAAGACCGCCCGCACGTCGGTGGCGGGATCGTCGCCGGCGAACGGGTCCAGTCCGCCCCGGGCGGTGTGCAGTTCGGCGGCGACGGCGGCGAGCGGGAAGCCGGGGTGGCTGGCGGCCCGGGCGGCGACGATCGCCAGGGCGAGCGGTAACCGGTCGCAGCCGGCGATGATGTCGTCGACCGCGGCCGGCTCCCTGGCCGCCCGTTCGTCGCCGAGCCGGTCGACGAGCATCCGGCGCGCCTCGGCCGGGCTGGGCAGGTCCACCGTCAGCAGATCGGCACCGTCGGCCGCGACCAGGCCGGCGAGCTGGTTACGGCTGGTCACCACGGCCAGACAGCCCGGTGCGCCGGGAAGCAGCGGACGGACCTGCTCGGCGCTGCGGGCATTGTCCAGCACCATCAACATCCGTCGCTCGGCGAGCAGGCTGCGGTAGAGCGCGGCCTGGGCATCGGGGTTCGCCGGGATCTGCTGCGGCGACAGACCCAGCGCGTCGAGGAACCCGCGGACCGCGTCGTACGGCGACACCACCACGCCGCCGGGGTCGAAGCCCCGCAGGTTCACGTACAACTGTCCGTCGGGGAACCGCTCGGCCACCCGGTGGGCCCAGTGCACCGCCAGGCTGGTCTTGCCGACCCCGGGCGCGCCGGTCAGGACGGCGATCACCACCGCCTCCGGCCGGTCCCCGCCGGATGCGCCCAGTAACGCGTCGAGCGCGCGGAGCTGCTCGGTACGGCCGGCGAAGGTGGCGATGTCCGCCGGCAGCTGTCGTGGCCTCGGCAGGGCGGTCCGCACCGGCGTGTCCGACGGTGGTGGGTCGAGGTCGGGGTCGGCGGCGAGGATCCGCTGGTGCAACTCCTGTAACGCCTGGCCCGGCAGCACGCCCAACTCGCGGGTGAGGACCTGGTACGCCTCCCGGTACGCCGCCAGCGCCGCCGCCCGCCGGCCGCACCGGTACAGGGCGAGCATCAGCTGGCCCCACAGCCCCTCCCACATCGGATAGGCCCGCACCAGTGGGTCGAGTTCGGTCGCCACCTGCTCGTGACAGCGCTCGGCCAGGGCGGCGTCGGCCCACCGCCGGACGACCTGCAACCGGCGCTGGTCCAGCCGATCAGCCTCCATCCCCAGGTAGGGTCCGCCGACCAGCCCCGCGAGCGCGGGCCCGCGCCACAGGTCGAGCGCGGCCCGCAGCCGCCGCACCGCGGTCGGGGTGTCGGCCCGGGCCAGCGCCTGGTCCCCCTCGGCGGCGAGCGCCTCGAACGTGTCCAGGTCCAGCTCGCCGGGGCGGACCTCCAGGCGGTACCCCCGCTGGTCGGTGGCGAGGCGGGCCCCGTCCTCACCGGCGTCGAGGAACGTGGTGCGCAGACCGGCGACGTAGGTACGCAGGTTGGACTCCATGGCACGCGGAGGTGCCGCCCACAGCGCCT
Organism: Plantactinospora sp. B6F1; assembly: GCF_040120695.1. Taxonomy (NCBI): domain Bacteria; kingdom Bacillati; phylum Actinomycetota; class Actinomycetes; order Micromonosporales; family Micromonosporaceae; genus Plantactinospora; species Plantactinospora sp. B6F1. Next base: position 198,737 of record NZ_JBEEAC010000003.1, on the reverse strand, counting down.
CGGCAAGTTGGCCGAGCGGGACCACACGGTTCGCCTGGAGCAGCAGGGCCGCGGCCAGGGCCGCGCGCTTTGCACCGCCGAGTTTGAGCACCCGGCCGTGGCTCACCACCTCCACCGGACCCAGCAGCCGAAATTCCACCGCAACCCCTTCCGGTGTCATGGTGCACGCGGGTGCCGGTCCAGGACATTACCGAAAGCGTCGATGCCGCTTTATCACATGACGCGGGGCAGGGTTCCCAGGCACCGCGCCGTCCGGGGCGGCGGCGTCCGCGGACGTGTGCGGATTCTGTACGCCTCGATCTCTAGCCTGGTTGCGCCACACCACCGTCCGATCGACAACGAGCGACCGGCGGCAATGCCGGGAGGGGAGCGCAGATGCGCGGGAGAAGGACCACAGCGCTGCTGGCAGCACTCGTGATGGCGGCGGGGTCGGGCAGTACGGCACCGGCCGTGGCTGCCGAGGTCGAACCACTGGCCACCACCTCCCTGCACTACACCAACAACGTCGACTTCGCCTCGGCGCCCCGCAACGTCGGCTTCAACATCTGGGACCTGGGGCCGTACCCGGAGGACGTCGACGCGTTGCCGGCCGGTCACCGGGCCCTCATCTGGGTGGGCGGGGACATCTCCCAGTGCACCTCCGAGTACACGGATGCCGAGTTCAACGCGATCGTCGACGAGTTGGCCGGGAACCCAAAGGTGTTCGGCTGGTACCTCTGGGACGAGCCGGACTTCAGCTCGTGCCCCACGCTACTCGCGCTGATCAGCAAGCGGGCCAACTACATCCGTACCCGGACGGGAGGCGCGCAGAAGTCGTTCGTCGTCTCCGGCGGCGGAGACGGCGAGTCCGCGCCGCCCGAACTGGCACCCGCGCTGTCCGGAGTGGACCTGATCGGACTGGACCCGTACCCGTGCCGGATCGGCGAGAGCTGCGAGTACGGGCTGATCGACCAGGCGGTGGAGGATACGCTCGCCAACGGCATTCCGCTCGCCGCGATCGTGCCGGTATACCAGGCGTTCGGCCAGACCTGCTCGAGTATCCCGACGGACAACCGCAAGTGGCGGCTGCCCACCGGATCCGAGATGACCCAGATCTTCGCCCGGTGGGACAGCCTGGTACCGGCCCCGGTCTTCGACGTCGCCTACAGCTGGGGTGTGCAACCGGAATGGGCGTGCCCGAGCCTGGCCGGCAGCACCACGCTGCGCAACCGGTTCACCCAGCGTTTCGCGTCCTGAACCGCCCCGACTCGCCCGCCCGTTCGTTCCGCCCACGGCCGCCGCCGGTCCACGCCACCGGCGGCGGTTCCTTCTGTGCGGTTCGTGTGCGCTCCGCCCGCCACGATGTCTCCGCTCGGGGCATGGAGGCAGGTCGATCGACCTGCCGACTGCCCGACCCGACCGGGGCACCCCGGAAACAGGAGGCATCATGGACCGTGATCGAAAACCGACCCGATACCGGGCGGGGCCAGGGAGACAACGGATCCGACCCCGATGGCTGACGGCCACCCGTCACCTGGTCGTGCCGGCGATGAGTCTGGTGCTGGTCGCGACGTTGGCCGACGCGGTGCCCGCGTCCGCCAGGCCGGCACCGGACTATTGGAAGACCGCCGGCGAGCAGTCGGTACCCGGCCGGGGCGTGACGGTACCGGAGCCCGGCCCCGACCCGGCCGAGGAGCGGGCCCTGCGCGGCACCCCGGCGGTGACCTGGCCGAAGCCGGGGGCCACCGAGATCACCCTCGGCACCGCGCGACAGAGCGGCGCCGAGCAACGGAACGGCACCGCGCAGCAGAGCGGCAGGGCGTCTGCCGGCACCCTGCCGGTCCGGGTCAGCGCCGCCGGCACCGCGCCCGCCGGGGCGTCCACCGCCGCCGAAACGGCCTCGGCCACCCCCGCTCGGGTTCGGGTCGAGTTGAAGGATCGGTACCTGGACGGTCTGTTGTTGGATGTGCGGCGGGCTGATGGTGTGGCGCGGGACGGCCGGGTGTCGTTGGAGGTGGATTACTCGGGTTTCCGGGATGCGTTCGGGGCGGACTGGGCGGTTCGGTTGCGGTTGGTGAAGTTGCCGGCGTGTGCGGTGACGACGCCGGAGCGGCCGGAGTGTGTGGGTACGCCGGTGGCGACTCGTAACAACGGGTCGGGCCGGTTGAGCGCCGAGGTGACCGCACCGGGGACGCTGTCGAGCGCCGCACGGCCGACCGACGCGGGGTTGTACGCGGTGGTCGCGGCGGCCTCGTCCGGCGCGGGTGACTTCAAGGCGTCGCCGATGGCGCCGTCGTCGATGTGGACGGTGGGAACCTCCTCCGGCGACTTCGGTTGGCGGTACCCGCTGGACGCGCCGCCGGCGGTCGGCGGTCCCGAGCCGGAACTGGAGTTGTCGTACTCCAGCGGCGGCGTGGACGGGCGGACTTCCGCGACGAACAACCAGCCGTCCTGGGTCGGCGAAGGCTTCGACTTCAGTCCCGGCGGTCATATCGAGCGGCGGTACACCAGTTGTGGTACGGACACCGCTGGTGGGAACAACAGTGGGCACAAGACCGGTGACATGTGCTGGGCGACCGACAACGCGGTCTTCTCACTCAACGGCAAGGGCGGCGAGCTGATCCTCGACGACGAGACCGGGAAGTGGCGGCCGAGGGTTGACGATGGTTCTCGGGTGGAGCGGTTGTTTGATGCTCCGAACGGGGATTATGACGGTGAGTACTGGCGGATCACGACGCAGGATGGTACGCAGTACTTTTTCGGTAAGCACAAGATTCCGGGTTCGGAGGTGACGAATTCCACCTGGACGTTGCCGGTGTATGGCAACCAGAAGGGGGAGCCGTGTTACAAGTCGACGTTCGACGCGTCGCATTGCGCGCAGGCGTGGCGGTGGAATCTCGATTTCGTGGTGGATGTGCATGGCAATGCGATGAGTTTGTACTACGAGCGGGAGTCGAATTTCTACGGTCGTAATATGTCGGCGTCGAAGGTTTCGGCGTATGACCGGGGTGGTTGGCTGGCCCGGATCGACTACGGGCACCGGGTCAGCGACGAAACCGTCGTGACGCCGCCGACGGGTCGGGTCGTGCTCACCCCCGCCGACCGGTGCATTCCGGGCACGACCTGCACCTCGTCGCAGCCGGCGAACTGGCCGGACGTGCCGTGGGACCAGGCGTGTACGAGCAGCACCAAGTGCACCAACAAGCACTCGCCGACGTTCTGGACCCAGAAGCGCCTGGCCAAGGTCACCAGCCAGATCCGGCGGGGGTCCGCCTTCGCCGACGTCGAGTCGTGGACGCTGAGGCACAGCTACCCCAGCCCCGGCGACGGTACCCGGGCGGGGCTCTGGCTCGACGGAATCAAGCACTCCGGGCACGTCGGCGGCACGGACAGCGACCCCGAGGTCGCCTTCACCGGAACCCGGCTCAACAACCGGGTGGACGGCAACGACTACATCCCGCCGATGAACTGGTTCCGGGTGGTGAAGGTCCAGCTCGACTCCGGGGGTGAGGTCGCCGTCGAGTACTCCCCGGGTGAGTGTTCGGGGCCGGACAACCTGCCGACGCCGGACTCGAACGCCATGCGGTGTCATCCGCTGCGCTGGACGCCGGAGGGTGAGTTCAAGGAACGGGAGGACTGGTTCCACAAGTACATCGTCACCCAGGTCACCGAGTCCGACCGGACCACCGGGCTGGAGCCGGAGGTGACGAAGATCGACTACCTCACCACCCCGGCGTGGCGGCACGACGAGGAGGACGGTCTGGTTCCCACCGAGCGCAAGACGTGGTCGCAGTGGCGCGGCTACGGCAAGGTCCGGATGACCAAGGGCACGGCCGACGAGGTGAGGACGGTCACCGAGGCGCTCTTCTTCCGGGGTATGGACGGGGACAAGACCGACTCGGGTGGCACCAAGGAAGTGTTCGTGAAGGACTCCACGAACACCACCTGGCGGGACTCCGACCCGCTGGCCGGGACGGAACGGGAGAGCATCACCTACAACCAGGACGGGACGGTCCAGGAGCGGTCGATCACCGATCCGTGGGTCTCCGATCCGACCGCCAGCCGGACCCGGAGCTGGGGCACCACCAAGGCGTTCAAGCTGGAGGAGGCGAAGGTCCGGCAGGCCGAGACGACCGGTTCCGGCGGCTGGCAGAACTCCGGGTCGGACAACGTCTACGACGTGCGGACCGGGCGGCTGACCCAGACGGCCGACCTCAACGACCTGGCCGACCCGAACGACGACACCTGCACCCGCTACACCTACGTCGACAACGAGGCCGCCTGGCTGAAGGACCTGCCGGTCCGGGTCGAAACCGTCGGGGTGAGCTGTGATCGGACCCCGTCGTACCCGGCGGACCTGATCAGCGACGAGCGGTACTACTACGACGGCAGCAACACCCTCGGCGCCACGCCGACCCGTGGCGACGTCACCCGGAAGGAGGAGCTCTCCGGCTGGGTCAACGGGGCGCCGACGTACGTCACCACCATGCGCGCCAGCTACGACGCGCACGGCCGCCAGATCGAGACGATCGACGTGAAGGGCGCTCGCACCGCCATGACCTTCACGCCGGCCACCGGCGGGCCGGTGACCGCGGCGACCACCACCAACCCGCTCGGGCACGTCACCAGCACCACGCTGGAGCCGGCGTGGGGTGAGGACCTGGTCGTCACCGACCCGAACGGGCGGCGGACCGTGTCGCAGTACGACCCGCTGGGTCGGGTGACGAAGATGTGGGGGCCGGACCGGAACCCGGCCACCGACACTCCCACCGCGGAATTCAGCTACCTCATCCGGAACAACGGCGCCAACGCGGTGACGACCAGGTCGCTGCAGCCGGACGGCACGTACCAGACCGAGTACGAGCTCTACGACGGGTTCATGCGGCCCCGGCAGACCCAGGAGCCGGCACCCGGTGGCGGCCGGATCGTCACCGACACCGTCCACAACTCGCGTGGCCTGGAGGTCCGGGAGAACGGTCCGTACTACAACGACGCCCCACCCGGGCCCGACGTGCTCATCGTGGACGAGCAGCTCCTGCCGGCGCAGACCCAGACGGTGTACGACCACGCCGACCGGCCGGTGGCGGAGATTTTCAAGGTGGGCGGCGTGGAGCGCTGGCGCACCACGCACACCTACGGGCACAACCGGCACGACATCGACCCGCCGGACGGGGAGACCCCGACCACCCGGATCACCGATGTCGACGGTCACCTGCTGGAGTTGCGCCAGTACCACGGCAACTCGCCGACCGGAGCGTACGACTCGACCCGGTACACCTACACCAAGCGTGGCCAGCTCGCCTCGGTCACCGATCCGGCCGGCAACGTCTGGCGCTACGGCTACGACCTGCGCGGCCGGATGATCCGGTCGGAGGACCCGGACCGTGGCGTCACGGAGTTGACCTACAACGACGCGGGCGAGAAGATCGGCTCCCGGGATGCCCGGGGAGTCAACCTGGCGTTCGCCTACGACGCGCTGGGTCGGATGACGGCCGTGCACGAGGGATCGCTCAGCGGCCCCAAGCGGGCGGCGTGGACCTTCGACGTGCTGCCGGACGGTACGCCGGCCCGGGGCGAGCAGACCGCGACGACCCGGTACGTGAACGGCAACGCCTACACCACCGCGGTCGCCGGGTACGACGCCGCCGGGCGGCCGACCGGTACGAAGTACACGATCCCGGCCAGCGAGGGAGCGCTCGCCGGCACCTACCAGTTCACCAACACGTACCACACGGACGGTGAGATCGCCTCGCTGGGTTCGCCAGCCGCCGGTGGCCTCCCCGCCGAGCAGGTCACCATCGGCTACAACCGGGACGGCCTGCCCAGTAGCCTGCGCGGGCAGAGCAGCTATGTGACCGGGGCCAGCTACACCCCGTACGGCGAGCTGGCCCAGGTGACGATGTCGGCGGGCGGCAAGTGGGTGCGGTCCAGCTACTCCTACGAGTACGGCACCCACCGGCTGAACCGGGCGATCGTCGAGCGGGAGACCGGGCCGAGCCGATTGGTCGACCTGACCTACTCGCACGACGCCGCCGGCAACCTCACCAGGCTCGTCGACACCGCCGACCCGGACACCGGTGGCGGGCCGGAGACCCAGTGTTTCCGGCACGACTACCTGCGGCGGCTGGCCGAGGCCTGGACGCCGGAGTCGGGGAACTGTGCCACGGCGCCGTCGGCGGCCGGGCTCGGCGGGCCAGCGGCGTACTGGCACGCCTGGACGTACGACAAGACCGGCAACCGGCTGTCGGAGAGCCGGACCGACAAGGCCGGCACGACGAAGAGCACCTACAGCTATCCGGCGGCCGGGCAGGCCCAGCCGCACACGGTGCGCAGCGTCACCACGACCGGCCCGAACGGCACCCGGACCGACAGCTACGGGTACGACGCCATCGGCAACACGACCTCCCGGACCAGGGACGGCAAGACGCTGAACCTGAGCTGGGACGCCGAGGGCCACCTGGCCGGCACCACCGGTGCGGAAACCTCCGGCTACGTCTACGACGTGGACGGTGAGCGGCTGATCCGGCGGGACTCCAGCGGTACCACGCTCTATCTGGGCACGACCGAGCTACACCTGAGCCCGAACGGCGCGGTCACCGGTACCCGCTACTACGAGTTCGCCGGGCGGACCGTCGCGGTGCGTACCTCGGCGGACAACAAGTTGCACTGGTTGGGTCTGGACCACCACGGCACTCCCGAGGTGGCTATCGACGCGACCACCCAGCAGGTGCACCGGCGCCGGCACACCCCGTTCGGGGAGGTGCGCGGGATTAACCCGGACTACTGGCCCGGTCAGAAGTCCTTCGTCGGCGGTGTCAAGGATCAGGCCACCGGCCTGGTCCAACTCGGGGTACGGGGGTACGACCCGAGTCTGGGCCGGTTCATCTCCATCGACCCGGTCATCGACTACACCGATCCGCAACAGATGAACGGGTACGCGTACGCCAACAACAGCCCCACCACCTACTCGGACCCGGACGGGAAGTGGGGCTTCATCACCCGCGTGATCAAGAAGACGGTGACCCGGGCGGTGGTGCACAAGGTCGTACGACACGTCACGAACCTGGTTCGGGTTCCGGTGACGATCGTCAAGAACGAGGTCAAGAGGCGCGTCACCCAGCTGAGGAAGATCCACAAAAAGATCGTCCGCAAGGTCAAGAAGATCCACAAGAAGGTCGTCAAGATCAAGAAGAGGATCAGGACGGCGGCGAAGAAGGTGGCCAGATCGGTCGGCAAGAAAGTAAGAAAGGGGTTGGATGGGGTAAGAAGAGCGGCCAAACACGTGGGTGCCACGGTGGCCAGGGGGGCCAGAGCGGTCCAGGCTGCGGTCGAGCGGACCAACAAGGCCCTGGCCCAGGCCGCGATGTCCACCGGGCGCTGGGTCAATAAGAACATCACCGAGAATCCCGTCTGGAAGGCCGCCAAGATGGGGCTCAGCGCCGCCGCACTGGTGGGGTGTGCCATCTGCGGCGGGATCGCGGCCGGGATGACCGCGGTCGACATGCTGAGCCACCTGGCCGCGGGCAATGGCCACGAGGCGGCATTCGAGGCGTTCGGCTTGGTCACATTCGGGCTCGGCCGGGCCGCCGCGGCCGGCGCGAGGAGTGCGAACGGCGCTCGGCAGGCCGCGGGTGAACTCGCGGAGAACGCCCCGAACCGGGCCGCCCGGATCGCCGAGACGGACAGGTTGGTGAAGCACGCCGACGACGCGGCCGAGGGCATCGACGGCTTCGATGGCGGCCTGTTGGCCAAGGACGTGTTCTCCGCCACCGGCTTCCCCTGGTGGGAGGATAAGAAGGGCTGAACGAGAAAAGGTACGGTGCTGGGCCGGGAGAAGATTCTCCCGGCCCAGCACCTTTTTCCGGTCAGCCGGTCAGCCGGTCAGCGTGCAGTCGTCGACGAGCAGCGTCGGGCCGCCCGGGGTCAGGTTGTGCGACAGGACGCTGAGCGGCAGCAGGTTGTCGTCGGTGGTGACGGTGTGGGTCAGGGTCACCCGGTACCAGGTGTCCGGGTCGCGCGGTTCGCTCTCCGTGCCCGGGGCACCGTCGCTGCCGGTCGGGGAGACGAAGAGCGCACCGGCCGGGACCGGGTACGCCAGGGTCCGGAGCGTTCCCATCCCGGGCTCGGCGACCTGGCCGGGCCCGGCATGCGCCGGGACCGGCGCGGCGACCGGGCCGAGCAGGGCCAGACCCAGCGTCGCCAGGGTAACGGCGAGCTGGCGCTGCCCGCCCCGTCCCGGTGATCGTTTCTGCTGGGCCGCGGTGGTCGGACGTGTCTCGAATTGCACAGGGCGTCCTCTCGGGTGGCTTCCTCATGCGTTGCTGCCGTCGGCATTCGGTACCACGGCTGGCATCGCACGGGGCGCCCCGTGGGCGGATCCTGTGCGGTCGGGCGGGTGACGACTCACCCCGGGGCAACGCTCAGCGGCGTTGCTGGCACGGTACGCAGTACCGGGCCCAGGGCAGTATCTCCAGGCGGGCCACCGGGATCTCGGCGCCGCAGCCCTCGCAGGTACCGTAGCTGCCCTCGGACATCCGTCGCAGCGCCTGCGCGGTGTCGGCGACGCCCTGCTGGGCAGCCTCGATCAGCCGGCGCAGGGTGTCCGGATCGTGCCCACCCCGGTCAGGCTGCCGGGAGTACACCGTCAGCTCGGTGAGCTGGTCGGTGTGCTCCCGGAACTGGCGTTCCAGCTGGTCGCGGAGTGTCTCGGTACGGTCGTCCAGGCTGTGCGTCATCGTCGGTTGCTCCTTACCTCCCCGGCCGCCCGGGCGGGCCCGTCCAGGAGGCGAGGCCGGCCGGGGCAGCGGCGGACAACCGGCGGGTGGGGCGGGCAGAGCCACCGGCGCGCGGGTCGTCATCACCGCCTCCTCGCTGCTGGGTACGCCTCGGACTTCCAGCGTCCGCCGAAACGAGAGCACTGACATTGGATGGCGCCGGCCAACAATCGCGCGCCCGGCTGCCGGCGGTCGGCAACACCGACCGCGCACCGGTCGACGCAGCGGATCACGGTGACGGCTCCGCACCATAGCGGCCGCGACCCTCGGCCGCCAATCGCGGGCCGGCGGCCGGCATTCACCCCGGGCGGCTATGGTCGGCGGGATGTGGAGCCGACAGCACCCGGCCGGCGGGCAACGGCGGTTGGCGCTCTCGGTCCTGGTCGTGCTGGCACTGGTCGTCGCGGCGGTACGCGCCGGTCGCGCGCTGGGCATCTGCATCGTGGTCCGGCTGGCCCGCGCCGTTCCCGGCTGCGTGCCCGCCTGGTCGGCCGACCGGGCGCCGCCGGGCGTGCCGACCCCCGCCCGACCGTCCACCGCGCTGCGCTGACGCCGAGCCGCTCCGGCCGGCCGCCGGCAGCCGTCCCGCTTGGAGCGCCCGCCAATGGATATCGAACGCACGACTCTGCCCGGCATCGGGACACAGCACACCTTCACCACGGCACAGGGCCGCCGGATCGGCATCGTCGAATACCACGGTGACGACCGCCGGGACATCGTCCATGACGACCCGGACGACCCCGACCGGATGGTCGGCCTGGTCCTGACCCGCGCCGAGGCGGTCGCGCTGGCCACCCTGCTCGGCTTCCCGGAAATGGTCGCCGCGACGACCCGCAGCGCTAACCCGGCGGCGCCGGCAGTGGCTGGCGGGGCCAGTCCAGCGCCCGCGCCCCGAGCACGGCGGTGTGCAGGGTGAACCGGTCGCGCGGGTCGGTGGGGTCGTAACCGGTCAGCGTCCGGATCCGGGCCAGCCGGTAGGTGACGGTGCGGACCGACACGTGCACCCGGCGGGCCGCCTCGGTCGCCACCTCGCCACATCCGAAGTACGCGTCCAGGGTGTCCAGCAGCGGCTCGGCGCCACCGCGGGCCCGTTGCAGCGGGCCCAGTACCGCCCGCACGAGATCCACCATGGCCGGCTGGTCCCGCAGCAGCACCCGGTAAATGATCAGGTCGTGGGCGTCGATGACGGCGGCCTCGGCGTGCAGCCGGCGCGCCATGGTCAGCGCCTCCCGCGCTTCCTCGTAGGAGCGGGCGATGCCGTACAGGCCGGGGTGGGGGCGGCCAACCGCCACCTGCCACGGCCGGCCCCGCGCCAGCCGGTCCAACTCGGCGTGCATCAGCCGCCCCAGGTCTCCCACGGAGGCGCCCTCGTCCGAGCCCCGTTCGGGCGTCACGGTGTCCGCCGGGGCGATCACGACGAGCATCCCCTCCTTGGTGGCGACCAGCACGTCACGGTCGCCCAGCCGGTCGAAGATGACCCGCTCCAAGGCACTTATCGCGGCCTCGGTGTCCGGCAGTCGCCGGCCCGGCGAGGCGAGCGCCACCTGGTGCACCCGGGCCAGGTCCAGCCCGAACGGCTCGGCCCGTTCCACCAGACCGCCCAGGTCGGAGTCGCCGCGCAGCAGGTCGTCGACGAGTTCCCGGCGCAGCGCCTCCTCCCGGCGGACCAATTCCCGGCGGGCCACCGCATATCCCTCGGCGAGGGTGGCCACGGCCGTGTCGACGACGTGCAGCACGGCGTCGGCCGCCGCGCGTACCGTCTCGCTGTCGGAGGAGCGCACCACGTGCGGCAGTTGCTGCCAGAGCCGCCGGGCGGCGGAGAGGTAGAGCCGGACCGCCCGTCCGGCGGACACGCCCTGCTCGGCCGCGCGCCGGCCGAGGACCTCCACCGCGTCGAGTTCACCACGGCGTGGCCGCCGGCCGGTCACCGCCGCGTCGGCCAGCAGCCGCAGGTAGTCGCCGAGCAGTTCGACCGGCACCCCACCGGCGTCCGCGCTGGCCGCGCTGGCGACCTCGGCCAGCCAGGCGTCGTCGGAGCGGACTCCGGCCGGGCCGGTCCGGCGGGCGCTGCCGGGCATCGCGCACACCTCCCCGGCAGGGGGTCTGCGCCGACCGCCGACCCGGTCCGCCTAGCGTACGACGCCGGGGTACCTCGGGGAGCGGACCGGGCACCCTTTGCGGGCCCGGCCGGCTCGGCCCGGCCGGGCATGGGCCGGGAACCTCGTCGGTCCCCGGCCCGTGCCGGCATACCCGCGAGTTACTTCGGATAGTGGCTGTAGGTGGCCACGCTTGCGCCGATCAGACCGCTGTCGACCACGTCGAACGTCCGCGACAGCCGCTGGTAGCCCCGGACCTGGTCGGCGGCGTGCCGGCGGAGCACGGCGGAGCCGCGGGTGGTGGTCGGCACCCTGACCACGGCTGCCTGCAACTGTTTGGCGCTTCCCAGACCGACCTTCGCCGCCCCGCCCGCTCCGAAGCTGAGCCCGGTGGCCAGTTCCAGCCCGGCCTTGCCCCATTCGCCGTCCTTGCCATACCTGCCGGCGTCGACCATGGCCATTCCGGCGGCGACTCCACCGCACGCGACACAGCCCATGAGCGCGGCGACGCTGAGACCGATCTTGGCGCTGTCCCAGATCGCACCGCCGGGCTTTGAGTTCTCCCAGGTCCATCTGGCCGCCGTGGCGGTTGCCCGACCGACCGCCTTCAAGGCCCGGGTGGCGTCCTGTCGGGCCTTTCTCGCCATCCTGGAGGCCGCGGCAGCCCCTGTCTCCACGGTCTTCTTGATCCGTTTGGCCGCCGCGATGGCCGGGTTGATCTTTTTCCTGACCTCTTTCTTGATTCGATCGGCGTACCGCTTGGCCTTGGTCTTGATCTTTTTCTTGATCTTGACGATCTTCTTGTGGATCTTCTTGACCTTGCGGACGATCCTTTTGTGGATCCTCTTTAGCTGGGTGACGCGTTTCTTGACGTGGTTCTTGACGATCGTCACCGGCACCCGAACCAGGTTGGTCACGTGCTTGACGACCTTGTGCACCACGGTCCGGGTCACCGTCTTCTTGATGACGCGGGTGATGAAGCCGAACTGGCCGTCGGGATCGGCGTGCGTCACCGGGCTGTTGTTCGCGTAGGCGTACCCGTTCGTCTGCTGTGGATCGCCGAAGTCGATGACCGGGTCCACCGAGATGAACCGGCCCAGGCTCGGGTCGTACTCGCGGGCACCCAGGTGGACCAGTCCGGTCGGATCGCTGGTCCCCCCGACGAAGGACTTCTGCCCCGGCCAGTGGTCCGGCGCCGCCCCGCGCAGCTCACCGTACGGGGTGTGCCGGCGGCGGTGCACCTGCTGGGTCGCCGCGTCGACGGCGATCTCCGGGGTGCCGTGGTGGTCCAGGGCCAACCAGTGCAGCTTGTTGTCGGCCGAGGTGCGCACCGCGACGGTCCGCCCGGCGAACTCGTAGTAGCGGGTACCGGTGACCGCTCCGCCGGTGCCCAGATGGACCTCGGTCCCGCCGAGGTAGAGGGTGGTACCGGTCTTGTCGCGCCGGATCAGCCGGTTCCCGTCGGCGTCGTAGACGTAGCTCGTGGTCTCCGCGCCGGTGGTGCCGGCCAGGTTGCCCTCGGCGTCCCAGACCAGGTCGAGCCCGGCGCCGCCCCTGGTCCGGGTCGTCAGGTTGCCGGTGGAGTCGTACCCGTAGGTGTCGCTCCGGGTGGTGCCGTCCGGACCCGTCGTGGAGACCGCACGCACCGCGTGCGGCTGGGAGTGTCCGGTGCTCGGGTAGTCGTAGCTGCTGCTGGTGGTGGCACCGGACTTCTCGGTCCGGGTCTCCGACAGCCGGTTGCCGGTCTTGTCGAAGGTCCAGGCGTGCCAGTACGGTGCCGGGCCACCGAGCCCGGCCGCCGACGGTGCCGTGGCGCAGTTGCCCGACTCCGGCGTCCAGGCTGCGGTCAGCCGGCGCAGGTGGTCCTGCCGGAAGCACTGGGTCTCCGGACTGGCGCCGCTGTCGGCGATCCTCGTGACGTTGCCGGCCGCGTCGTACGAGTAGCGCAGGTCGGCGAGGCGGGCGGACGCGTTCTGCCGCTCGACGATCGCCCGGCTGAGCCGATGGGTGCCGCGCTCGTACTCGTAGCTGGAGGTCATCCACGTGTCGCCGGTCGACAGCCGGAGCCGGGCCAGCTCACCGTACGGGGTGTAGTTCGCCTCGGTCACGTACGAGCTGTGTCCGGTCAGCGTGGCCGGCAGGCCCAGCCGGTCGAAGCCGAAGCTGAGCTGCTCGGCCGGCAGGCCACCTGCCGCCGGCAGCCCTTCGGTGGCGACCTCGCCATCGGTGTGGTAGGCGGTGGTGAACCGGTAGGTGCCGGCAAGCGCTCCCTCGCTGGCCGGGATCGTGTAGGCCGAGTCCGTCACCCGGCCGGCCGCGTCCAGCCCGGTGGTGGCGACGGTGTACGCATTGCCGTCCACGTACCGGGTCGCCGTGGTCTGCAGCCCCCGGGCCGGTCGGCCGTCCGGCAGCGCGTCGTACCTCCACTCGGCCCGCTTCGGTCCGGCCAGCGAACCCTCGTGCAGCGCGGTCAGCCGGCCGAGCGGGTCGTAGGCGTAGGCCAGGGTGACGCCCCGGGAGTCGGTGGCGGTCACCTTCTCGTCGGCGACGTTGTAGGTGAACGTCGTGGCGCCCTTGTCCGGGTCCTCGGACCGGATCACCCGGCCGCGCAGGTCGTAATGGTGGCGCCAGACGTTGCCGGCCGGGTCGGTGACCGTCTCGATGTCACCCCGCTTGGTGTACGTGTACCGGGTCGAGTCGTACGCCCCGGTCGGCGAGTCGCCGTGGTACTGGCGCAACTCCAGCAGTTGGCCCTCGTCGTTCATGATCTGGGTGGTCGGAGTCTCGCCGTTCGGTGGGTCGATGTCGTGCCGGTTGTGCCCGTAGGTGTGCGTGGTGCGCCAGCGTTCCACGCCGCCCACCTTGAAGATCTCCGCCACCGGCCGGTCGGCGTGGTCGTACACCGTCTGGGTCTGCGACGGCAGGAGTTGCTCGTCCGGGATGACCACGTCGGGTCCGGGTGGGGCGTCGTTGTAGTACGGGCCGTTCTCCCGGACCTCCAGGCCACGCGAGTTGTGGACGGTGTCGGTGACGACCCGGCCACCGCCGGGTGCCGGCTCCTGGGTCTGCCGGGGCCGCATGAACCCGTCGTAGAGCTCGTACTCGGTCTCGTACGTGCCGTCCGGCTGCAACGACTTCGTCGTCACCGCGTTGGCGCCGTGGTTCCGCACCAGGTAGCTGAACTCCGCGGTGGGATCGTCGGTCGCCGGGTCGCGGCCGGGCTCCCACACCTTGGTCAGCCGGCCGAGCGGGTCGTACCGCATCACGGTACGCAGGCCGTTCGCGTCGGTGGTGAGCAGTTCCTCGCCCCACGCCGGCTCCAGGATGGTCACCATCCGGTGCCCGAGCACGTTGGTGCTGGTCATGCCGGTGACCGGACCGCCGGTGGCCGGGGTGAACTGGGTCGTGCTCCGCCCGCCCTGCACGTCGATCGTCTCGGTCTGCCGGCCGTGCGCGTCGTAGCCGAACCTCATCGTGGTCACGAACGTCGGTGCGCCATCCGACCAACCGGAGAGCTCGTCCTTGCGGGTGACGTTGCCCCGGGTCGGCGTGGCGCCGAGGGTGTTGCTGCCGTCGTAGTAGTAGCGCTCGTCGCTGAGCAGGTCGGCCGGGTACGACGGGGTCTTGTCACAGCTCACCCCGACGGTCTCCTCCCGGACCAGCAGGTCGATCAGCCACACGGCCTCGTTGTCCACATAGGTGTAGCGGGTGCAGGTGTCGTCGTCCGGGTCGGCCAGGTCGTTGTAGTCCACCGACCGCAGCAGCCGGCCGGCGGCGTCGTAGACGTTGTCCGATCCGGAGTTCTGCCAGCCGCCGGCGGTCTTCGCCTCGGCCTGCCGGACCTTCGCCTCTTCGATCTGGTACGCCGAGGTCGTACCCCAGTTCCGGGTCCGCGTCGCGGTCGGTGCCGAGACCCACGGATCGGTGATCGACCGCTCCAGGATCTCGCCGTCGGGCTTGTAGGTGATCTGCTCCCGTGGCGCCCCGGCCAGTGGATCGAAGTCCCGCCAGATGGTGTTGGTGGAGTCCCGGACCACCACCGACTTGGTGCCACCGGCGGCGGTCCTGTCCCCGTCCATGCCCCGGAAGTACAGCGCCTCGGTGACCGTCCTCACCTCGTCGGCCGTGCCCTTGGTCATCCGGACCTTGCCGTAGCCGCGCCACTGCGACCACGTCTTGCGGTCGGTCGGGACCAGACCGTCCTCCTCGTCGTGCCGCCACGCCGGGGTGGTGAGGTAGTCGATCGTGGTCACCTCCGGCTCCAGCCCGGTGGTCCGGTCGGACTCGGTGACCTGGGTGACCACGTACTTGTGGAACCAGTCCTCCCGTTCCTTGAGCTCACCCTCCGGCGTCCAACGCACCGGGTGGCATCGCATGGTGTTCGAGTCCGGCGTGGGCAGGTTGTCCGGCCCCGAACACTCACCGGGCGCGTAGTCGACCATCACCTCGCCGCCGGAGTCGAGCTGGACCTTCACCAGCCGGAACCAGTTCATCGGCGGGATGTCGTCTTTGCCATCCACCCGGTTGTTCAGTTGCTTGCCTGTGAAGCGCACGTCCGGCTCGACGACCTCATCACCGACGTGACCCTTATGCCGGATCCACTCCAGCCACAGCCCCGCCCGGGTACCGTCGCCCGGGCTCGGGAAACGCGGCTCGAACTCCCACGACTCCACGTCGGCGAAGGCGGACCCCCGCCAGATCTGGGTCGTGACCTTGGCCAGGCGCTTCTGGGTCCAGAACGTCGGCGAGTGCTTGTTGGTGCACTTGCTACTGCTCGTGCAGGCCTGGTCCCACGGCACGTCCGGCCAGTTCGCCGGCTGCGACGAGGAGCACGTCGTGCCCGGAATGCACCGGTCGGCCGGCGTCATGACCACGCGTCCGATCGGCCCCGACGTCACCGTCTGCTCGTCGACGCGGTGCCCGTAGTCGATCCGGGCCAGCCAACCACCCCGGTCATACGCCGAAACCTTCGACGCCGACATATTACGACCGTAGAAATTCGACTCCCGCTCGTAATACAAGCTCATCGCATTGCCATGCACATCCACCACAAAATCGAGATTCCACCGCCACGCCTGCGCACAGTGCGACGCGTCGAACGTCGACTTGTAGCACGGCTCCCCCTTCTGGTTGCCATACACCGGCAACGTCCAGGTGGAATTCGTCACCTCCGAACCCGGAATCTTGTGCTTACCGAAAAAGTACTGCGTACCATCCTGAGTGGTGATCCGCCAGTACTCACCGTCATAATCCCCGTTCGGAGCATCAAACAACCGCTCCACCCGAGAACCATCGTCAACCCTCGGCCGCCACTTCCCGGTCTCGTCGTCAAGGATCAGCTCGCCGCCCTTGCCGTTGAGCGAGAAGACCGCGTTGTCGGTCGCCCAACACATGTCACCGGTCTTGTGCCCACTGTTGTTCCCACCGGCGGTGTCCGTACCACAACTGGTGTACCGACGCTCGATGTAGCCACCCGGGTTGAACTCGAACCCCTCGCCCACCCAGGACGGCTGGTTGTTCGTCGCCGAAGTCCGCCCATCCATGGAACCGCTGGAGTACGACAACTCCAGTTTCGGCTCCGGGCCACCCGCCGCCGGCGGCGTCTCCATCGGGTAGCTCCAGTTGAAATCGCCGGAGGAGGTGCCGACCGTCCACATCGACGACGGCGCCATCGGCGACGCCTTGAAATCACCCGCGCCGGACGACGACGCCGCCACCACCGCGTACAACCCCGCATCAACCGGCCGCGCCGCAGATGCCAGCGTCCCCGGTGCGGTCACATCCGCACTCAACCGACCCGAACCGTTGTTACGAGTCGCCACCGGCGTACCCACACACCCCGGCCGCTCCGGCGACGTCACCGCACACCCAGGCAACTTCACCAACCGCAACCGAACCGCCCAGTCCGCCCCGAACGCATCCCGGAAACCCGAGTAATCCACCTCCAACGACACCCGGCCATCCCGCGCCACACCATCAGCCCGCCGCACATCCAACAACAGACCGTCCAGGTACCGATCCTTCAACTCCACCCGGACCCGGCCCGGCGCGGCCTCCGCCGCAGTGGCGGCCGCGTCCGACGCCGTACCCTTCGGGGCCGTACCCTTCGGGGCCGAGACCCGGATCGGCAGCGAGCCGGCCGACGCCACCCCGCTGTCCTGCGCCACGCCGCGCTCTCCCGCAGCGCCGGCCACCGCCACCTCGGCGACCCCGGGCGCCGGCCACTTCACCGTCGGGGAACCCCGCAGGGCCTTCAGCTCAGCCGGATCCGGTTCGGACTCCGGCACCGTGACGGACCGGACCGGCACGGACCGCTCGCCGGAGAGCTGGTGATACTCCGGCGCCGCCTCCTTCGCGGATGCGGGTCCCGCATCCGCGAGCGTGACGACGAGCACCAGGCTCATCGCGGGCACGATCGCGTGTCGCGCCACCCGCGACCATCGATGCCGTGTCGCCAGTCTTCGCCGCCGGTCCATGACGTCTCCTATCCGGTTCCCCAGGTCACCTCGGTGTACAGCCGGCAGGCTGGATCACCCGCCTCGATGCGTGGATGCTCAGGACGGTGTTGCCGTGGCACGGAAAGCGCGCAGGACGGGGGCCGCGGTCACGGCTCCAGGCGAAGGGCGAACCGCTGACTGTCCGGCGGTACCGCCGCGCAGGCCCCCTGCACGATCTGCGCCCCGTTGGCGAGACTCGCACCGTCGACCCGCAGGCACTTCCCGCTGTGTACGACCCGCATCTGCACCACGGGCTCGTATCCGCCGCCCGCCACCAGGTCGAGCCGGAACAGCTGGTTGGGCTTCACCGCACCACCGTCATGACACGCGTACTGGAGGGTCTGCGCGCCGTCGAGCAGGCTGTACACCCTGATGTCGAGGCACTTGTCGGCGTCCGTCCTGATCAGGTAATACGGCGAGCCACCGACCCGCTCGAAGCGGAACGTCTCCCAGGTGGCCGTGGTGACGCAGTCCCACTGGTCCAGCAGCACGTCGTTCGTCGTCCGGCCGCCCGGTACGTCGAAGCACTTGTTGCTGTGCACCGGATGGATCCGGTACCTGCGGTTCGGGTCCACCTGCACGGTCGGCTTGGCCTCGCTGACGTACCCCTCCCAGTCGGTTCGCTTGTCGGCGAACCCGCCGCCGTTGGAGATGAAGGTGTAGAGGCGGCGTTTGCCAGCGCCGGTGTCGTACAGCGAGGCGACATCGACCCGGCCGTCCGCGTCGAAGTCCCCGGCGGCGAGGGTTCCGCGGGTGGCGTCCAACCCGCCCGCGCCGCTGCTCCACCATGTCGTCGGGGTCCAGACGTCGGCCCGAGCCTTGAAGACCACCAGCCGCGCGGTGGCGTTGCCGTCGTCGTAGAGCGCGACCACCTCGTCGCGACCGGCGGCGTCCCCGTCGACGTCCCCGCCGACGAACCGCGCCCGACGGGCGTCGAACCCACCGGGCCCGCTGTCCCACCGCGACCCCGGACCGCTGAGCACCCCGGCGTTGGCGTGGTGGATTCGCATCTGCGTCTGGGCGCCGCCGATGTCGTGCATGTCCATGACGTCGTCGTCGCCGTCCCCGTCGACGTCCATCGCCACCAGGTTGGCACCGGAGACCCCGGGGCCGGGGACGGGACTGGTCCAGCTCAGCGCCGGGGCGGCGAAGCCGTTCCCGGTGGACCGGAACACCCAGAGCTTGACCTGGTTGTCCGCCAGACCCTGGAGCGCGGCGATGTCGTCGTCGCCGTCGGCGTCGAAGTCCCCGGCGACCACCTTCAGGTGGCTGAGCCGGAAGGTGTCACCGCTCCAGACCGGCTCGCTGATGGCCGAGAACCGGTTGCCGTCGGCGGGCAGCAGGAACAGCCGTACCATCCGGTCGGCGTCCTCGCGGAAGATGGCCACGTCGGTGCGGCCGTTCCCGTCGAAGTCACCGGTAACGCTCCGCACCAGGTCGGCCGGGAACCCGCCGGCGATGCCGGTGTCCCAGGCGACGTACCCATTGTGGAATCCGCCCGGGGCGGAGAGCAGGTTCCACACCGCGGTCTGGCCGTGGCCGTGGTCCACCAGCGTGGTCACGTCGGCGCGCCGGTCGCCGTTCACGTCGGCGGAGATCGCCGGATCCGTGACGGCGCGGCCCCGGGCGACCAACTCGTATCCGCAGCCGTAATCGTCGCAGTTGAGCCCGCTACTGTTGCCGGCCCGGTCCACCGCCCGCACGTAGAGGGTCCGGCGGACGTCACCGGTGTCGGACGCGTACTGCGGCCAGAGCGTCACCGGTACGGTGGCTCTGCCGTCCGCCCCGGCGGCCACCCACATGGTGGTGATGTCCGGGCTGAACCCGTAGTGGTAGCCGGTGACATCCGTTTCCGCACCGCTCGGAGCGAAGGTCACCGTGCCGGCCTCGCCCACCGACTTCACCGGGGTAGGGCCGGGATAGTCCTGCGAGGTCACGGTGGGCGGGTTCGGCCGGCTGGTGTCCACGGTGAACCAGCAGCGCTCGCTGTAGTCGCTGGCCAGCCCCGAGTCGACGGTACGGGCGCGATAGCTGAAAACGGCACCGGGTTGATTGGTCGGCAGCGTCCCGGCGGCGACCGGCGGCCAGCGCACCACGCTGCCCGAGCCGACCGTGCCGGAGGAGAGACTGGTCAGCACCTGCTCGCCGGAGAGGATTTCCAGTTCGTTGCTGACGTTGTCGCTGTTCGGGTCGAAGCCCACCCCGCTGAAGATCGGGGTAGCGGTCTTCAGCGGGGTGGGCGCGGCAGCCGTCCCGCAGGGCGACGGCGGCACGGTGGAAACACTCGTCGGGATCTCCGGCGGAGTGTTGTACTCGATGTTGAGCCGCGCGGTGGAGACCTTGAACCGCTTCCACCAGTCCCCGTTGCCCTCTTTGCCGCTCGGGATCCGCAGCCCGAAGCCGATCGCCTCCTGCGGACCGTTCGCCCCCGCGACCGCCTCCTGCACGACCGGGGTGACCGTGTCGGGGCTGAGGCCGAACTCCATCAGCTTCGGTGGCTGGGCGCAGGCTGACTTGTTGGCCTTGCCCTCGCGGGTGTCCAGGGCCGCACCACCGAGCCAGTGCCCCTTGGTGTTGTTCCAGGTCCAGTTCGCCGGGGCGATGGGGTCGAGCAGTTTGGTGTGCCACAGCTCCACGCCCGTCTCCGCGCAGGTTCCGGTGTGCGTCATGGAGATGGAGAACCAGGCGCGGGAGACCTTCGCCCGGGCCACCCGGGCGATGTTCATCTGGAAGAGGCTCCGCCACGGGGGGCCAGTTGTGCTGCCGTACACGGTGCCGACCCGGACATCCTCCCGGTAATGGTCGCTGTTCCAGTACGATGTGTCGTCGTCGCCCTTATAGACCGGGGTCCACAGGTACTGGGCGGCGCTGTACGAGGGGTCGATGTAGACCGGGTACCGGGTGTCCGGGGCGGCGAGCATCCGCTGGTCCGGGATCACCACCAGTTCATCGGGCTTGATTTCCAGGTCCATCACCCGCCGGCGGTCCGGGGCCGGCCCCGCCTCGGCGGCATCTGCCGTCTCCGCCGCGTTCGCCGCATTCACCGACGCGATCCCGGTCGGCCCGGACGGCTCCGGCGTGCTGTCCCACATCAGCGGCGGTCCGGCGGCGAAGACCGCCCGGCCGGTGGCGTCGACCGCCACGCTGCTGCCGTCCTCACCCGCGCGCAACGCGAGCTTGCGGGTACTGGTGCCGAACCGGATGCGCCGCAGCGCCGGATTCGCCGCTGCGGCGGCGTTCTTCACGACGAGAACCTGCGAGAAGCCCACCGGGCTGACCCGGACCTGCAGGTCCACCCCGGGCAGTACCTCGGGATAGGTCGCCGTGTCGGCATCGAGTACCGGCTCCGGCAGCGGCGCCGGCCAGCTCAACGCCAACTCGGCGCCCTGCTGCTCGGCGGTGACCAGCGGACCGGAACCGCCGCCGGAGAGCCGAAGCCCGACCGGGGTCGCGCCCGGCGACACGCTGCCGTCCGCGCTCCGGACCAGCCGGGTGTCGATCGGCACCCACTTGCCGTCGCGCTTCGCCCGTACCGGCAGCAGGTACTGCTCCAGCGTGCGGGTTCCGGACGGGTTCGCGAAGACTCGCGCGGTCTCGGTGCGTTCGGCGGCGATCTCGACGGGGACGCCGGTACGCCGTGCCGTCTCGGCCGCCCGGGCGGCCTCGGTCCCGTCCGCCGAGTCAGGTGCCGTCGGCGCGGCCGGCGACCGGGACAGGGCAGCGCCGGACGCCACCCCCGGTACGGCCGGGTTCACCAGGAGTGCCGCCAGGAGAGTCGCCGACCAGCCGGCCACAGCGAATCGAGATGTCATCACGGTCCTTCCGCTCCGCACGCGCGCACCGCCGTGCGCCGTCCGACCGGCGGTCGGTGCACGGGCAGCATCAGGATGGCTACGGGACCGCACAGTTTCCGCACATGCGCCCGGCGTACGCGTGCCTGAGCCAACCTGCCGCAACGACATCACCGCCAGGCCGGGAGGCGGCTCCCCCGCCGGCACCAGCGCCGGACCGCCGAGGGCTAACCCTTGACCGCGCCGGGCCGGGGCACCGCAGGATCGCCTGGATCGGCGGGCCACTGGCCTCCGCGCCGTCGGCCGAACGCTGAGATCCTCACGCTCGACGAGCCGCCGACCGCAATCGTCGCGGGTAACGACGAGATCGCGGTCGGGATCCTCGCCGGTGTCCCACACACACAGATTCACATCCAGGAGTGAGCCTCCGGCCGCCCAAGCCCGCGTGGGTCCGGAGGCTCAGTTCGTTAGTGCATAACGGAATATCGACATATATGGTGGGCCGGGGCGTCGGCTGGATCAAGGTAGATGTCGATGGGAAACGAAGGGACAGTGGTGGCATGAAACGCAGAGCGCTGATGGCGCTGGTGGCCGGGTTGGTCACTGCCGGCGGTGCGGTGGCGAGCCCCACAGGCGACGCGGTGGCGCACCCAGCCGGCGACGGCGCCACCGCCGGGACCGCGGTCAACGCGTCCGGTGTCAACGATCCGGTGGCGGACCCTGGTCCGCTGAGCCGATGGATCGGCGTGGGACCGGCCGGACGCACCACCGCGGCCCCGGCCGCGGTGGCCCCGGCCGCGGTGGTCTGTGACGGCGACGGCACCAGCGGCAAACGCGTCCGGATTCTGTACGTCCGGGAGACGTCCCAGACCGATCGGCTCGCCCAGTTCCAGAGCACGTTCCAGCAGTGGGCAGCCCAGATCGACGAGGCGTTCTTCGTCGACGCGCAGGCCACTGGCGGGTACCGGCGGGTCCGGTGGGTGCACGACGCATCCTGCGTGCCGACGGTGACCCGTGTCGTAGTGCCGAACGGCACGCTCGGCGACTTCGGAGACACCTTCGATGCCCTGAAGAGCGCGGGATACAACAGCACGAGCCGCAAGTACCTCGCGTACGCCGAGACCACCTCGTGGTGCGGACTCGGCGGTGGTGGCCCCGGGGCGAACGACTCCCGGCCGGGTGCGGAGAACCGGTACAACTCAGGGCCGGAGCTGGCCACCATGGGTACCGGCTGCTGGGGTTGGGCGCCCAGCGCGCACGAACTGCTGCACACCCTCGGTGCCGTGCTACCCGGGGCGCCGAACGCCACCGCTCACGGCCACTGCTGGGACGACGAGGACATCATGTGCTACGACGACGGCGGAATACCGAACCCGCCGGGGCAGTTGGTCAAGGTGTGCCCGGGAGCACCGGAGAATCAGCTCGACTGCAATCACGACGACTACTACAACGTGCGACCGGCCGCCGGCACCTGGCTGGCCAGCCACTGGAACGTCGCGAACAGCCAGTACCTGATCAGCACCCCACCCGCCTGGTCGGTCATTGTCGACAACACGTCGACCTCGTTCCGGGCCAGCGCCAACTGGCAGATTTCGAGCTACTCGACCCAGCGGTACGGCGCCGACTACGGGTTCGCCAACCCGGAACCGATTTCCGATCCGGCCTGGTACTCGGCCGACCTTCCGGGTAACGGGACGTACAAGGTGGAGGTCTGGTACCCCGCGACGTCCGGCTACAACGACCGCACGCCATACGTCGTGGTGACCAGCTCTGGCAACCAGACGGTACATGTCAACCAGCGGACCAACGGCGGCAAGTGGGTGACCCTGGGGACGTACCCGATGTCCGCCGGGGCACACGACGTGGTTGGCGTGTCACGCTGGACGGCCGGCACCGGGTACGTCATCGCCGACGCGATCCGGCTCACCAGAGTCTCCTGAGCAGAGGTGTACCGGGTCGTGTTCCTGGACCCGACCCGGTACACCAAGACGTCACCAACGCCTACTACGTCGCCGACCGCGTCCCCGCCCCGGGCACGGCGGGCTTGGACTCAACCGTTGCGGGCCCTCGTCGCGCCAGGTGAAGTCGTCTCCGTACCTGGTCGGCTTCCGGATGATCCAACTCTTGGAGGATCGACAGAGCCTGCTGCCATGCGACACGGGCGGCGGCCCGGCTTCCGGCCCTGTCGTGCGCGTCGCCGAGATGGGTGAGCGAGATCGCCTCGTTGGATCGGTGACCGATTTTCCGGTACAGGTCGACCGCGCGCGCGTAGGAGTCGACGGCGTGTCCGTCGCCAGCGATGAGGTGGGCATAGCCCAGGCTGTCCCAGGTGGCCGCCTCGCCGGCCCGGTTGTCCATCGTCCGCAGCAGTTCCAACGCCTGCCGGCAATGACGGATCGCATGCTTGTGATCCCCCAACAGTGCGTAGCACCAGCCCACCGAGTTGAGTGAGCTGGCGTGCCCGGCGCGGTGTCCGGCCTGCCGGAAGAGTCCGAGTGCCCGCAGGTCGTACCGGAGCGCCTCGTCGACCCTGCCCTGCTGTTCGTGGAGCCAGCCGAGACTGCGGTGGGTGAAAGCCTGGCCAACCCGGTCGTCGACGGCCACGAACAGGTCGAGCGCATGCCGGTACTGGGACTCGGCCTCCTGGAAGCGGCGCAGCCGGATGTACGCCGATCCGAGGGTGCGATATGCCTCGGCCTCGGCCAGCCGGTCGCCCTCGCGCCGCGCCGCGACCACCGCCGCCTCGTGCGTGGTGGCCCAGTCGTGCCAGTGGCCCCGATGGTCGAAGAAGTTCGCCAGGGTCCACGCGATCCGCCAGACGTGGCCGTCGAATCCCGCCCGCTCGGCCTGGCCGACGACGGCCATCAGCACCGCATGCTCGGTGGCGAACCAGGCGAGCGCCTCGACCTCGTCCTCGAACGACACCTGCGCCAGTCCGGGACGTGGCGTCGGCAGGGCGATCGGCTCCCGCGATGTCCGCAACAGCCGGTCGGCCGCGGCGGCGGTGTGCAGGTAGTGGTCGAACAGCCGACCCATGGCCGCGTGCTCCTCGTCGCCCGGCCGTTCGGCCACGAGCTCCCGGGCGTACGCCCGTAGCAGGTCGTGACACGCATACCTGCCCGGGATCCGCTCCTGCAACAGGTGGGTACGGGCCAGCTCAGCCAAGAGCGATCGGGCCTCCGCCACCGGCAGCGCGGCCAGGCTCGCTGCGGCGGGCGCGTCGATCTCCGGCGTCGTGCAGAGTCCGAGCAACTCGAACAGGCGCCCCGCCCCGGCACTCAATCGGCGGTACGACCAGGAGAAGACCGACCGGGCGTCGGCGGCCGCGTCGCCGCTGGCGAAGGCGTGGAGTCCGCCCTGGGCGGCGCGGATCTCGTCGGCCAGGGCACGGAGCGAGAAGTGCGGATGGCTGGCGGCTCGCGCGGACACGATGGTCAGGGCCAACGGAAGCCCCGCGCAGGAGGCGATGATCTCGGGTACGGCCTCCGGTTCGGCCGCGATCCTTTTCGACCCGATTCGGCGGCTCAACAGGCGGCCGGCCGCCGTCGGGGTGAAGACGTTGAGGCCGACGAGATGGGCGCCGTCCGCGGTGATCAGGCTCGGCAGCTGATCCCGGCTGGTCACCAGCGTCGGACAGGTGGTCGAGCCGGGGAGTAGCGGACGGACCTGGGCCGCGTCGTGGGCGTTGTCGAGCACTACCAGCATCCGACGGCCGGCGACCAGGCTACGGTAGAGGGCGGTCTGGGCCTCCGCGGTAACCGGCATCCGTTCCGGGGAGACGCCCAGCACCTCGAGGAACAGACGCAGGGCTTCGTCCGGACGCATCGCCAGCCCGGTGGGGCCGAAACCACGCAGGTTGACGTACAACTGCCCGTCCGGGTAGTCGGCGGCCAGAGTGTGGGCCAACCGTACGGCGAGGCTGGTCTTTCCGATCCCCGCCGGACCGGTCACGATCAGGATCTGAGGGTCGGCCGGGCCGCAGAGGCGCCGCTGGATCGACTCGAGCTCGGCCACCCGCCCGACGAAGTAGGGCGGTTCGGGCGGCAACAGACGTGGTACCGCTGTGGGCTCGCGCTGCTGCGGCTTCGGCGCCAGCGATACCTGCCGGCGCAGGATGTCCCGTTGCAGATTCTGCAGCTCTGGTGCGTCGATGCCGCGCTCGTACAACAGGGCCAGGCCCTGTCGGCACACCTCGGCCGCCTCGTCGATGCGTTGCTCCGCGTAAAGGGCCGTCGCGAGCGAGCGCCGCATGCCCTCGTCGTACGGGTCGTCGCCGAGCGCGGCGGTCAGGTGCACGATCGCCTGGTCCACCTGCCCGAGTGTCGACAGTGCGTCGGCCAGGTCCCGCCGAGCCGATCGGCGCATCGCGTCGAGACGGGACGTCTCCGGTATCGCGAACGGATGGTGGGCGATGTCCGCGTACGCGGGACCGCGCCACAGGGCCAGGGCCATCCGGAGCAACTCCGCGGCCCGCCCGACCTGCTCCTGGTCGCCCTCGCCTAGCAGGCGCCGCCCCTCGCCGCACAGTCGTTCGAACCGGTGCGAGTCGATCCGGTCGAGCGGTATCCGGAGCGAATAGCCCACGCTGGCGCCGCTGCCGCTGGTCGTCACCATCGCACCGTCGCCGCGCTCCGTCTGCAGGGCCTGTCGGAGGTGCGATATGTGGCTGCGCAACGTGGAACGGGCCCGGTACGGCCTGGATCCTTCCCAGAGGAGTTCGACGAGTCGACTGGCCGGCACTATCCTGTCGACCTCGATCAGCAGGACCGAGAACAGCGCGGCGAGCTTGGGGCCCATTCCGACCAGGTTTCCGTGCCGTTGTATCCACAGTGGGCCGAGCACGGCGACCCGCAAGTCAGCCACAACCAAGCCTCCATCAGCCCCATCGGCGATCGAAAAGCGTCTGTGGCCGATGCTATCCCGCAAGCGGGTTCGCCACTCGGTTCAGCGGCGGGTCTCAGACGCGGAACCCTTGGTACGACAGGACTTCGGACGATGGGGCGGCAGGGCGACCAGCACCGCGCCGAGTATCCGCTCAGCGGGAAAGTAGCCGAACTGACGGGAGTCGAAACTCGCCCTGTGGTTGTCGCCGAGCAGCACCACGAGACCGGGTGGCACCCGGTCTTCGGACACGTTCGCCAGGGCTGCCACCCGTCCACGCGGCACCCGGTCGCCGGGCACCGCCGCCACCCGTTTGATCATCCAACGTGGGCCGGATTCCGCGAGGGTCCGGCTGCTGGTCAAGGGCCGTCCCGAACGGCAGTCACGGGGGGTCGGCCGTTCCACCACCACCACCTGGCCGACCGACATCGCCCGCCCCCGCCGTACCAGTACCCGGTCGCCGTCCTGGAAGGTCGGCTCCATGCTTGGCCCGCGAACCGTCACCGTGACCAGCCGACGGGCCAGCAGGACGGTGGCGACCAGCACCGACAGAAGCACCAGCACCGCGTAGACCAGCCCGTGCTGCCAGGCCGAGGTGGGTAGGAGCGCCGGCAGGGCACCGACGGGACGGACCGGGAACGGCATCACGGCCCACGTTCTGCGGTACGCACCAGCGCGCTCACCGTTCCGGCCCGGTAGCCGTCCGCCCCGTCCCGGTAGCCGGCGGCCTGGAGCCGGAACAGCCGGGCGTACTCGCCGTCCACCGCCATCAGTTCGTCGTGATTTCCTTCCTCCACCACATCGCCGTCGGCGAGTACCACGATCAGGTCCGCGTCCCGGACCGCACCGAGCCGGTGGGAGATGAGCAGCGTGGTCCGGCCCGCCCGGTGCCGCCGCAGGGCGGTGTGGATCTCGTGCTCCGCCTCGGCATCCAGCCCGGCCGAGGGTTCGTCGAGGATCAGCAGGTCGCGCTGGTCGCGGAGCAGTGCCCGGGCCAGGGCCAGCCGCTGCCACTGGCCCTCGGAGAGCAGCGTCCCGCTCCCCGCTGGGGTCTGGCCGGGTTCGGTGGCGAACATCCGGGAGAGCAGTGTGTCGTACCCGTCCGGCAGCGCGGCCAGCCTGCCATGGATACCCGCCCGCTGCGCCGCGGCCCGGATCCGAGACTCGTCCGCGCCGGTTTCCGGGTCGCCGAGGGTGATGTTCTCCCGGGCGGACAGGTCGTAGTGCATGTAGTCCTGGAAGACCGCGCCGACCCGCCGCCGCAGCTCGGCCACGTCGGCGTGGCGGATGTCCGAGCCGTCCCACAGGATCGCACCCCGGGTCGGGTCGTAGAACCGGCACAGCAGCTTGACCAGCGTCGACTTGCCCGTGCCGTTGAGCCCGATCAACGCCAGCGCCTTCCCGTGCGGGATCCACAGATTGATCCCGCGCAGTACCCAGGGCTGGTCCTCGGAGTAACGGAACCACAGATCGCGCACCTCGATCCCGGACCGCAGCGGCGGCAGCGGTCGTGGTGCGTTCGCCAGCGGCAACTCCGGCCCCGCCGTGGTCACCGCGAGGTAGTGGTCGAACATCAGCAGGGCCTGGTGCGTACGGGCCATCTCCCGGGCGACGGTGACGAGCGCGCTCTGCACGCCGGCCACCGCCGCGATGAAGATCGCGATATCCCCGATCGACAACTGCCCCTGCCGGGCGGCACGGATCGCCCACAACACTCCCGCGCCGGCAACGGCGGCCGCCATCAGCCCGAGCCCGGCCTGGACCAGCACCGTGCGCCGATCCACGGCACGGGTGGCGGTGTAGGCGGTGCGGCGATCCGCCAACATCCGCTCCCGTAGGAACGTACCCGCGCCGAACAGCCGCACCTCCTTTGCCGCCTCTACAGTGGACAGCAGGCTGCGGTAGAAGAACTCGCGACGTTCGGCCGGCACGATCTCCAAGAGCATCCGTGCCCGTCGCTGGGCGAGTGCCAGCTCGCCGATCAGCGCCGGGATGCCGGCCAGCAGTACCAGCGTGGTCATCACCGGGCTGAGCAGGAACAGGGAGGCCAGGAAGCCGGTGATGGTGATGGCGGCACGCGCCATCCCGAGGAGGCCGTCGACGGCCTGGTTCGGACTCGTGCCGCCGGCCTGCTGTGCCAGACGCAGCCGGTCCAGGAAGGGCGGATCCTCGAACCGCCCCAGCCCAACGAACCCGTTCACGGCACGGAAGAGCCGATCGTGTGCCAGCATCCCGGCGGCGCGGTCCAACTCGGCCCGCAGGTACTGTCCGACCTGGGGAAGGACGCTGACCAGGACACCGGCCGCAGCGAGACCGCTGCCGAGCGCGACCAGCGTCGCGAGCGCGGCGCCGCCGATCAGGTTGTCCAACACCAGTTTGGTGAGCCAGGCGGTCGCCACCGGTAGCGCGCCGCCGACGAGGGTGATGGCCGCGTACAGTCCGAGCTTGCCGGGAGCCGCCCTGCCCGTGAGCGCGCCGGCGCCCAACGCCCGCACCACCAGCCCTCGGGATCGGGCCGCCGACCGCCGGGGATTCACCGGACCGCCAACGTGGCTGGCTGGTCCACCTCCACCTTGTTGGCGGTGACGACGAGCCGTCCGGCGTCGTCGCGACCCACCCGCAGCAGGGTCGGGTAGGCGCGGGCACGGAAGGCCGAACTCAGCGCACCGTCGCCGGCCTCGACGACCACCCGGGTCACCGGCCGCAGATCCGCGACGAACGCCTGTGCCTGGTCACGGTCGCCGACCACGACGGCCAGCGAGCGGTCGCGTCCCGGCAGCGCGCGTACGTGCTCGACGAACTTCGGCAGCTTCTCCTTGCACGGCCCACAGGTGGGCGAGAAGAAGGCCACGAGCGTATCGCCGGTCAGTGCGTCGCGGGTCAACGCCTCATGGTCGACGGTGGTGGTCTCGAACTCGCCGACCACCTGGCCCACCTCGATGGCCGGTGGCCCCTGGGCGATGGTGGAGAGAAGTTCGGTGTGCTCACGCAGTCGTTTGATCACCCCGAGGGTGAGAATCAGGTTCAGTACGCAGAGCAGACCGGTGATGACCAGTGCTGCGATCAGGAAGGGCATGTCGGCTCCTGGAATGACTGAGGATGAGACCACGGGCGACGTCCGCGGCCTCCTGGGCAGGGGAACGGAAGAGTCCGACGATGTCGTCCAGCCGGGTGAGCACTCCGCCGAGGACCACGGCGCTGAGTGCGGCGAGCACGCCGCCGGGCAGTTGCGCGGGCGTGGCGGCTGTCCCGATCGTCGCGCCAAGGACGGCGACCAGCGCAAGCGCGATGTTCCGGACGACGTGTGACGGGCCCAGTGGCAGGGTTGAGGCCCCGAAGCACCGGCACGGGGTGCGTTCGCCCCGTACGATCGCCGCAAGGACGCCGACGGCGAACGCCACCAGCAGCCCCGCCGCGAGCACGAGCCCGAGCACGGCGGCGGGCGACGGCACGGTGACCAGCACGCACACCGCCGCCTCGGCGCCCACCACCCCGAGCGCCAGCGGCCTGACGAAACGGTCGGGCAACGCCGATATCCGCGCCGTCGACGCCACGAACGCCTCGAAGGCGTCCCTCCCGGTCAGCTTGCCGACGATCGAGCCGAGGAACACAACTCCGATCAGGCAGCGGATTCCTATCGCCAGGTAAGGCATCGCACATCCTTAGTGGAAGATTGGCACCGGGTCGCCGCCCGGCGGTGCCCCGGCCCCTGTCACCTGAATCGGGCGGCGCAACGCAGCGGGCCCGGGCGACCCCGACCGCGGTGCCGGTCCGCCCGGATACCAAGGTGGTACCCGGGCAGCCTCCGGCCCCTGCCGGGCGCCGACCGGACCCTGGGCTGCCACGGGCGAGCCCTACGGCACGCGGCTCAGTAGCAGAGGATCGTCGAGCAACCCGACCCGTCGCAGCAGTACGCGTCGCACGCCCCGTAGCCGCACTGCCAGCAGGAACTGAAGTACTTCCAGCCGCAGGCGGCGGCGGACGCTTCGACCTCCGGGACGAACAGTCCCAGGAGCTTCGACCCCGCTCTCTCGACCAACTTGTACATACTCCGCCTTCCTCTCATCAGCGGGCACGACCCGAAGGTCGCACCGAAGGCGCCCGGTGCGCCCTCGTGAGCCCACGATCAACGGGCCGCGTGGAAGCCGGGTGGAAAGTGGATGCAAAGGGCGTTGCGACGGACGCAATGCCCTCCGTCGGCAACGGGCTCTCGCGACGAACCAATGCCGCGGCCGTCGGCCGGTACGCCTCGTCGGAAGCGTGGCGTAGCCGCTTCGGGCTACCGCGGGATGCCGAACTCCGCTTCTACAGCTTGAGCCTGGACACGGGGCCACCGTCGCGACTGCCGCAACGTGATGTCCCAGCCAGGCCGCCCCGGTCGCCCACCTCACCCGTTCGGCTTGAGATCGTCCGCCACGTGCCACGAACTGGGGCTCCGTCCGACGACGCCAGACGGACAAATGATCAAGGGCGAACTCTCGATCTCCCGAGAACCCGCCCCTGACCTGCTGCTTTGTGGTGGAGCTGAGGGGATTTGAACCCCTGACCCCCTCGATGCGAACGAGGTGCGCTACCGGTCTGCGCCACAGCCCCTTGACCAAGCCGACGAACCGGCAGGCCGGCGCCAAGGCTAACAGGTCGGCCGCCCCGGGCGCGAACCAGCCCCGCCGACGTCACCGGGAGCCGCTCACCGTCCCCCGGCCTCGTAGGGTCGGCCGCGCAGCCCGCCGGCCCGCCGGTAGGAGACGGAACCCGCCGCCCGGCCGCCCCCGCTGGCCGCCGGAGGAAGGTCGGTCGCCCGGTTCATCCCCAGCGCGGCCCGGCGTACCGCTTCCCGCTGGGCGGCCAGGCGGCGCTGCGCCGCCCGGCGAGCCTGCGCCCGGCGGGCCTGGGCACGCCGGACCTCCGCCTGCCGGGCG
This sequence comes from Plantactinospora sp. B6F1, assembly GCF_040120695.1. NCBI lineage: Bacteria > Bacillati > Actinomycetota > Actinomycetes > Micromonosporales > Micromonosporaceae > Plantactinospora > Plantactinospora sp. B6F1. Next base: position 167,800 of record NZ_JBEEAC010000003.1, on the reverse strand, counting down.
GCCAGCCAGGCCGCCTCGCGAGCCTGCACGCGCCGCCGCCGGCGCTCGGCGACGGCCCGGCTCCGCAGGTGTACGAGGTACGCGCCCAGCAGTGTCGCGGTGGTCGCGAAGCCGATCCAGAAGCCGGGGCTGACCAGCACCACCCCGACCAGCTCGACGAAGTTGAGCAGGAGCAGGGCGACGAAGACCCGGCGCCTCCGGTAGACGGCCGGGGTGTGCCGGGCGGGCGGTGAACGACGCCGGGCGGGGCCCGGGTTGCGGGGCACCGAGCGCAGTCGACGGCTGCGCCGACCGTTCCCCGGCGGCCCGGAGACCGGCGGCCCGGAGACCGGCGTGCCGGGGCTGGCGGCCGGCGAGACCGGCTGGGCGGTGGCCAGGTCGGCAGGGGGAACACCAGTGCGCAGGGTGACGATTCGAGTGCGGGGTGGATTCACCGGCTGCCGCCCCGGGACGCTGCGTCGCCGTCGGCGGCGCTGGAGCACCCGCGCCGTCGACTGCGCCCGCTCCGCGGCCAGCCGCTCCGTGGCGTCGTACCGGCGGACCAGTGCCGGCGCGAGGGCGAGCAGACCGGCTGCGGCGAGGACGGCGAGGAGCACCGAGGCCGGCACCCTCATCCCTCCCGTCACCCACCTCGGGCAACCGACCGGACGAGCCTCTCCCGCACCGCCGGGCGCGTCCACGGCAGGCGCGGATCAGCTCCCGGAGCCGACGCGGGTCCGTCCGACGTTGCCGCACGTCCCGATTACTTCAGGTTACGGGGACAGACCAGGAAAATCGTGCGGCGCGCCGGCCGACCAGCGACGAAGGAGATCAACATGCGGTACCCCGGCCCGCATCCGGCACGAGATCCCCGGCGGGCCGGACTGCGCGGAGCTGTCGACGACGCCCCGGCGACACCGCTTTAGGACGCGGCGGCGCGCACCCGGTGCCAGCGGGCCAGCAGGCCACCCTCCCGGGCGACCTCCTCGCTGGTCATCGCGTACCCGATGTGGTCACGCCAGGCGCCGTCGATGTGCATGTAGCGCGGGTGGTACGCCTCCTCGCGGAAGCCCAGCTTCTCCACCACCCGCCGGGACGGGCCGTTCTCCGGCCGGATGTTCACCTCGATCCGGTGCAGCCCGGCCGGCCCGAACGCGTGGTCCACGGCGAGCGCCATCGCGGTCGGGATCACGCCGCGCCCGGCCACCCGACCGTCCACCCAGTAGCCGACGTACGCCGAGCAGAACGCCCGCCGCACGATGTTGCCCAGGTTGAGATGCCCGACCAGGCGCTCCCGGGCGCCCTCGACCAGGCAGACCGCGAACGGCATGGCCTCGCCGCGACGCGCCTGTCTGCGCTGGTCCCGGTAGACCCAGCGGAACGCGATCCGCGAGTTCATCTCGTCCCATCGGCCCGGCGGGGAGGACTCCCATGGCGCCAGCCAGGCCTGGTTGGCGCAGCGCACCTCGGACCAGGCCCCCGCGTCCGACCGCCGGTACGGGCGCAGCAGCACCGCACCGTCCCGGAGTACGACCGGCCAGCCCGGGGTCGCGGCAAGGTTCACGCCCGGTTTCCCGTCGGCAACCCACGCCTCCTCGTCAACACCCTGGCGCCGTCGCCGGCACCGCCCTGCCAGGGTGGCAGCCCGGTCACCTGCGCCGGTCCAGCAGTAGCACGTCCACGGTGGAGCCGGCCGCCGCGCTGGTGACCCGCTCGCCGAGCACCATCAGGCCGTTCGCCTCGGCCAGCCCGGAGAGCGTGTAGGGCCCACCGCGCAGCGGCTGCACGGTGTAGCCGCCGCCGCGCCGCTCGGCCACGTGCGCCGGCCGGAACTCCCGCAGCCCGGACGGCGAGGAAACGGTCTCCAGCAGGTGTGCCCGGACGCTGGGCCGGAACACCGGCTCGGCGCCGGCCAGCAACTGGATCGCCGGCCTCGCCAGCACCTCGAAGCCGATCAGTGCCGCACCGGGCTCACCGGGTAGACAGACCACCGGTACCTCCTCGGCTCCGACCGTACCGAACCCGAGGGCGCTTCCGGGATAGAGGGCGACCTCCATGAAGGTCACCGGGCTGGCCCGGCCACCGTCCCGACGGGACAGTACACGGCGGACCATGTCACCCGGGCCGGCACCGGTACCGCCCGTCGTGATGATCAGGTCGGCCCGGAGCGTCTGGTCCTCCAGCAGCCCGCGCAGCCCCTCGGGATCGTCGTCGCAGATGCCCACCCGGTACGCCAGCGCGCCCACCTCGGCCGCCGCCGCCGTCAAGGCGTGCGAGTTTATGTCCACCACCTGCCCCGGCTGGCTGGCCCGGCCGACGTCGACCAACTCGTCGCCGGTCGCCACGATCACCACCCGGGGGCTCGGCCGGACCACCACGTGCCCGATGCCGGTCGCCGCGAAGACCGCGACCAGGGCCGGCGAGATGTACGAGCCGGAGCGGGCCAGCAGGGTACCGGCCGGCAGCTCCTCACCGGCCCGGCGCAGCCCGTAGCCGCGCTTCGGGGTCCGGAAGATCTCCACCGCCGCCATGCCCTGGTCGGTCCACTCCACCGGCACCACCACGTCGGCGGCGATCGGCAGCGGCGAACCGGCCGCCACCGAGAAGCAGGCGCCCGGGGTCAGCCGGACCGGCCGCCAACTCGCCGCGCCGAGGTCGCCGACGACGTTGAGCCGGACCGGGCGGGGGTCGCCGAGCCGGCTCGGGCCGTAGCCGCCGGCCGCGCCACCGGTACGCCCCGCGCCCGAGATGTCCTCCCAGCGCGCCGCGTACCCGTCGATGGCCGCCTGGTCGAAGGCCGGATAGGCGTGCGGCGCCACGACGTCCTCGGCGAGCACGTTGCCGTACGCCTGGGTGAGGTCGAGGTCGAGCGGGGGAAGCGCCCGCAACCTGCGCAGCACGCTGCCCAGGTAGTCGGCGAGCGGCGTCAGCTCGTTGGCGGCCGCCTCGGCATCGGCCGTCGCTGTCACACCGTCACCTCGCAGAAGGGCGTCATGTGCGGCGGCCGGCGTCGGAGGCGACGAACTCGCCCAGCCACTGCCGGAACTCCGCACCGAGATCCTCACGCTCGCAGGCCAGTTGCACCACGGTCTGCAGGTAGCCCAGCGGCATGCCGGTGTCGTAGCGGGTGCCACGGTAGATGATCGCGTGCACCGGCATACCCTCCTTGAGCAGCAGACCCATCGCGTCGGTGAGTTGGATCTCCCCGCCGCTTCCCTTCCCGGTACGCCCGATCGCCTCGAAGATCGAGCTCGGCAGCACGTACCGGCCGAGCACCGCGAGGTTGCTCGGCGCGTCCTCCGGCTTCGGCTTCTCCACCAGCCCGGTCACCTCGACCACCTCGCCGAGGTCGGAGAGGCTCCGGTCCGCCGGCGCCACCGAGGCGATGCCGTACCGCTTGGTCTCGTCCGGCGGCACCTCGAAGAAGGCCAGCACAATGCCGCCGGTCCGGGCCTGCAGGTCCAGCATCGCCGGTAGCAGCGGCTCGGCGAGGTTCACGAACTCGTCGCCGAGCAGGACCGCGAACGGCTGGTCCCCGACGTGCGTCTCGGCGTACCCGACGGCGTGGCCCAGGCCGAGCTGTTCCGGCTGCCGGCAGGTGTAGATCTGCGCCAGTTCCCCGGGCCCCCGCACCGCCTCCAGCAGCTTCGGGTCGCCCTTCTCCTCCAACCGGGCCTCCAGGTCCGGCCGGCGGTCGAAGTGGTCGACCATCGCGGTCTTGCCCCGGCCGGTGATCAGCAGTACGTCGTCGATACCGGCCTGGGCAGCCTCCTCGACGATGTACTGCAACACCGGACGGTCGACGACCGGCAGTAGTTCCTTCGGCACCACCTTGGTGGCGGGCAGGAACCGGGTCGCCAGGCCGGCGGCCGGGATGACGGCCTTCACCGCCCGTCGTCCGGCCGTCGGCGTCGAGGAGTTGGCTGGGGTAGCTGCGTTCTCCGGCATGTCGCGAGACTATCGGCCACGGCCCTGGCGCGGCGGTTGTGGCCCGGATAACGCGCCGTCCGGGCCGCCCTCCGCGGTAACCGGTCCGTCCCCGCCCGGGCGCCCCGCTCGGGCCGGTCCGTCCCCGCCCGGACGCCCCGCCCGGGCCGGTCCGTCCCCGCCCGGACGCCCCGCCCGGACCGGTCCGTCCCCGCCCGGACGCGCCCGACCCGGCCAGCCGCCGGCCCCGCCGGACCCGCCGGGCCCGGGCCGGCCACCCGCCCAGGGAAGGCCGTCGTCCGGCGTCGCCGCGCCGGCCCGGACCGGAATCTCCTCGACGGTGGGCCGGCCGCCGGCCGTGGCCATCTGGTAGGTGTCCCGGCCCGCCGCCTTCGCCGCGTAGAGCGCCTCGTCGGCCGCCACCAGCAACTGCGGTCCGGTGGCGGCGTGGTCGGGATAGACGGCGACGCCGATCGACACGGTGACCGGGACCAGGGCCCGGACCGGGGCGACCGCGCCGGGCCGGGGCCGGATCGCCATCGGAGTCTCCCGGACGGCCGCGCCCAGCCGCTCCGCCACCGTCGCCGCGCCCCGGGCGTCCGTCTCCGGCAGCAGCACCACGAACTCCTCACCGCCCTGGCGGAACGCGAGATCCACCTCCCGCATCGCACCCCGGATCCGCTGGGCGAACTCGGCGAGCACCGCGTCCCCGGCCGCGTGCCCGTACGTGTCGTTGACCTCCTTGAAGCGGTCGAGGTCGAGGGCGAGCACGCTGAGCATCCGGCCGAACCGGCTGGCCCGTTCGATCTCCCGCCGGACCGATTCCTTCAGATAGCGGTAGTTCCAGAGCCCGGTAAGCGGGTCCGTCAGCGACAGCCGCTGCGCCTCCTCGTGCATTCGGACGTTCTCCAGCGCCGCCGCCGCGTGGTCGGCGAAGTTGCCGAGCGTGACCAGGTCGACGTCGTCGAACTCGTCCGACCCGAGCCGGTCGTAGAGGGCGAGTACCCCGGCCGCGGTACGTCCGCCGGCCGGTGTCCGGCCCATCCCGAGCGTCAACTTCGGAGGGCCGCTGCCCGACCCCGAGGCCGTACCCGGCCAGCCGGCGGAGGTGGCCGGGCGCAGCGGCGGCGTGGCACTCGCCGGCTCCACCCCCGGATACGGCACCTGGCCGTTGGCGCCGGAGGACGGGAGCGGCACCGCGACGTACGTTCGGCAGCGCGGCTCACGACCGTAGAGACGTGGCCCGTCCCGGTCCAGCCGACCCCGGCGCGGCTCGCCGGTGGCCGCGACCGTGCCGAGCAGTCCCTTGCCGAGCGGTATCCGCAGCGCCGGCGGCTCGCCGTGCCGCTGCCGGTCGTCGGCCGGATGTTCCGGTCCCTCGCCCACCGGGCCGCTGGTGGACGCCGCCCGACCGAGCCCGATGCCGCGCCGGTCGAGACCCTCGGCACACTGAGCGACCAGGACCCCGGTCCTCGGGTCGAGCAGCAGCACCGCCCCGGCCCGGGCCCCGGTCGCCGTCATCGCGGCCCGGAGCAGCAATCGGAGGACCCGGTGCAGGTCGTGCGAGCTGGCCAGGGTGTCGCCGAGCACGGCGAGCTGCTCGCGCAGCTGGTGCCGGCTGGTCACCAGCGCCCGTAGGTAGGACTCCGCCTCCCGGGTCATCCGGTTGAAACTGTCGGCGAGCCGGCCGACCTCGTCCGGTGCCCGGACCGGCACCCGGGTCGCCAGGTCCCCCTCGGCGACCCGGTCGGCGGCCCGGGCCAGCTCGGCCAGTGGCCGGGTGGTCGACCGGGCCAGCCGGCTGGCGGCCAGTACCGCGAACACCCCGGCGAGCAGTACGACGATCGCGAGGGGTCCGTACCGGGCCGCCGGCGGATCGCGGGGCGCCGACAGCACGAGCGGCAGCGGTTGGTCGGGAGCCGGACCGACCCGGCGGACGTACCGGCCTCCGTCCGCCTGGACGATCGTGTCTCCGGAGATCCGCCGGGCGGCGGCGAGCACGGCCGCCCGGGAGCCGTTCGACTCGGTACTCGGCGACTCGGCCCCCTGCCGTCCGCCGTCCGGACTCCCGACGGCGGACGGACCACTGCCAGCGGCCCCGGTATCCGTCGCTGCGGGACCCGTCGCTGCGGGACCCGTCGCTGCGGGACCCGTCGCTGCGGTATCCGTCGGTGCGGGACCCGTCGGTGCGGTATCCGTCGGGGAGGCGACGGAATCCGACGACGGCGGTCCCGGCGAGGTCGCGGCCGGTCCGGGTACGTCCCGCAGCAGCGTCACCGCGGTTCCGCTGGCGGTGGCGAGCCGGCGGACGAACGCCGCGTCGAGGGTCTGCGCCGCCCAGACCCCACCGGTCACCGCCCCCGAGCCGTCCCGCAGGTCCACCCGGGCCGTCAGGGCGCGTGGCGCCGGTCCGGTGCCGGCCGGGCCTGAGCAGGACGCCCAGGGCCGAGCCGGTGCCGCCGGGGTGACGAAGTCGACCGCGCCGCCCGGACCGGTGATCAGGACCGCGTCCGCCAGTCCCCGCGTCACCACCTCACCCGCCGCGCCGGTCCGGCTGGCCGGATCGGAGAGTACGGCCAGCGCGCCGGCGGTGGCGCGCAACTGTTGGCAGATCGCGCCGACCGTCGTACGGACGGCGTCGGCGGCGAGGTTGAGCCGGTGCTCGGCCCGATGGCGACCTGCCGTGGCGACCGTACCGGCGACAGAGAGCGCGCCGACCAGCACCGGCCCGACCACGATGGCTAGGAAGGTGGTGGTCAAGCGTCCACGCAGCGTCACTCGTCCCCCCGGAAACTCCGCACCCGATGCTGCGATGCTGCGATGCTGGCCCAACCCCAATGGTTAACCGGCCTGCCCCCGGGAGTGTTACGTGCCGGATTTTTCGGATGGAGATGCTGGCCCGCGCAAGACCGCGCTCCGGCTCACGATGCTGGCCCGGCGCCGGGCGCTGCCGGCGCCGGCCCGACTGGCCGCCGCCGAGCGCGTCCGGACCGAACTCCGCACCCTGATCCGGCGGGTACGACCCCACCTGATCACCGGTTACGTGCCGGTCGGCAGCGAGCCGGGTGGGGCCGGCTTGCCGGACGCGCTGGCCGACGCGCTGGGCCCCGGCGGGCGACTCCTGCTGCCGGTGCTCCGCTCGGACCTCGACCTGGACTGGGCACCGTACGCCGGACCGGGCTGCCTGGTCGCGGCCGGCCGGGGGTTGCGGGAGCCGGTCACCGGTCGGCTCGGTCGTGCGGCGATCAGCTCCGCCGAGCTGGTCGTCGTACCGGCAGTCGCCGTGGACCGGCGCGGCATCCGGCTCGGTCGCGGCGGCGGCTCGTACGACCGCGCCCTGGCCCGGGCCGCTCCCGGTGCCCTCACGGTGGCGCTGTTGCACGACGGCGAGTTGATCGATTCGGTTCCGGCGGCAGCTCACGACCGTCCGGTACGGGCCGTGCTCACCCCCACCGGTGGCCTCCAATCCGTGGGGTCCGGTTGACGGCTCGGCGGTCGGGGTGTCGCAGAGTCGGCCCGGAGACCTCGGCTGGACGAAAGCGGGTACGATGCCGCACCATTGGCACTCGGATACGTCGAGTGCCAACTGGCTTGCAAGATCCGGAGGGGACCGTGCCCACCTACCAGTACGCCTGCACCGAGTGCGGCAACCAGCTCGAGGCGGTGCAGTCCTTCACCGACGAGCCGTTGACCGAGTGCCCGGCGTGCGAGGGTCGCCTGCGCAAGCTCTTCAACTCCGTCGGCATCGTGTTCAAGGGCTCTGGCTTCTACCGGACCGACTCCCGAAGCAACAGTTCGGAGGGTGGTGACGGCTCCGCGGCACCCAAGTCCGACGCGTCGAAGAAGAGCGACTCCGCGACGACCGGCTCCGGCGGCGACTCGGGCTCGGGCTCGGGCTCGGCCAACGGCGGCACGTCCGGCTCCGCCAACGGCGGCGGAGGATCCGGCTCGGTCCACGGGACGTCGAGCGGGTCCGGCAGCAAGCCGAAGGCGACCTCCGCCTCCTCGACCAGCACGACCTGAGCACCTCCGACGGTGCTGGCGGCGCCGGCTCACCGGGCCGACCCGGCCTTCAAGTTATCCACACCCCTCCGAGTTATCCACAGGGTCTGAATCGTCTGCCGCCGCTTCGGAGTGCCCTCGCCTAGCCTGCTGCGCACCGGACGACGCCGACTCCACCGGCGCCGCCGGGCCGAGGAGGTTCGCCGTGGCGCTCGACCGTACGCCCACCCGTGGCGATGCCACGCTGAGCCCGACCCGCTGGTCACGTCCGCGTGCCGGCTCGACACTCCGCTGGATGCTGGTCGCCGCCCTGCTGGCGCTCGCGCTCGGCGCGCTCTACCTGCGCCAGCCGGCAGCGTCCTGTCCCGTCCCGGTCGCCGGCTCCCCCGGCCGGGTCGGCACCGCCGCGGACGTGGCCGGCTCCGGCCGGTCCGACGGACCGCCGTCTCCCGGGCCGGGCGGTGCGACTCGGACGCCCTGGCCGGGCGGTGCGACTCGGACGCCCTGGCCGGGCGGTGCGACTCGGACGCCCGGGACCGGACCGGCGACCCGGCCCAGCGGGTTGCCGGCTGGGCCAGAGGGCTCGGCGACCCCGGGCGGCGGCTCGGGGGTGCCGGTGCCGGCGGGGACGGTGGGGGTACCGATCCGGCTTGCCGAGCCGGCCGCGCTGACCGTGGCCCGACCGGGAGCCCGGGTGGATCTTCTCGCGGCAGCCGGCGGTGACCAGGCGGGCAGGGCACCGAAGCCGACCGTCCTGGCGACCCGGGCACTGGTGCTCGACGTGCTCGGCCCCGGCCAGACCGACGGCGCGGCCAGCGCCATCTACCTGGCGCTCCGCCCCGATCAGGCCCACCGCGCGGTCGGGATGCCGGAATCGACCCGCTTCGCCATCATCGTTCGTTCGTAGCCACCGCCACACCGCAGCCCGTCGCCGTCCCAGGCGCGGTGGCGCACACCGCCCAGTCGCCGGCCGGCCAGTCCAGTCTCCGCCGATCAGTCCCAGTGTGGTGGGCGCTCGGCCAACAGCCGTTCGTCGTTGGAATCCGGCCGCTCGCCCCAGCCCCGGTCGGTGTCGTCCACGGACTGCTCCGGCAACACCGGGCGGTCACCGGTCAGCGAGACCGGCCGATCACCGTCCCGCCCGACCCTCGTGGCGTGCTGCTTCTCCGTCCCCGACACCCGGCAAGCGTACCGGGTCGGCAGGTCGACAGATCCGCCGGTGACTGCCGGCGAGGCGCCGGAAACCACTCGGGTTGGTAGCGTCGGACAGCGTGACGACGCAGAGCGGAAACTCCGCCGATGACGCCTTCTGGCGTCGACCCACCGGGCCGCCCGCCGACTCCCCGGAGTCCGCCGCGGCGTCCCCGGCGCCGCCACCGGTACGACCCGAGATCCACTACCCCGGCCCGCCGCCGAGCAGTGCTCCACCGCCGGGCTGGCGTCCACCGCTGCACGTACAGCCGGCACCGCCACGACCGCTGCCGGCCCAGGACCACCTCGCCCTGGACGCCGAGGAGGGGAACGCGCGGACGCTGACCTACGGCATCGGCCTGGTGGGCGGCGCGGTGGTGCTGGTGCTGATGTGCCTGCTCTGCTCGCGGGCGTTGTTCTGACCGACCGAACGCGTCCTGAACGACCGGACGCGCCGGTCGGGTCGCCGGATGGGTGGGGTCAGACGACGCCCTGCCAGACCGCCTCGGCGCCGGTGTCCCCGGTGAGGTAGACGTACCAGACGTTCACCGCGGCGAGCACCACCACGACCGCGCCGAGCAGCAGGCCCAGCCAACCGGGCACGGACCGGGCCCGGGCCCGGGTGCCGGTGACGGCGAGGAGCGCGAGCGTCACCACGCCGAGGGCGAGACTCCACCGGAACGTCAACTCGCCGTAGCCCTGGTGCTCCACCACCTTCTGAAGGATCTCCGGGCCGTAGTTCTTGGCGATCAGCACCTTCTGCAGTTCCTCGCCGGACCGCATCGCGAAGAAGGCGGAGGCCGGTGCCGCCACCGCCAGTACCGCCGCCGCCCAGTCGAGCCGGCTGCGGAACCGGGACCGGGCCAGTACGGCGTACCCGGTGGAGACCAACGCGAGCAGCGGCACGAAGACGACGGCCGCGTGCACCAACAGCACGTGTGCGGGGAGACCCATGACTTCCCTGAACACCGACGCCTCCTTCTGCCTCTCCCGACGGGAGACCCTGAGGGTACGAAAATTCGGTCACGACATCCGCGACCTACCCCGGTACACGAGGATCGAGCCGGACCGGTTCACGCCGGTTCCATCACCGGCGCGACGCCGTACGCCTGTGGCGGTGGCCACGATCGGCCCGCGTCCGCCTTGTTGGGGTCCCATCGACGTGCTGTGATAGTGGAATGACTGGCGAGGAACTGCTCCGGTCGAGGGGCCTTCGGGTCACCCGGCCGCGCCTCGCCGTTCTTGAGGTGTTGGCGGCCGGCGGGCACCTGGAGGTGGACGAGATCACCCAGCGGGTCCGGGAACGGCTCGACTCGGTCTCCACCCAGGCGATCTACGACGTGCTCGGTGCGCTGTCCCGGGCGGGGCTCTCCCGCCGGATCGAGCCGGCCGGATCGCCCGCCCGCTACGAGGCGCGGGCCGGCGACAACCACCACCATGTCGTCTGCCGGGGCTGTGGCGAGATCGCCGACGTGGACTGCGCGGTCGGCCCGGCACCCTGCCTGGCGCCGGTGACCGCGTACGGCTTCGAGGTCGACGAGGCCGAGGTCACCTACTGGGGCCTCTGCCCGAGTTGCCAGTCACGCCGTGCCACCGACGACTGATCCCGTCACCGACGGCTGATCCGCCACCGCCATCCATCACCGACGGCTGATCGCCACCGACGGCTGGTCGCCACCGACGGCTGATCCGCCACCCGCGCGTCAGGCCGCTCCGGCGGGGCCGCCCGGGTCGGCGGGTGCGAGTGCCCGCTCCACCGCCGACCAGGGTTCGCGGTCGGGGGCGTCCGCGCCGGCCGGGCAACTGCGGCGGTAGTCGCACCAGCCGCACCGGATGCCGGGCGCGACCGGGAAGGCCTCGTCCGGGTCGGTGCCGTCGGCGACCGCCCGCTCGGCGGCGATGATGTCCCGCGCCGTGTCCTCGGCCCGGCCGAGTTGCCGGGCTAGCGACTCCTCGGTGTGGTCGTGCCCCGCCACCGTCCGGGTCGGCAGGTGGTGCAACTCGACCCGGCGGCAGGGCTTCCGGAAGACCCGCTCGGCGGCGTAGGCGTAGAGCGCGAGCGCCTGGGAGCCACGGGCGTCGTCGGCGTCGAGACCGCTCCGCCCGGTCTTGTAGTCGACGATCACCAGCTCCGGGCCGTCCGGGCCTGGACGTGCGTCGATCCGGTCGGCGCGGCCGTTGAAGGCCAGCACGGCGGTCTTGACCGCGACCACCCGCTCCACCCCCACCGGCTCGTCGGCGGGGTCGAGCGTCTCCACGTAGGACTCCAGCCACTCCAGGGCCCGGCGGAAGACCGCCCGCTCCTGCTCCTCGTCGCGGTAGCCCTCCCGGACCCAGGTGCCCTTGAGCAGGGTCGGCAGCGCCTCCGGGCGGCGACGGTCGGGGGCCGACGCATACCAGTTGCGCAGTGCGGTGTGCACACTCGCGCCGAGCGAGTTGTGCGCCCAGGGCGGCCCCTTGGGCGGCGCGGGCCGGTCGACATAGGAGTAGCGGTAGCGGCGAGGGCAGTCCGTGTACGCGCCGAGCCGGCTCGGCGTACAGACGAAGAGGCGCTCGGGCATCCCCTCGAATCCCAACTGCTCCGGCTGGGCGCCGCGCGGTCGAGGAGTCTGTTTGCCGGCGGACAATCGGCTTTTGCCGGCGGACGATTGACTTCTGCCGGCGGACGATGGCCTTCGCACGCCCCGATCCTGCCATGCCGGTCCGACACTCCGGCGCCGCCGGACCACGAGCCGAAGAGGCCCCACCGGGAACGGCGGCATCGGGAAAGCTGCGAGCATCGGGGAGGGCGGGCGTCCGGACGGGCAGAGCAGCGGGAAGGGCCGGTCAGGAGGTACCGAGGTGTGCGGTGACGAAGGCGGCGACCGCGTCGGCGATCAACTGCACCGCGATCGCGGCGAGCAGCAGCCCGGCGATCCGGGTCAGCACCTCGATCCCGGCCGGTCGGAGCACCCGGACCACGATCCCGGAGAAGCGCAGAATGAGCCAGACCGCGACCATCACCGCGACGATGCCGACCGCGATCGCCAGGTAATCCGCCGTACCCTCGGCCCGCTGCACGAAGAGCATGGTGGCGACGATCGCGCCGGGACCGGCCAGCAGGGGCGTACCGAGGGGCACCAGCGCGATGTTGGAGGTGCTCTGTTGGCCGGGGTCGTCGGTCTTTCCGGTGAGCAACTCCAGCGCGACCAGCAGCAACAGCAGTCCACCGGCGCCCTGCAACGCCGGTAGGTCGATGTGCAGGTAGTCCAGCAGGGTCTGGCCGGCGACCGCGAACACGACGATCACCCCCAGGGCGAGCGCCACCGCCTGCCACGCGGCGCGCACCCGGTCCCGGGCCGGCATCTGGCCGGTCAGGGCGAGGAAGATCGGCACCATGCCCGGCGGGTCTGTGATCACCAGCAGGGTCAGCAGGACCTCGCCGAGCAGCTTCATGTTCACGTGATCACGTTAGCCGGGCGCCGGGAGGGGGCGGCCGAGGTCAGTCCGGGTCGGTGAGTACGCCGACCCCGGTGGCCGCGGCAAGGATCCGCTGGTACGCCCCGACCTCGGTGGTGTGCGCGCCGAGCCGCACGGTCTTGTGCGCGCCGTGGAAGTCGGAGGAGCCGGTGACCAGCAGTCCCAGCTCGGCGGCGAGGGCCCGTACGGCATCCCGTTCGGCCGGGGAGTGGTCCTCGTGCTCCGCCTCCAGCCCGGCGAGCCCGGCCGCGGCCAGCTCGACGATCAGCGAGTCGGGCACGATCCGTCCCCGGCGGGTCGCCCGCGGATGTGCCATCACCGGCACCCCGCCGGCCTGCCGCACCAGCCGGACCGCCCGGAACACCTCGATGTCGTCCTTGGGCAGTCGGTAGCGCTCGCCGAGCCAGTTCGGGGTGAACGCCTCGGCGGTCGTCGCCACCAGGCCGGCCCGGATCAGCGCCCGCGCGATGTGCGGCCGGCCCACCGTGCCGCCGCCGGCAGCGGCCCGGATCTCCGCCCAGTCGACGTCGATGCCGTCGGCCCGCAGCAGCTTGACGATGCGTTCGGCCCGTACCTCCCGGGCGGCGCGAACCCGGGCCAGTTCGGCGGCCAACTCCGGCGACTCCGGGTCGAAGAGGTAGCCGAGCAGGTGCAGCGGGATCGGCGGCTCGGTGCCGTACCAGCGGCAGGAGAGTTCGGCGCCCCGGACCAGGGCGAGTCCCGGCGGCCGGGCGGCGGCGGCCCGCTCCCAGCCTCCGGTGGTGTCGTGGTCGGTGATGGCCAGCACGTCGAGTCCGGTCGCCCGGGCGGCTCGGACGAGTTCCTCGGGGGTGTAGGTGCCGTCGCTGGCGGTCGAGTGGGCATGCAGGTCGATCCGGAGCCGGCGACCGGTGTCGGGCGCCTCGGGCTGGCGGGACGTCACCGGGCCGAGGTTACCGGCCGCCGGCCAATGCGGTCAGCGTCGGCACGAGCTGCCAGTCCTGCGACACGCCGTCGGGCAGCGGTACGGTCTCCTCGGTGCCGTCGGTACGGCAGCGGACGACCTGCTCGCCGTCCCCTCCGGTGACCACCGTCCGGTCGTCGGCCCAGACCGGCGGCCCGGCACCGGCGGCCGGGCAGGAGAGCGTGGTCCGCCCGCCGTCCAGTGCCCGGTCGACGTCGACGAGCACGACCTCGGCACCGCGCCGCTCGGCGAGCCAGCGGCCGCCCGGGGCGAGCGCGCCGTCGGACACCTCGGAGCCCAGGCCGAACCCGCACCCGCCGGTACGTACCGGTTGCAGTTTCCCGTTGGTCGTGGCAAGCCTGGCCAGGCAGCGTCCGGTGCCGTTCGCCGCTCGGACCAGCCCGATCAGGCCGTCGCCGCGTACACCGTAGATCGCGGTCACGTCGGCGTTGCGGGGCGACGTCCGACCCCGCCCGGCCAGGTCGACGAGGCCGTAGCCGCGGGATCCGTCGGAGACCACCACCCGGTCGGCGGTGACCGCGACCGGCCAGGTGCCGGCCGGCACCTCGACGTCGCCCATCAGGGCGAGCCCGGTCGCGCCGACCCGGGCGAGGTACAGCGTCGTGTCGAGCTGGAAGGCCAACCGGTCGCCGTCGGTGCTCAACGCCCACCGGTCGTTCTCGCCGCTGAGCGCCACCGAGGTGCCGTCGGGTCGGAGGAACCTGACCTGCTTGGCCCCGGCGTACACCCAGCCGCCGGGCACCCGGTAGATCCGGGTCACCTCGCCGACGCCGGCCAGGCTCAGCCGCCGGCCGTCGGTGGTCCAGAGCTGTGCACCGCTGCGGATGTCGAGCCCGACCCTGGTGTCCCGGCCGGGGGTCGGCGGCTCCACCGGCCCGACCGTCACCTCGGCGAGCGAGTCCACGTCGAAGCCGGCGGCGGTCCCGGCCGACGGCCGGTGTGGCAGCCAGCGGCCGAGCGATGCGGCGCCGGCGGTGACCAGCACCAGCGCGGCCGCGACCGCGACCAGCGAGCCGACGGCCCGGCGCCGGCGGCTGACCCGGCCCCGCCGGATCACGGTGCCGGCCGGGTCGTCGGCCACCGGCGGTGTCTCGACCTGGGCGGCGAACATGTCGCGCAGCGCATCTTCCAGCACGGCCGTCACGCTTCCGCTCCGACCGCCGGAACGGGCGGGGCCGGCACCGCCAGCGCGGCCGGCCGCCGGGCGCCGACCTGGCGCGGTCTGGGCAGCTCCGGCAGGGTGCCAGGAGGTTGGCCGAACGCCTGCTGGGCGGGTGCGAAGCGACCACCGTCGGCGCCGGCCTCCGCGACGGGTGCCGAGGCCAGCCCCTCCTCGCCCTGCGGCGCCCCGCTACCGGCCTCGCCGCCGAGCCGGCGCCGGAGCGTGGCGAGGGCCCGGGAGGTCTGGCTCTTCACCGTGCCGGGCGAGATGTCGAGCAGAGCGGCCGTCTGTGCCTCGGAAAGATCCTCGTAGAACCGGAGCACCAGCACGGCCCGCTGCCGAACCGGCAGGGTACGGACGTGTCGCCACAACCGGTCGCGTTCGAGCTGCTCCTCGATCTGGTCCGGTGCGGGTCGCTCGGGCAGCACCTCGGTGGGGCGCTCGCCGTGCCAGCGCCGCCGCCACCAGCTGGTTGCCGTGTTGATCAGGACTCTTCGGGCGTACGGCTCGACCGCCTCGATCTCACCGAGCCGCTTCCAGGCCAGGTACGTCTTGGTCAACGCGGTCTGCAACAGGTCCTCGGCGGTCGCCCAGTCCCCGGCCAACAGGTACGCCGTACGCAGCAGGGCCGCCGAGCGGGCCGCGACGAACTCGCGGAACTCCTCGTCCACCGAGTGCTTCGGCGCCACTGCCGCCTCCCCCCGCCGGTGCCAATTGGAAAGGCTGCCACAAGCCGTACCCGCAGGTCTACGGCGGAAAGGTGCGAGTCAGCCCGATGTTCGGGCAGGAGATGCCGGGCCGGGCGTCAGGCGCCGTCGTCGGCACTGGCCTCCTCGGCCTCCTTGCCCAGCCGGGCCTCGACCGCCTGCGGCTCGTACATCTCCTCGACGACGCGCAGGTAGAGCTCGTTGGGGTTGGGAAGATACTTGATCTCCCGGAGCGCCTGTTCCTGACCGGCCGACTCCAGTACGAAGGTGCCGTAGTTGAGGGCGCGGCCGAGCGGGGACTGCTCGTATTTCATGTCGGTGACCCGCAGCAGCGGCATCATCGCGACCTGGCGGGTGATGATCCCGTTGACCACCATCACCCGCTTGTTGGTCAGGATGAACCGGTCGAAATACCAGTCCGCCACCCTCCAGGCGACCCAGCCCATGATGCCGAGCCAGATCAGCACCGCGACGGTGGTCAGTGCGCCGACCTCCTGGCCGGCGAGAAAGCCGGAGAGGTAGCCGAGCACGAAGGTGGCGAGCAGCCCGACGAGCAGCGGGGTGGCGAGGTAGATCTTGTGCCGCTTCCACTCGCCCCGGTAGCGCTCGGTCGGGAAGAGGTAGCGGGCCACCAGCGAGGTCGGCTCGTCCTCCAGCGGCAGGACCCGGCGCGGGCCCAGCGGCATCCCCGAGGCGTCGACCCGGAGGCCGGCGAGTTCCTCCTCGGAGATCTCCGGGCCCTGGTCCGGATCCCGGACCCAACCCCGGGTGCCGGCCCGGCCCTCGCCGTAGCCGATGTCGTCCGCGTAGGCAGGCCCGTCCGAATAGGAGGGCCCGTCGGAGTAGCCCGGGCCGGTGCCGAACGCCGGCCCGTCGTCGGGTTGGACCCGGGGGATCGGCTCGGTGTCCCGATCGCGCCGTCGGCGTTCGTCGTCGTCCTCGGGCTCGGGGGGTTCACCCGACGGATTGCCCATGGACGGTTAAGCGACGAGGTCGGTGAAGAAGTCGCCGAAGCCCTGGGCAACGTCCAGCAGGCTGCCGCCGAGCGACTTGAAGACGTCGGCGGCGGAGGAGGGCTGGTAGGCGATGAAGAAAACCAGGAAGGCGATACCGCCCCAGGTGAGGACCTTTTTAACCATGGCGGGCCATCCCTCCGTGCGGCACCGGGTTGCGAACCCCGGCAAAACCCAGAGTATCAGTCGGGTGTCCTGTGGGAAATAATCCACATACGCCCTCCGCCCCAGCCTGGCTGGCCATATCAGACCCTCCCGTGCAGGTAGGGGGACGGAGCACCGTACACGAGCTCGGGGGGTGTCCACTCGGTCAGGTCGTGCAGTTCGACGTCTTCCGCGAGGAGGTAACCCGCACTCGCCGGCCAGGCTATCGCATAGAGCCAGATCCCCCGAGCTTCACCGGCGTAGGCACTCCGGTCTGTCGGAGATTTGACCGACCAAAGTGGAGTCGGGTGCCCGCCGGCCCGGATCTTGGCGTGCGCGACCCTTCCGGCGGACCCTGGGCCGGGCTCGGTCAGCGCCTCGGCGAGTTGCGGCCCCGGGTCGACGCCGGTGGCGCCGGCCAGCCGGGTGCCCAGGCCGACGCCGGGCTCCTCGGCGACCAGCACCAGGTCGGCGGGGCCGCCGCCGAGCGGCTCCGGCCCGGTGCAGGCCACCACGGTCGCGCGTACGCCGCCACGATCGTCACCGGCCCAGCCGACCCCGGTCATCATCCAGCCCTGCGGGAGCGGCCAGGGGCACCAGAGCGGCATCGGGGAGCCGGCCCGCGCGCCCGAGGCGCCCGACAGCTCTGCGGAGCCGCGCTGCTCGACGATGTGGTCGACGGCGCTGGCGACGATCTCCGGCCCGATGTGCTCCGCGACGTGCAGCGGGGCGACCGGACCGCAGTCCTGACACCGCCAGGCAGTGTGCATCAGGTCCGGTGGTCGGACCGGACCGCCGCACCGTGGACAGCTGACCGCGACACCCACGAGAACTACAGTCCCCGCACCGGTGCGCCGAGTCAAGGCGAACCGGCCTTTTCGGTCGTTCCGCGTACGGTCGGGACGCCTCCGCCCAGGTCAGCCGGGACTGTCCGGCGGCTGGGCGCCGTAGGCGCGGATCCAGGCATGCATGGCGATCCCGCTGGCCACTCCGGCGTTGATCGACCGGGTCGAGCCGTACTGGGCGATGGAGTAGACCGCCGGGCAGGCGAGCCGGGCAGGCTCGGAGAGCCCCGGACCCTCCTGACCGAACAGCAGTACGCAGCGGCGCGGCAGCACCGCGCTCTCCAGCGGCCGGGACCCGGGCAGGTTGTCGATGCCGATCACCGGCAGGTCGGTGCCGCGACACCAGGCCAGGAACGCCTCGATCGTCTCGTGGTGCCGGACGTGCTGGTAGCGGTCGGTCACCATCGCACCCCGCCGGTTCCACCGCCGTCGCCCCACCACGTGCACCTCGGCGGCGAGGAAGGCGTTGGCGTTCCGGACCACGGTGCCGATGTTGAAGTCGTGCTGCCAGTTCTCGATCGCCACGTGGAAGTCGTGCCGGCGCAGGTCCAGGTCGGCGACGATCGCCTCCCGCCGCCAGTAGCGGTACCCGTCGACGACGTTGCGCCGGTCGCCGTGGCGCAGCAGTTCCGGGTCGTACCGGGGATCGGTGGGCGGCTCGCCCGGCCACGGCCCGACTCCGACCTCCGGCTCGACCTCGACGACCGCCGGCTCGACCTCGACACCCTCCACGGTTGCCGAGGGTACGCACCGGCGGTCAGCCGGTGGAGCGCAGTCCCAGCGCCTCGCCGAGCTGGTCCAGTACCCGGCGCTGGTCCGGATCCACCGGATCGCCGAACGGTCGGGGCCGGCCGTCGGTACCGGCCGCCCGGCAGACCCGGGCCGCGACCGACTGCACCCACTGCCGGTAGGCGGCCGAGTCGGCCGGATCGGCGTGCCGGGCCAGTGTCTCGACCGCGGCCCGGCAGGACCGGAGCAGATCGGCGAGCCCATCGTCGGGCTGCCCGGTACGAACCGGCCCGGAGTGGCCGTCGTCGGACTCCGCGTAGATGGCGGCGACCACCGCCCGGACCAGTTCGCTGTCGAACGACCGCCCGGCGGCGATCCCGTCCAGGCCCGCCAGTCCCTCGGTGACCGCCCGGACCGGGTTGTCCGGCCGAGCCGACGAGGCCGCGACGATCACCCGGCCGGGTAGCCGGACGAGCAGCTGCCAGTCGTCGGGCGGGTAGCCGGTGATGGTGGCTCGCCAGGCACCGTGCGTGGCACCGGGCGAGTCCGGAGATCCGGTGTGACTCATGGCGCCTCCCGGGCCAGCATAAGCCGCCGATAGGCAGAAGGCCCGGTTCCACCCGAAAAGTGGTGGTACCGGTGTCGGCCCTGCCGTCACGCGACCGGCCATATGGTCCGGGCACGGAACCTAGGCCGGCGATGTTGGCGTTCCGCGCGGCGAGCACGGCCGCGTCATGGGTCGAAATCTGGAATCCGGAAGCGTTTGCCGGGTGGCGCCGGGTGGCGAAACCGACCCCGGACGCAATGAGCGGCGGGGCCCTCCCCGGCACCCGCCGCCCACGCTCTGATGGGGAAGATTCTGCCCGACCCGACCCGGTCGACAGAAGAGTCCGACACGAGATGGGGGTCACAGTTACCTTTTTGTAATGTTACGGAACGTGAGCAGATCCGCTCGCCCGGGTATCCGTTATGTCACCTGTTTCCGCTTGCCAACCGGCAGGTTTCCGGATCACACCCGGAGTGGCCAGCGGAAGGCTTGGAAACGCTCCCATAACTGTCGGTAACTAGACTGTGTCAACCTTGTTTCACTCCGCGGGCAGCCGGCCAACCAATAGGTGTCGATGCCCGAAGCGGAACGTGAGCCGCCGCACGAGGACCGTTTCGATCCGCCCCACCGGGGAATTCTGAGAGGGCCGGGTGGGTTTCCCAGTCGTAGGCCAAATTGCGGTGATCGGAGTGATCAATGGCGACCGTTGAGCTGACCACAGCCAACTTCGACGAGGTGACCGAACAACCGGGCATCGTGCTGGTGGACTTCTGGGCGGACTGGTGCGGCCCGTGTAAGCGGTTCGCTCCGGTCTACGAGCGCTCCTCGGAGAAGCACCAGGAGATCGTCTTCGGCAAGGTGGACACCGAGGCGCAGCAGGAGATCGCCGCCAAGTTCGACATCCGGTCCATCCCCACGATCATGGCGATCCGGGACGGCGTGATCGTCTTCGCCCAGCCGGGTGCCCTGCCGGAGTCGGCGCTGGAGTCGCTGATCGAGCAGGTGCAGGCGCTGGACATGGACGACGTACGCAAGCAGCTCGCCGAACACAGCCACTGAGCCTTCCTCGACGAGCATCACGTAGCACGACCGCTCTCCGGCCGGACACCGAACCGGGTGTCCGGCCGGAGCCGTCCCCGTGACCCGTCGGCGCCTGGGCGGCCGAACCGACGGTCCCGGGACTTGCGGCCAGCGCGTAAGGTCTCGAACCGATGGACGCGTTGCCGAGGCGGAGCCGGAACATCCGGGTGGGCCTCACCCTGCTGGCCGGCGCGGTGCTGCTCGCCGGCACCCTCTGGGGCCAGGACGACCACTTCCCGTTCGGCCCCTTCCGGATGTACGCCGGCTCCAACCCGCCGGACGACCCCGCCCCGGACACCCGGATCGAGGGGGTCGACGCCACGGGCGCGGTGGTCGGGCTCGGCGAGCAGAGCACCGGCATCCGCCGTGCCGAGATCGAGGGCCAGCAGGGCCGGTACGAGGCCGACCCCACCCTGCTGCGCCGGGTCGCCGACGCGTACGCGCAACGGCACCCGGACGCACCTCCGATCGTCGAGGTACGCATCGTGATCCGTTGGCACGGCGTCACCGACGGCCGGCCGACCGGCAACGCCGTCGACGAGACGGTGGTCCGGTGGCAGGCGGCCCCGTGAACACGTCGCGACGGATCGGCGCCGCCGTGTCGGGCTGGCTGACCGAGCCGGTCCCCCGGGGCCGGGTGGCCGCCTTCCGTACCCTGGTCTACCTCTTCGTCGCCGCGGACCTGCTGGTCTTCACCCCCTGGATCCGCGACAAGGCCAGCATCCCCGGCGAGTTGTACCAGCCGCTCTTCGTGGGCCGGCTGCTCCCGTTGCCCACCCCGACCCCGCCGCTGGTCAACCTCATCTTCTGGGCGCTGCTGCTGCTCGCGCTCGCCGCCGCGACCGGGCGGGCGCCCCGGGCACTCGGCTGGGCCGTCTTCGCGCTCTATTTCGAGTGGATGGTCATCGCGATGAGCTACGGGAAGGTGGACCACGACCGGTTCGCCTTCCTGGTGGCGCTCGCCGTGCTGCCGACGGTGGGCCGGGCCCGGCACGGGGACCGCACCGAAAGCGAGGCGGCCGGCTGGGCGCTGCGGGTCACCCAGATCGCGGTGGTCTGCACCTACTTCCTCGCCGCCTGGGCGAAGCTCCGGTTCGGCGGGCTGGAGTGGATGACCGGCTCGGTACTGGCCCGGGCGATCATCCGGCGCGGCACCGAGCTGGCCGACCTGATCGCCCAGGTGCCGTACCTGCTGATCGCGGCACAGTTCGGGATCATCGCGTTCGAGCTGCTCAGCCCGCTGGTGTTCGTGGTGTCACCGCGCTGGCGGCAGGCCGTGGTCGGGTTCTTCTACTCGTTCCACCTGGTCACCATCGCCACCATCACGATCTCGTTCGCCCCGCACCTGGTGGCGATGACCAGCTTCCTGCCGCTGGAGCGGCTACGCCCGGTCGAACGGCTGCGCCGGCTCGTCCGCCGAGGTGTCCAACGCGGTGACGGTGACCACCGGGCCGGCGCCCACCTGCACGGTCAGGACGCCGAACCGCTCCCGACGGAGCCACCGGCCGCGCCCTCGCCGGCCGCGCCGTAGAGCCGGTCCCGGGTCGCCTGCGGCAGCGAGCAGGCCGCCGTACCGCCCGGCAGCCGGTGCCGGTTGCGGGCAACCCAGCGGTACGCCGGCCAGGCGAGCAGGCGTACCGGGGACAGTCGAAGGCCGGCGCCGAGCAGCCGCCAGCCGGGGCGGCTCGCGCCGAGCAGCCGAGCGATCGCGTCCGGCCCGGCCGCGCGTACGCCGTCGGTGCCGACCCACCAGACCGCCTCCTCGCACTGCGCGGCGGTCAGCCCGAGCGCGTCGAGGTCGGCGAACTGCCAGGGCAGCACCCTGGCCCCGGTCGGGATCCGCCGCCCGATGAACTCGGCGCAGGTGGTGCAGAAGGCGCAGTCGCCGTCGTACACGAAGGTGGGCTGGTCCATGCCACCAGTCTCCTCCGGCGCGACGGTGCCGACTAATCCACGTGGGCGAGATAACCCGCCAGCGTGCGGTCGAGGATCTCCGGGCCGGGCCGGGCCCACACCTCGGCGTTGAAGACCTCGACCTCGATCGGCCCCCGGTAGCCGGCGGCGTCCACCGCCTCCCGGAACCGGCGCAGTTCCACGCGGCCGTCGCCCGGCAGCGCCCGGCCGAGCAGCACCCCCTCGGGCAGCGGGGTGACCCAGTCGGCGACCTGGAAGCAGGCGATCCGCTCCTCCCGGCCGGCCCGGACGATCTGCGCCCAGACCCGGTCGTCCCACCAGAGGTGGTAGGTGTCCACCACCACCCCGACCGTCTCGGCGGGATGCGGCGCGGCCAGGTCCAGCGCCTGCCCGAGGCTGGACACGACGCAGCGGTCGGAGCAGTACATCGGGTGCAGCGGCTCGATCGCCAGCCGTACCCCGGCGGCGCGGGCGTGCGACACCAACTCGCCGATCGCCTCGCCGACGTGCGCGCGGGCCGCGTCCAGGTCCCGGCTGCCGTCCGGCAGGCCGCCGGAGACCAGCACCAGTACCGGCGCCCCGAGGGTGGCGGCCTCGTCGATCGCGCGGCGGTTCTCGTCGTACCAGTCGGGGGTCTGGAAGAAACCACCCCGGCACAGCGAGGTGACCGCGAGCCCGGACTCGCGCATCAGCGTGGCGGTCTTCTCCAGGCCGTGTGCGAGGGTCTCCTCCCGCCAGAGCCCGACCTGGGTCACCCCGACCGCCAGGCAGCCGTCGACCAGCTCCGGGATCGGCCAGTACTTGGCGGTGGCCTGGTTGAACGAGAACCGCGCCGGGACCGCGCTCATTTGGTGGGTTCGCCGTCGAGGGCCGGGATCTCGATGCGCCGGCCGTCCCGGGCGGAGGCGAGTCCCAGCTCGGCAAGCTGCACGCCCCGGGCGCCCGCCCACAGGTCCCAGCTGTACGGCTCGTCGGCGACGACGTGCCGGAGGAACAGCTCCCACTGCGCCTTGAAGCCGTTGTCGAACTCCTCGTTGTCCGGTACGACCTGCCACTGTGACCGGAAGTCCTCGGTCGCCGGCAGGTCCGGATTCCACACCGGCTTGGGCGTGGAGCCACGATGCTGGATCCGGCAGTTGCGCAGCCCGGCCACCGCACTGCCCTCGGTGCCGTCGACCTGGAACTCGACCAGTTCGTCCCGATAGACCCGGACGGACCAGGAGGAGTTGATCTGGGCCACGATCCGGCCGGACTGTCCGGGCCGCTCGATCTCGAAGATGCCGTACGCGGCGTCGTCGGCGGTGGCGTCGTAGCGCTCGCCGGTCTCGTCCCAGCGCTGCGGGATGTGCGTGGTGACGTGCGCGGTCACCGCCGCGACCCGGCCGAAGATCTGTTCCAGCACGTAGTGCCAGTGCGGGAACATGTCGACGGTGATGCCGCCGCCGTCGGCAGCCCGGTAGTTCCAGGACGGCCGCTGGGCCGGCTGCCAGTCGCCCTCGAAGACCCAGTAGCCGAACTCGCCGCGCACCGAGAGGATGCGACCGAAGAAGCCGCCCTTGACCAGGCGGTCGAGCTTGCGCAGGCCGGGCAGGAAGAGCTTGTCCTGCACGACGCCGTGCTTGATCCCGGCGGCGTCGGCGAGCCGGGCCAGCTCGATCGCCCCGGAGAGGTCCTCGGCGGTCGGCTTCTCGGTGTAGATGTGCTTGCCGGCCTCGATCGCCAGCCTCAGCGCCTTCTCCCGCTGGGCGGTGACCTGCGCGTCGAAGTAGACCTGCACGTCCGGACGGGCCAGCGCGGCGGGCAGGTCGGTGCTCCACTCGGTGAGCCCGTGCCGCTGGGCGATCTCCTGGAGCTTGATCTCACTGCGGCCGACCAGGATCGGTTCCGGCCAGAGCCGGCGACCGTCGGACAGTGCCAGCCCGCCCTGCTCCCGGATGGCGAGCAGTGACCGGACCAGGTGCTGCCGGTAGCCCATCCGGCCGGTCACGCCGTTGAGCACGATGCCGATCGTGGTGCGGCCCATGTACGTCGCCTCCTCAAGGCTGGCTGATCCGCGGGTGCCACTCGTCGAGCGCGCGGGGGTACGTGGTGCGGTGGGGTCGTCCTGGCGCGCGATGGTCGCGGTGGAGCACGCCGTACGTCGGTAAGCGCTTTCCCGGATTACGCTACCGACTCCTTTCCGATTCGGGCAAGAGCCTGCCGGCCCGCCGGTGATCTTCAGCCGCCCGGGTCACCCCGCCCCTCGACGGCCGCGAATCTCCCGGGTCGCGCCGCGCTATTCTCACCTGCAACCGGCCACCGGGCGGTCGGGGAAGGACGCAGTCGATGGCCACTCTGGCGGATGTCGCACGGCGGGCCGGCGTGTCACCCGCCACCGCGTCGAGGATCATCAACGGCAGTCCCAAGCCGGTGACCGACGCGCTGCGCGAGCGGGTGCTGGCGGCGGTCGAGGAACTGCAGTACGTCCCGAACGCGCACGCCCAGCAGCTCGCCCGTAGCCATCGCAGCGCGGTCGGCGTGATCGTGCACGACGTCTCCGACCCGTACTTCTCGGAGATCACCCGAGGGCTGCAACGGGTGGCCACCGAGCACGGCCGGCTGGTCATCATCTGCAACACCTACCGGGACCCGGACAAGGAACTGGAGTACGTCGAGCTGCTCCGGGCCAACCAGGCGGCCGCGATCATCCTGGCCGGCTCCGGTTACCACGACGAGCAGTTCACCAACACCCTCGACGCCAAGCTGCGGGTCTACCAGTCCACCGGTGGGCACGTCGCGGTGATCGGCCGGCACGAGCACAGCGGACACGCGGTCATCCCGGCCAACGAGTCCGGCGGGCACCTGATCGGCGCCGAACTGTACGGCCTCGGGCACACCCGGATCGGGGTCGTCGCCGGGCCCCGACGCCTGACCACCACCACCGACCGGCTCGCCGGGCTGCGCCGGGCCGCCCGGGAACACGGCCAGAAGCTCACCGCACGGCAGATCGTCTACGCCGACTTCGACCGCTCGGGCGGTGTCACCGCCACCGCCACGCTGCTGGAGACCCACCCCGAGGTCACCGCCATCGTCGCGCTGAACGACTCGATGGCGATCGGCGTCCTCGCGCAGCTGAGATCCCGGAACATCGACGTACCGGGCCAGATCAGCGTGGTCGGCTTCGACGACATGCCGATCGCCCGGGACGTGACGCCCGCGCTCACCACGATCCGGCTGCCCCTCGCCGACATGGGAGCCCGGGCCATGACCCTCGCGCTGCAACCTCCCGAGCCGCTGAACACCCCACAGATCGAACACGTCGCCGCGGAGCTGGTCCGCCGGGAGAGCAGCGGACCGCCCGCCGGCCGGTAAGCCCGGCGCGGCGAGTTGCACAGCGGCTCGTACGTATGTTCGAATAATGGCCATGCGCTGGGAAAACCTGACGTCGGCTCCCCCCGACAGCGGTACCCCTCCGGGGGCGGCGCCGGCGGCTCCACCCCTGCCGCTGGCGCTGCCCGGCGCGACCGTCCGCACCTTCGACACCCCGGGCTTCGCCGGGATGACGTTCTACGAGGTGCATGCCAGGTCGATCATCAACCGGGTGCCCGGCGCCTCGCGGGTGCCGTTCCAGTGGACGATCAACCCCTACCGCGGGTGCAGCCACGCCTGCGCCTACTGCCTGGCCGGCGACACCGCGATCCTGCTCGCCGACGGGCGCACCCGGGCCCTGGCCGAGCTGCGGATCGGCGACCAGATCTACGGCACGGTCGCGCAGGGCAACCACCGGCGCTACGTCCGGACCGAGGTGCTGGCGCACTGGTCGACGGTGAAGCCGGCGTACCGGATCGTCCTGGCGGACGGCACCGAGCTGACCGCCAGCGGCGACCACCGGTTCCTCACCCCGCGCGGCTGGAAGCACGTCGTCGCCGCGCTGCCCGGCGAACCTCCCCGGCCCTACCTGGCGATCACCGACAGCCTGGTCGGCACCGGCCGGGCCACGCCCGGTCCCGCCGACATCCCCGTCGGCGGGCTCGACGGGACGATCCTCGGCAGCCGGGCGGCGCTGCGGATCCGCCGGATCGAGCCGCTCGACCGGGAGCTCCAGCTCTACGACATCACCACCGGCACCGGCGACTTCGTCGCCAACGGGGTGGTCAGCCACAACTGCTTCGCCCGTGGCACACATACCTATCTCGACCTGGACGCGGGTCGCGACTTCGACAGCAAGGTAGTCGTCAAGGTCAACGCGGGCGAGTTGGTCCGCCGCGAGCTGGCGGCACCGAAGTGGTCGGGCGAGCACATCGCGATGGGCACCAACGTCGACTGCTACCAGCGGGCCGAGGGTCGCTACCGGCTGATGCCGCCGATCCTGGCGGCGCTGCGCGACTTCGCCAACCCGTTCTCGATCCTGACCAAGGGCACCCTGATCCTGCGCGACCTGCCCCTGCTCCAGGAGGCGGCCACGGTGACCCGGGTCGGCGTCTCGATGTCGATCGGTTTCGTCGACGAGCGGATGTGGCGCTCCGTCGAGTCCGGCACGCCCAGCCCGCGACGCCGGCTCGACGCGGTACGCCGGCTGACCGACGCCGGCTTTCCGGTCGGGGTGCTGATGGCCCCGATCCTGCCCGGGCTGACCGACGGCGACGAGTCGATCGAGGAGACGGTGGCCGCGGTCGCGGCGGCCGGCGCGGTGAGCGTCACCCCGCTGCCGCTGCACCTGCGTCCCGGCGCCCGGGAGTGGTACGCGGGCTGGCTGGCCCGGGAGTTCCCGCACCTGGTGCCCCGTTACCGGACCCTCTTCGGGCGGGGCTCCTACCTGCCGCAGGCATACCAGCGCGAGCTGACCGGCCGGGTCCGGATGGCGGCCCGCCGGTACGGCCTGCACCGTGGCGAGCCGGGCGAGGCCCGCCGGGTGCCGACCCCGGCGCCCGCGGTCGAACAGCTCACCCTGCTCTGATCAGCGGCCCGGCCCGCCGGGACACGGTGGAATGTCGGTGCCCACCGCACTAGTCTCGGGAGGTGCGTAGCCCTCAACAGATCCTGGCCGACGCCCGGGTGATCGCCGTGGTCGGGGCATCCCGCGACCCGGCCAAGCCGGCACACAGCGTTCCCGCGCAGATGCAGCGGCACGGCTGGCGGATCATCCCGGTCAACCCGAAGGCGGACGAACTCTTCGGGGAGCGGGTCTACCGTTCCCTTGCCGAGATCCCGCATCCGGTCGACCTGGTCGACGTGTTCCGGCCGGCCGAGGACGCCGTGCAGGTGGTCCGCGACGCGGTCGCGATCGGCGCCCCGGCGGTCTGGCTGCAACTCGGCATCGTCTCGGCCGAGGCCCGGCGAATCGCCGAGGAGGCCGGCATCGACTACGTCGAGGACCGCTGCCTCGCGGTGGAGCGCGCCACCGGCGGACTCTCCCGGCGTACCTGAGGGTCCCTCCGGAGCCCGGTGCCGCTGCTTCGGCACCATCCGCCACGCGCCATCCCGGACATTTGCCATGAAAGGCGGCGCCGAAGGGTAGCGTTCCCCCGGTAAGGAGGGGAACACCGATGAACAACCCAGGGCCCGGTGAACCGCAGGATCCGCAGGGTTCCCCGACAGGGCCCCCATCCGGCTCTGGCGAACGCGCTGACCAGCCCGGCCAGTACGGCGGCTACCCGGACCCGCCGGGTTACTCCGGCCAGTACGGCTATCCCGGTCAGTACGGCTATCCCGGCCAACCCGAGCAGCCCGGTTACCAGGACCAACCCGGTTACCACGCCCAGTACGGCCACCAGGGCCAACCAGGCCAGTACGGCCACCAGGGCCAGTACGGCCACCACGGTCAGCCGAGCCAGCCCGGTGCCCCGGGCGGGCCCGGCCACTACGGTCAGCCGGGCCGACAGCCCGGCATCAATCTGCTGGCGATCCTCTCCCTCGTCTTCGCCTTTGTCTTCGCGCCGGCCGGCATCGTGCTCGGGCACCTGGCCCGACGCCAGATCCGCAGTACCGGCGAACAGGGCGGCCAGCTGGCCACCTGGGGACTGGTGCTCAGCTACATCTTCACCGCGCTCTACCTGATCGGCTGCTGCGGCTGGCTGGCCCTGGTGAGCTGGGCCGGCGCGGAGGGCGACGGCGGCGCGTACTGATCGAGGGGCCGTGGCGACGACGGCGGGCCCGGATCGCCGGACCGCTCGCGGACGGCGGCCCGGCTACCGGTACTCCGCCTCCCGCACGCTGTTGCCGCCATCCACCACCAGCATCTGGCCGGTGATGTACGAGGCGGCCGGCGAGCACAGGAAGGCGATCGCCGCGGCGACCTCGTCCGGGGTGCCGGGGCGGCCGACCGGGGTACCGAGCCCCTGCTTCAGTTCGGTCATCGTGGACGCCGCGGTGTAGATGGTCCCCGGCGCCACCGCGTTGACGGTGACCCCGTCGGCGATCATCTCCATCGCCAGTGCCCTGGTCAGCCCGACGACGCCGGCCTTGGCAGCCGCGTACGCGGCCTCGGTGGGCAGCGCGTTGACCGGGCCGGCGGTGGCGGCGAGATTCACGATCCGTCCCCAGCCCCGTTCGGCCATGCCGCCGCTGAACGCCCGGCTGCACAGGAACGCCGTGCTCAGGTTGCGTTCGATCTCCCGGTGCCACTCGTCGTAGCTCAACTGGGCGACCGGCCGGAGGATCTCGGGACTCGCCCGGCTCGCCAGTCCGGCGTTGTTGACCAGCACCTCCACCTCGCCGAGCTGCTCGACGATGGCGTCGGCCAGCGCGCCGACCTCGGCTTCGTCGGTGAGGTCGGCGACGAAGCCCGTCGCGCCCAGCTCGGTGGCCCGCTCGTGGATGCGGCGGGTGGTCGAGACGATCGCCACCCGGGCACCGAGCGCGCAGAGCCGGCGGGCGGTCGCGTACCCGATCCCGTCCGGACTGCCGGCGCCGGTGACCAGCGCCACCCGCCCGTCCAGGCGCATCGTCACCGGTTCGGCGTCACCGACCGGCGCTGTCGGCCGGCCCGGGTCGATGCTCTGCGAGACCGTGCCCTGCGAGCCGGTACGGGGCCGGCGGGCCAGCGCGGGGCGCGTGGCGTCCCGACGAGGCCGATTACCGGATCTGTCCCCGGCACGCGCGTCGAATACCATGCCCGCGATCCTGCCGGTTCCAGCCGATACGGGCAACGCCGCACCGCCGTGGCAGCGCCGACCACACGTCCGGCGGGACCGGCCCCGGTTCGTCGGCCGCCCCGCCAGGCCGGACGCGGGGACACCTGGCTGGCGGACGCCGACTACCCTGGCGACGCATCCGAACGGACGAAGTGAGAGACCTCGAATGACCGACCCCCAGCAGAGTGCCTACTCCAGCGATCCGTCCTGGCAGGCACAACCACCGGCCCAACCACCGGCCCAACCCGGGGGCTACCCCGATCCGGGCTACCAGCCCATCTACCAGGACCCCACGGTGCAGGCGGACAACCCTCACCAGCCCCACCAGCCGGGATATCCGGCCGACCCCGGCTACCCGACCCAGGCGTACCCGGCCGGCACCGATCCGATCAGCGGCCAGCCGGTGATGCCTCCGGGCTATCCGCCGGTCGGCTATCCGGTCGTCACCCCGGGCCCGTCGACGAACGGCCTCTCCATCGCCGCGATGGTGGTCGCCATCGTCGGTGCGATCGGGCTCTGCGCCTACGGGTTCGGCGGCTACCTCGGTGCCGTCGGAGCGATCCTTGGGCACGTCGCCAGCAAGCAGATCCGCGAGCGCGGCGAGGGCGGCGAGGGATTCGCCAAGGCCGGCATCATCGTCGGCTGGATCTCCACCGCTATCGCGGTCCTGGCCACCATCGCCATCGTGGTCTTCTTCGTCTGGTTGGCCAACCAACCGTCGCCGTCGTACGACAGCGGCTACTGAGCATTTACGACACCCGGCTACCGAGCACCCGGACCAGCAGGAGACGCCGTGAACCCAGCCAGCACCGGTAACCCGTCCGAGCCCACCAGCGCCCCGGACGCCGCCGCGCAGCCTGCCGTCGACCCCGGCCAGTACCCGGGGCAGGCCGGCGCGGCGCAGCCGGGTTGGACGCCGGGCTATCCCGGCTATCCCGGCTACCCCTACGTGGCCCGTCGCCCGACGAACGGGATGGCGATCGCCGCCTTGGTCACCGGGATCGTCGCCCTGTTCAGCTGCCAACTGGTCGGCGTGGTCGCGATCTATCTGTCGAAGAAGGCGCGTACCGAGATCGAGGCGAGCGGCGAGGAGGGCGGCGGCTTCGCCACCGCCGGCCTGGTACTCGGCTGGGTCTCCGTCGCGATGGTCGCCCTCGGCCTGCTCTTCTTCCTCGGCTACCTGGTCTTCATGGGCGTGCTCTTCGCGACCACGGCGAGCACCTGAGGCTGTCCCGGCGGAGGTCAGTTCCGCCGATCCGGTGTGCCCCTGCCGGAGCGTGGCCCGCTCTGCCGGGGCGGCTCGCTCTCCGGCAGGGGCCCCGCCTCCGGTGGCGCGGGTAGCGGTTCCGCCTGCGTCCCGGTGCCCGGACACCGGCCGGCCCGCGCCTCGCCGTGCAGTACGACGGCGACCCCGGCCAGCAGCAGGAGCAGCCCGGGCAGGGCGGCCGTCCGGGGCGCCTGCCCCAGCCAGGCCCAGGCGAGCAGCGCGGCACCCGGCGCTTCGAGCAGGAAGAGCACGCTGATCGTGGTCGCCGAGATCCGGCGCAACGCGTAGTTGAACATCGAGTGCCCGAGCAGTTGCGCCCCCACCACCAGCCCGAGTACGGCGAGCCAGGTGCCGGCGTCGTAGCCGCCGAGGCGTACGCCCCCGGCCAGGCAGACCAGCAGTAGTGCCGCCGCGCAGACCCCGTAACAGATGGTGGTGTAGCCAACGGTGCTGATGGTGTTCCGGACCCGCTCGCCGAGGGCGGTGTAGACCGCCGCCGCCATCCCACCGGCGACCGCGAGCAGGTCACCGGCGACGGCCCGACCGGAGACCCCGAAGTCGGCGCCGACCGCCCAGATCGCGCCGGCCACCGCCAGCCCGATGCCGAGCCAGGCGACCGTGGAGAGCCGCCGGCCCTGGCCGAGCGCGATCAGCCCCTGCCAGACCGGCTGGGTGACCACCAGTGCGGTGGCGGCGGCCACCGAGGTCAGCTGGGCGCTCGGCATCCAGGTGGCGAAGTGCATCGCGAGGGCGAGACCGGCGAGTACGCAGTAGCCCGCGTCCCGCCGGCCGGCGCCGCTGGCCAGTGCCCGGAACTCGGCCCGGCGCCGGAAGACCGCGACCGGCCCGAGCGCGCCGACCGCGAGGAAGTTGCGCCAGAAGGCGATGGCCAGTGCGGGGGCGGCGGCGAACGCGATCAGCGGCGCGGACGACGAGACCGCCGCGATGGCCACCGTGACCGCGCCGATGCTCAGCGGGTCGACCGAGGTCCGGGGCGACGATGCGACGGCGGGCACGGAGAAATCCTCACATGTCACTGGGGGCCACCGACTGATCGACAAGTCGTTACCATCGTCCGATCCGCCTGGCTCCATCCGGTTCGGAGGCTGCTCCCCCATGCCCACATACCGGTTCCCCTCCCCGACAGAACACCGTCCCGCCCCGGCCAACCTCACCCCGGACCACCACCCCACCCCGGACGCACCCGCTCCGGACCACCACCCCACCCCGGACCACCACCCCACCCCGGATCATCACCCCACCCCGGGCACACCCGCCCCGGACCACCTCACCCCGGCCAACCTCGCCGCGAGCGACTCCACCGCGGACGGCTCCGGCCCGGACGAGCCAGCAGGACCGGATCGGCCGGACCCGGGCGGGGCACCGCTTGGCGACCGCGTCGTGGCGCAGCCGGGGCGCCGCCTACCCGCGTACCGGGCGGTGATCTTCGACTTCTTCGGCACCCTCACCTGTGCCAACCGGCGGGGCCGGCAGCACGCGGTGGTCGCCGCGCTGCTCGGCTGTGCCGTGGAGGCGCTGGTCGAGGTGCTCGACCGGTCCTTCTACCTGCGCGCCACCGGGGCGCTCGGCGACGCCACCGACACCATGCGCTGGATCTGCGCGCAGACCGGCGTCCGACCCTCCGCCGCCGACCTGCGCGCCGCCGTCGAGGCCCGGGTCGCGGCGGTACGCGCCGACACCCGGCTCCGTCCCGAGGCGGTGACGGTACTGCGCGCCGTACGGCGTCGGGGTGCCCGTACCGCGCTGGTCAGCGACTGTACCCACGAACTTCCGGCCCTTCTGCCGCGCCTGCCGGTCGCGCCTCTGCTCGACGCGGGGGTCTTCTCGGTACAGGTGGGTGTTTGCAAGCCCGATCCGGCGATCTATCTCGCCGCCTGCCACCGGCTGGGCCTCGCTCCGGGCGACTGCCTCTACGTCGGCGACGGCGGCAGCCAGGAACTCACCGGCGCCACCCGAGCCGGGATGACCGCGATCCGGCTGGCCGCCGCCGACCTCGACGCGCACCTGGTCTTCAACCCGGACCATGGCTGGACCGGCCCGGCACTCAGCTCGCTGACCGAGGTTCTCGGGCTGCTCGACGTACCCCCGCTCCGCCTCGACGTCGGGTTCCGTGCCGGTCCCGGGTGAGGCAGGATGCGGGGTGTGACGGACGAGCAGGTGACCCCGGTCTCACCGCTGGTGGCGGAGGCGGTGAAAAAGGCCGCCGTGGCCTGGGTGGCGGTCGGTGACCGGCCACCGGTCGCGCTGTGGTGCGTCCCACTCGACGACGGGCTGTACGTGGTGAGCGGTCCTGGTGAGCAGTCCGCGCCCGGACTCGCCGAGGCGGACACTGCGACGGTGACGCTGCGCGGCGACCACGGTGGGCGGATCGTCACCTGGTCGGCAGAGGTGTCCCGGGTCGCACCGGAGAGCGAGCAGTGGGCGACGGTGGCCCCCCAGGTGGCGGCCAAGCGGCTCAACGCCTCCGGCAGCCCGGCGGACCTGGCCGAGCGATGGCGGGCCGGCTCTGTGCTCAGCCGGCTGACCCCGGCCGGGCCGCCGCTGGCCGCCGGAGAGACCCTGCCGGACGACTCGCTCGCCGCCCCGCCACGCGAGGCCACCGCGGTCCGGCCGACCCGCCGGCCGTTCCGGTTGCACCGGGTCCGGCGCCGCTGACCGGCCGGCCGTGCTGCGGTCGGCGGAGCGGGAGCGCGGCGCCTGGCGGAGCGGCTGGCGGGCGACCAAGCACCGCACCGGAAGGCGACGGCAGCACAGAGCACCGCATCGCAAACCCGACGGCAGCGCAGAGCACCGCAGCGTGCACCGCAGGACGTCGGACCAGAGAAACGCCGCGCGCCTCAAGGGGCTAGGCGCGCGGCGAACTTCAACGATCGTCGCACCCGGGCGGGTACGGCGTCTACCCGCCAAATCGCCAATGTCCCCACCCAGTGCTGAACGTCCGACTTGCCGCCCACGTCGTGCGATTCCCTCTCGTCGGTTGGACCCCGCCGGGCCGGGCGTCCGTCCGGGTGGGCCAGCCGGTCGGCCCGCTCGGCGACGTAGCATGGCGAATATGTCTGCGCCAACCGTTCCCGGCCAGGGGGCCGCCGCCTCCGGCACCGGCTCCGCCATCCGGCCCACGAACGCCGTCGAGGAGGCGGTGCACGCCGCGCTCGCCACCGTTGACGACCCGGAGATCCGCCGGCCGATCACCGACCTCGGCATGGTGCGCTCCGCCGTTGTCGCCGCCGACGGCACGGTACGGGTGGAGTTGCTGCTCACCGTCGCCGGCTGTCCGCTGCGGGACAAACTGCGCACCGACATCACCGCGGCGGTCGGCGCGGTGACCGGGGTGACCGGAGTCACCATCGACTTCGGCGTGATGAGCCCGGAGCAGCGGCAGGCCCTCCAGGCCCGGCTGCGCGGCGGCGGGCAGAGCCAGGAGCCGGTGATCCCGTTCGCCCAGCCCGGTTCCCGGACCCGGGTCTACGCCGTGGCCAGCGGCAAGGGCGGGGTCGGCAAGTCGAGTGTCACCGTCAACCTGGCCGCCGCGCTCGCCGCCAAGGGGCTCTCGGTGGGCGTCGTCGACGCGGACATCTACGGTCACTCCGTGCCCCGGATGCTCGGCGTCGAGGGCCGGCCGACCCGGGTCGAAGACATGATCATGCCGCCCCAGGCGCACGGGGTGAAGGTGATCTCGATCGGCATGTTCACCGACGGCAACGCGGCGGTGGTCTGGCGGGGCCCGATGCTGCACCGCGCGTTGCAGCAGTTCCTCGCCGACGTCTACTGGGGCGACCTCGACGTC
Source organism: Plantactinospora sp. B6F1 (assembly GCF_040120695.1). NCBI lineage: Bacteria > Bacillati > Actinomycetota > Actinomycetes > Micromonosporales > Micromonosporaceae > Plantactinospora > Plantactinospora sp. B6F1. The sequence continues at coordinate 133,950 of NZ_JBEEAC010000003.1, read as the reverse complement.
CTGCTGCTGGACCTGCCGCCGGGCACCGGCGACGTGGCCATCTCGCTGGCCCAGTTGCTGCCCAACGCGGAGATCCTGGTGGTGACCACGCCACAGACGGCAGCGGCCGAGGTGGCCGAGCGGGCCGGCGGGATCGCCCTGCAGACCCACCAGCGGCTGGTCGGGGTGGTGGAGAACATGTCGTGGCTGGACCTGCCGGACGGCTCCCGGATGGAGGTCTTCGGCTCCGGCGGTGGCGCGACGGTCGCCGAGTCGCTGACCAGGGTTATCGGCGCACAGGTGCCGCTGCTGGGTCAGATCCCGCTCGACACCCGGGTCCGCGAGGCGGGCGACGCCGGTGACCCGGTGGTGCTCGCCGAGCCGGATGCGCCGGCCGCCAGGGCGCTGGCCGCGGTGGCCGACCGGCTCGCCGTACGTCGGGAGTCGCTGCTCGGCAAGCCTCTCGGGCTACGTCCCTCCGGTCGCTGACCCCGCCCCGGCCGACCGCGGCGCGCGGGGGTCAGGTGGCGTCGACGTCGAAGGCGTGGCGCTGGGCCGGCGGTACGTCGCTGCCGGTACCCGGGGTCGAGGCGGTGACGCCACCGGTCGAGCCGGCGGTGGAGGGGCGGATGTCCGCCGAGGCCGCCACGTCGTCGACCTCCCGGCGTACGTCGGTCAGGTCGGAGCGGAGCTTCTCGAACGTCCCCTCCAGCGGCTTCCGGATCGCCTGCTCGTCCTCCTCGCTCAGCAGGTGCTTGCGGATGAACGCCTTCGGGTGCAGGTCCTCGAGCTGGATGTCGGTGCCCAGCTCGCGGCTCAGGTCACCGGTGGCGTTGCGGGCCATGTTGCGCAGGTTGCGCAGCATCCGGAGGCCGTCGCTGATCACGGCCGGCAGCCGGTCGCCGAAGATCAGGAGTGCGACCAGCAGCAGCGTACCGATCTCCCACCAGTTCAGGTTCTCGAACACGCGCTCGCCTCCTCGTCCCGCCCACGGCAAGAGTACGCACGCCACCGCCGGCCGTGGGAGGGGGAGCCGACCGCTACTTCGCGTCGGCGGCCAGACCGCTACTTCGCGTCGGCGGCCAGGGTCACCGAGGCGGCCTGCCGCTCCGACCCGCGCCGGTACTCGACGTTCACCACCGAGCCCGGTGCGTACTTGCGGACCAGCGCGATCAGATCGCTCGGTTCCTCCAGCGGCTTGCCATCGAGCCTGAGCAGCACGTCACCGGCGCGCAAGCCGGCGGCGGCGGCCGGCCCGCTCGGCTCGACGGCGGAGATCCGCACCCCGCCCGACGCGCCGGATCGGGTGCCGCCGACCGACGCGCCGATCACGGTCCGGCGCGCCCTGCCGGTGTCGATGATCTCCTGAGCCAACCGCTTTGCCTGGTTGATCGGGATCGCGAAGGCCAGGCCGACGTTGCCGGCGGTCTCCTCGTCGGCGGCCGGCGTCTGGATCACCGAGTTCACCCCGATCACCCGCCCACCGCCATCGACCAGTGGACCGCCGGAGTTGCCGCGGTTCACCGCGGCGTCGGTCTGGATGGCCGCGTAGTAACGCACCTGCCCACCCGTCTCACCCTGCCGGAAGGTCCGGTCCAGGGCGCTGATGATGCCGGCGGTGACGGTGTTGGCCAGCGACAGCGGCGTGCCGAAGGCGAGCACCGGGTCGCCGACCGCCACGCCGTCCGAGTCGCCGAACTCCACCGGCTTGAGACCGGTCCGGGACACCTTGATCACGGCGATGTCCGCCTCGGGATCCTTCCCGACCACCTCGGCGGGTGCGGTGGAGCCGTCGTTGAACACCACCGTCGCGGTGTCGGTGCCGACTCCGACCACGTGGTCGTTGGTGATCACGTAGCCGTCCTGGGTGACCACGAACCCGGAACCGAGACCGATGCCGCCGTTGCCGCTTACCCGTACCGTCACGACGCTGGGCAGCAGCCGGGCCGCGACACCGGCCAGCGAGTCGGGTGGACGCCGGGCCGTGACCGGTGGCTCTCCGGCGGTCGAGCCGAGTGCGGTCGTACCGGTGACACCGCCCCGCACGGCGAAGGCGTACCCGAGGGAACCGCCCAGCGCGCCGGCCAACAGCGCGGTGACCAACGAAACCAGGAAGACCCGGGTCAGTCCGCCCCGGCCGGTGTCCGGGTCGGTCACCGGCTCGGGTTCGGCACCCGTGCCCGAGGCCGGTGTCGCCTGCACCACCACCGCCACCGGGGTGGCCGGGTTCCGCCACGGGTCGCGCAGCGCGTCAGACCACCACGGGGACGATCCCGGGTCGACGGTCGATCCGGGCGTCGCCGGCCCGACCGTCGGGGGCGTCGGCGGCCCGGGATTCCCCGGCCTTGCCGTCCCATCGGGCTGGCGCCAGTTCCAGCCGTCCGTCACGTTCGCTGCCTCCCACAGTCCGTCCCCGAAGCCGGGCGCCGCGCGGGCCGGAGCGACCGGTTCCGGCCGCGGCGTCCGGGTTCCGCATCCAGGATCGCACGGATGGCCGAAGACCGGTCATCGTTGCTCGGAGGCAGCGGCGACCGTCCGAGGTACGCGCCTGCCGATCACGTACCGCCACCCTTAGGCTCATACCCGCAACCCCGCCCCGGTCCGCCGTCCCACCTCCACCGTTCCACCGTCGCCCCGCCGACCCGCCGCCCGCAAGCTCCGCCCCGCCGGAAATCCCGGTACGGCCCCGACCCACAGCGCAACCGAGCCCTCGTCCCAGGTTCCATCCCCAGCCGAGTCCCTCGCCGCCCGGAGGTGCCCCATCGCCACGGTCGCCCGGTCAGTCAGTACGACGACCGCCCAAGCACTCCAGTTCGCCGAAGCGTACGTCGCCGAGGACCTGGTCCTGCGTACCGCCCGTAGCCTGGCCAGGGAGGTCGGACTCGACGCCGTCACGCCGGGGACCGGTGCCACGCTCCGGCTGCTGGCCGCGGCCGGCAGCGCCCGAGCCGTCGTGGAGATCGGCACCGGCACCGGGGTCAGCGGCCTCTGGCTGCTCCGCGGCATGCGCCCCGACGGCATCCTGACCACGATCGACGTGGAGACGGAACACCAGCGGATCGCCCGGCGTATCTTCCAGGAGGCGGGTTTCGCCTCCGGCCGTACCCGGATCATCACCGGCCGGGCGCTGGACGTGTTGCCCCGGCTCGCCGACGGCGCCTACGACCTGATCTTCGTCGACTCGGAGGTCGCGGAGTACAGCGCCTGTGTCGAGGCGGCGCTGCGGCTGCTGCGCCCGGGCGGGGTGCTCGCGCTGCACGGCGCGCTGGCCGCCGGCCGGATCGGCGACCCGGCCGCCCGGGACGTGGAGACGGTGACCGTCCGGGAGGTGGCCAAGGCGGTCCGCGAGTCCGAGGAGTGGACCCCGGCGCTGCTGCCGACCGGTGAGGGGCTGCTCGTCGCGGTCAAGCGCTGACCGGCCACGGCACCGCCGCCGGACACCGGCCGGTCACGGCTGGGTCGCCAGCCAGCGCAGCAGAGTGCGTACGCCCCAGCCTGTGGCGCCCTTGACCAGCTCACCGTCGTTGCCGTCGGACCAGGACGGCGCCGACATGTCCACGTGCACCCAGCGGTCCCGCAGGTCACCGACGAACTCGCGGAGGTAGAGCGCGGCGGTGACCGATCCGGCTCCCTGGTTCGGGGCGCTGTAGAGGTCGGCGATCTCGCTGCCGAGGTACTCGGCGTAGTCGGCCGTCAGCGGCATCCGCCAGGCCCGCTCGCCGGCCGCGTCGGCCGCCGCGAGTACCGCCTCGGCCAGTTCGTCGGTGTCGCTGTAGAGGGCGGCGGTCCGCTTGCCGAGCGCGACCGCGTTCGCCCCGGTGAGCGTGGCGAGGTCGACGAGCAGGTCCGGGGCGAGCCGCGCCACGGCGTAACCGAGCGCGTCGGCGAGAACCAGCCGGCCCTCGGCGTCGGTGTTGGTGCTCTCGCTGGTCAGTCCGTTGTAGTGCCGCACGACGTCGCCCGGCCGGTACGCCGAGCCGCTCGGCATGTTCTCGGCGAGTGGGGCGAGCGCGGTGACCCGGACCGGCAGCCCGAGCGCGGCGGCACCGAGCGCGGTGGCGACCACGGCCGCGGCACCGCCCATGTCCTTGCGCATCAGCTTCATGCCGTCCCGAGGCTTGATCGAGATGCCGCCGGTGTCGAAGGTGATGCCCTTGCCGACGAGTACGACGTGCCGCTGTGCCCCCTCGGGCCGCCAGCGCAGCTCGACCAGCCGGGGTCCCTGTGCCGATCCCCCGCCGACGGCGAGGATGCCGCCGAACCCCTCGGCGGCGAGCCGGTCCGGCTCCCGGACCTCGACGGTCAGCCCGTCCCGCCCACCGGCCGCCTCGATCACCCGGTCGACGAACCACGCCGGGGTCTTCAGCGAGGAGGGTGTGTTGGTCAGGTCCCGGGCGAACCGGGTCGCCTCGGCCACCGCCCGGGCGGTGTCGAGCGCCGCCCGGTAGGGCTCCGGGTCGGCGACGGCGAGCAGTACCTCGGTCAGCGGGGGCGGGTCGCCGGCGGATCCGTCGACGGCGGGCATCCGGAACCGGTACGACGCCAGCCAGATCCCCTCGGCGAGCCCGCGTACCGCATCCCGGGATGCATCGACCGGAATGGCTATAGTGATCGAACTCTCACGGGCGGCCGCCCGGACCATCGCCGCCCCGGCGGACCGCCAGCCGGCCTCGTCGCCGGCGCCCACCCCGGCCAGCAGCAGCCGGGTCGGGCTGCCCTGCGGCCGGATCGACCGGTGCAGGGCGCCGGCGCTCCCGGGCTGATCGAGGTGCGGCAGCAGGGCGGTCGCCTCGGCCGCCAGCCCGGCCGGCAGGGCGAGGAGGGTGGGCAGGGCTCGCGCGCTCGGCCCGGCGCTGTCCTCGGGGCCCGAGCCGGCCTGGCCCGTACCCGAGCCGGCCTGGTCGGTCGTGCCCGAGCCAGCCCCGTCGGTCGTGCCCGAGCCGGCCTGGTCGGTCGTGCCCGAGCCAGCCCCGTCGGTCGTGCCCGAGCCGGCCCCGTCGGTCGTGCCCGAGCCGGCCTCGTCGGTCGTGCCCGGAGCTGCCCGCTCCGGCCCGTCGGTGGGCCTGCCCGGCGCCGGATCGGGCGCGATCGGCAGGGCCAGGGTTTCGAACCCGGTCGGGTCGACTACCAGACGGATCGACAGCACGCCGACGGCACCTCCAGACGATCTTGTATGAACGGGGAGAAGGTACCCCGCCCGACATGACGACCCTGGGCCACCGGCGGCGCCGCCGGTGGCCCAGGGTGAGAAACCCCGCCGGACGAGACGTACCGCCCGGAGGAGTCGGCGTTCACTTAGCCGGCGGCGGCCTTCAGCGCGTCACCGAGCGCGTTGGCCTCGTCGGGAGTCATCTCGACGACGAGCCGGCCACCACCCTCCAGCGGAACCCGCATGACGATGCCCCGGCCCTCCTTGGTGACTTCCAGCGGACCGTCGCCCGTCCGCGGCTTCATCGCCGCCATGTTGTCTCCCCTCAGACCTTCATCAGGGTCGGTGGGTTATCCCCACATCCATTTGGTCAGCATCACCGCCCAAGGCCGCGGTGCCGACCAACGATTTTCCCTGATGAACACCGCCGGACCCAAACCGAACCGGCGTTGATGTAACAGCATCTAGCTTATCTTGAGAAGGGGTGTCACAATGTGCGGTCATGCAGGCACGGTCGGCACTCTTCGACCTGTACGGCGACTACCTCCGCACCCGGGGTGGACGCGCACCGGTGTCCGCGCTGGTCAAACTACTCTCCCCGCTCGGCATCGCCGCACCCGCGGTCCGCACCGCGGTCTCCCGGATGGTCCGGCAGGGCTGGCTGCACCCGCTCCGACTGGCCGCCGGACCGGGCTACCTGCTCACCCCGAGAGCGGCCCGCCGACTCGACGAGGCGGCGGCCCGGATCTACCGCACGGGCAAGATCGGGTGGGACGGCCGATTCGACCTGATCGTGCTTGAAACGGGCATGAACCGGCGGGACCGGCAACGTCTCGCCGCCAACCTGAGCTACCTGGGCTACGGCATGCTCGACGAGCAGACCTGGGTCGCCACCCGGCCCGGTGAGGACGTGGACGGCCTGCTGGCCGAGGCCGGGGTGCGCTACGAGCGGTTCACCGCGGCGCACACCGCCGGCACGCCCGGGGCGATGGGAGTGGTCCGGCGGGCCTGGGACCTCGACGAGATCGCCAACGCGTACCAGGAATTCGTCGCCGCGCAGCGGCCACTGCTGGCCGGGGTGACCGTACGCAGCCGTGACGAGGACGCGTACGCCGCCCGGTTCCGCCTGGTGCACGCATGGCGTACCTTCCTCTTCCGGGACCCGCAGCTGCCCCCCGCGCTCCTGCCCGAGCGGTGGCCGGGGACCAGCGCCGCCGCCTTTTTCGACCGGCACGCCGCGCGACTGCGCCCAGCCGCCGACCGCTTCGTCGAGCAGTGCCTCGACGGTGCCCACCGAATCCCCCGACAGAAGGGTCGACACCCGTGACCGAGCCGTTGCTCATCGACCGCTCCGACTCCGTGGTCACGCTGACCCTGAACCGGCCGGCCGCGATGAACGCGCTGAACGTGGCGCTGAAGGAGGCGCTGCGGGACACGCTGGCCGAGCTGGAACAGGACCGCTCCTGCCGCGCGGTGGTGCTCGCCGGCGCCGGATCGGCCTTCTGCGCCGGCCAGGACCTCCGGGAACACGCCGCCACGCTGGCCGACGGCAACACCGACCCGCTCGGCACGGTCCGGACCCACTACAACCCGATCGCCGCCCGGCTGGCCAGGCTGCCCAAGCCGGTGATCGCGGCGGTACGCGGCATGGCGGCCGGCGCCGGAGCCTCCCTCGCCCTCCTCGCCGACTTCCGGATCGGCGGTCCCGGCACGAGCTTCCTGATGGCCTTCGCCAAGGTCGGGCTGGCCGGCGACACCGGCGCATCCTGGTCACTGCCCCGGCTCGTCGGCCACGCGAAGGCGATCGAACTGCTGATGCTCGCCGAGCCGGTACCGGCCGACGAGGCGCACCGGCTCGGGCTGCTCAACCGGCTCGTCGACGACGAGCAGGTGCTGGAGACCGCGCAGGAGTTGGCGGCCCGGCTGGCCGCCGGACCGACGGTGGCGTACGGGGCGATCAAGCGGCAGCTCTCGGTCGGCGACGCCGGGACCCTCTCCGAGGCGCTGGCCGCCGAGGCACAGGCGCAGGCGATCTGCGGAGCCACCGCCGACCACCGGGCCGCCACCAGCGCCTTCCTGGAGAAGCGCCGGCCGACGTTCGAGGGCCGCTGACCCGACCTGCCGCAGCGTGGCACGCCGCACCGGCGGTGCGGCGACGGCAGCTCGCCGCCGTCGTGGCTTGTCGGATATCCGACAACCCGTCTCAGGTCACTCCGGTCGCCGGTTCAGTCGTCGGTCCGGTTCAGTCGTCGTCCTCCTCGGGATCCTGGTTGGCCTCGACGCCGAGCACGAACGCCTGCATCGCCAGCTCGTCGTCGGACGGCGCGACGAATGCTGGCAGCTCGCGGGGCCCCAGCTCCTGCACGTACGCCCAGAACAGCCGGACCGCCTCGGCCGGCGACCCCGCCTCGATCGGCAGATCCAGGCTGACCAGGTAGTTCCGCCGCTCCGGCGCCGGGCCGACCCGCCCGACCAACTCCTCGAAGACCGCCGGGTCGACCGGGGTGACCGGGCCGTGGAGGGTGAGTCGGTCGGCCGGCACGGGAGCGTCGAAGACCTGCCGGGTATACGCCACGGCCAGCGGACCGGGCAAGGCCGGTCCGGCCTGCGGATCGTCCGGGTCCCGCTCCTCGACACCATCGGTGGCGATCACCCGGCCGAGCGCCACCACCAGCGGCGGCTGCTCGTCGCGGACCACCAGCACCGGATCGCCGGGGCCGGGCCGGGGCGCCCCGTTGAGACCAGTCAGCTCCAGGGTGTCGTGGTGGAAGAGCCGCTCGGCCTCGTAGCGTTCCCCGGGGATGACGACCGCCCAGCTCCGGCCCGCACCCGCTGCACTCATCAAGAGCCGCCCGAGAAACCCCTGGCTCCGGCCACGGGGAGGAAAGGATGCTCGGAGGTGGTGTCGTTGGTTGTCGGCATGGCGTCGCCTTCTCTGGGTGCACGGAACTGTCGGACGTGGCTGGAATGCTTCAGCCGTGGGGAAGCGTCAGGCCGCTATCCCATCACGGCGGCGACGGTCGGCGGCGGCACGTGGCGGCCGTCGAGTCGTACGTGGCAACCGTCGAGGTGATCGTCGACCATGCCGGTCGCCTGCATCAGCGCGTACGCCGTGGTGGGGCCGACGAATCGGAAGCCCCGCTTCCGGAGCGCCTTCGCCATCGCGGTCGACTCGGCGGTGATCGCCGGCACCTCCGCGACGGACCGGGGCCGGGCCACCCGGGCGGCCGGGGCGAAGGACCAGAGCAGCGCGGTCAGCCCGTCCGGCAGGTCGAGCGCGGCCCGTGCGTTGGCGATCGCCGCGTCGATCTTCGCCCGGTTCCGTACGATGCCGGCGTCGGCCATCAGCCGGGCCACCTCCGCATCGCCGTAGCCGGCCACGGTCTCCAGATGGAACCCGTCGAAGGCGAGCCGGAACGCCGGCCGCTTACGCAGAATGGTCAGCCAGGAGAGTCCGGACTGGAACGCCTCCAGCGTCAGCCGCTCGTAGAGCGCGTCGTCGCCGTGCAGCGGCCGCCCCCACTCCTCGTCGTGGTAGACGGCATAGTCAGGGGTGCTCGCGCCCCAGCCACAGCGGGCCAGCCCGTCGGCGCCGGTCACCAGATCAGTCACGCGGTCAACGGTAGGCCAACCGCCCGACAACCCACAGGTGACCAGGAGCACCGGCCAGGCATCCCCGTGCCGAGCCGGCCAGGCATCCCCGTCCCGAGCCGGTCAGGGCAGTTGTCCGCGTTCGACCAGCCGGGCGAACCGCTTCAGCGCCTGGGTGAGGCCGAACTTGGAGCCGGGCCAGAGCACCGGCCAGGCCACCCGGCCGGCCGAGCCACCGGGCAGGTGGAACCATTCGTGCCAGACCACCTGGGTGCGGTCCTGGGCCATCTGGGTGCAGCGCAGCACACCGGGACCGCGCAGTAGCCGCCCGCAGTGCACCACCCGCACCTCGTACGGCGCGTCGACCCGGACCACCCGCATCTCGTCACGGAGTACGGCCGGCCCGACCGTGGTGACCGCCTCCACCAGGCTGCCCTCGCCGCCGTCCCCCTCCAGCAGGCGGACCCGAGTGAACGGGATCCAGTCGCCCTGGCGTTCCCAGGCGGTCAGCGCGGCGAAGACCCGGGGTGCGGGGGCGGCGACGATAACCGTGGCGGTGACCTCCCCGGTGCCCGGCTGAGCGGCCGCCCGGAGCCCCTCGGTGTCGTTCGGGTCGGCACCGCCCGGGTCGGCGGTGCTCATGCCCGCTCCGGTTGCTCCGCCGGTTCGCTCGGCCCAGCCGCCGCACTGCCCGACCCGGCCGATGCGTCCGACCCAGCCGCCGCACTGCCCGACCCGGCTGGTGCGTCCGCCCGGGTCGGCCGGTCGTCCCCGTTCCCGGTGGTCGGATCGTCACCGGTCGCTGCGGTGCTGGTCGGCTCGGCGCTGGTCGCATCGGCGCTGGTCGGCTCGACGCTGGTCGGCTCGGCCGGCTCGGCGCCGACGGCCGGCCGGACCGACGCGGCGGGTTCGGTCAGATCCCCGTCCTCGGCCTCGATCACGGATCCGCCCTCCCGGACCGAGCGAGCCCGGACCGTCGCCCCGGCGTCGTCCGCCCGCTCGGCTGCCCGCTCGTCCGTACCCTCGTCCGCCCGCTCGTCAGTCGAGGACGCGGCGGGCTGCGCCGCAGCGGGGTCGGACCGGGTGGACGGATCGGCTCTGAAGGCGCGCTGCGGTAAATCGAGCGGTGCCGGCTCGGGCGGACCGGGCCGCTCGCCGGAACCGCTCGTACCACCGGCGGCATCGGCCGGCCCGTCCACCGGCGGCACCGGCGACGAGTGCCCGCCGATCCCGCCGGTCGTCGCCGCGGCCGCCAGCGCACGGGCCGAGGAGCCGTCGAGCGCGCCCTCCGGCGCGGTGCCGGCCGACCCGACCGGTACCAGCGCAGCCTCCCGGGCCCGGCGCAGCACGTCGGCGTCGTCCAGCCGCCCCTCCCGCAGCGCGGTCACCTCTGCCTGGAGCACGCCGATCAACTCGTCCTTGTAGCCGATGTCGTAGGCGGTGCGGCGCAGCGCCTGGTCGACCTGTGCCATCCGGTAGCCCCGCAGCGCCAGATCGAACCGGACCTGTCCGACGTCGGTCTCCAGCAGCGGCCGGTTACCGGGCAGCGGCACTGCCCGACCGTCCGGCTCGGCGGTGCCCAGCCCCGGATCGGAGCCGGTCACCAGCACCGTCACCCCGAAGACCACCGCCGCGACGGTCAGCGCCACGACCAAGAGGAGCAGAACCTGACCCATCCGCCGATGGTGGCATGGCGAGCCGGGTCGGGCGACCCCGCCACCCCGGTCATTCTTCGACGAACGTGAAACTGTGCCGGCCGGCGCCGGCGAACCCCCCGGCGCCGGGCAGGACGTCGTCGCGTGCCGCGCCACCGTCCGCGCGGAGACCGGTGCTCGGGCGGCCCCGGCGTCCGGCCCCTCGGCCAGGGCCGATGATCGCCGTCAACTAGCGTGATCAGCGCGGAGAACCGGTGGAGGAGGAGTGGATGGCGGACGCGCTCCGACTGGGACGGCGGTCGTTCGCGCCCGGAGACCTCGCCGTGATGGCGATCGTGAACCGGACGCCGGACTCGTTCTTCGACCGAGGCGTCACCTTCGCGGCGGACAGCGCGCTGCGGGCCGTGGAGCGGGCGGTGACCGAGGGTGCGGAAATCATCGACATCGGCGGTGTGAAGGCCGGACCGGGTGCCGAGGTCGACGTGGCCGAGGAGATCCGTCGTACCGTCGGCACCATCGCCGCGGTCCGGGCCGCCTTCCCCGAGGTGGTGATCTCGATCGACACCTGGCGGGCCGAGGTGGCCGTCGAGGCGGTTGCCGCCGGGGCGGACCTGCTCAACGACACCTGGTCCGGTGCCGATCCGGCGCTCGCCGAGGTGGCCGCCGCGACCGGGGCGGGGCTGGTCTGCTCGCACGCGGGCGGCCTGGCGCCGCGTACCCGGCCACACCGGGCGACCTTCCCCGACGTGCTGGCCGACGTCCTCGACACGGTCACCGGGCTCGCCGACCGGGCGGTCCGGCTCGGGGTACGCCGGGACGGCATCCTGATCGACCCGGCGCACGACTTCGGCAAGAACACCCGGCACTCGCTGGAGATCACCCGACGGCTGACCGAGCTCACCGACACCGGCTGGCCGGTGCTGGTGGCCCTCTCCAACAAGGACTTCGTCGGGGAGACCCTCGACCTGCCGGTCGACGAGCGGCTGGAGGGCACCCTGGCGGCCACCGCGATCTCGGCCTGGCTGGGTGCCCGGGTGTTCCGGGCGCACCAGGTACGGCCGACCCGGCGGCTGCTCGACATGGTCGCCTCGATCAGGGGTGATCGCCCACCGGCGGTGTCCCGGCGCGGGCTGGCCTGATCCGGCTCACTGAACCTTTTTCAACCTGAACCGCGCGGCGCTCATGCAGCGCCTCCGACCTTGCGGTCCGTCGGACCGCAAGGGGAGGTTGAAAAAGGTTCACCGGGTCCAGCGGAGGATGTTCTTCCGCCAGGCGTAGAGGATGCCGAGGGCGAGCACGGAGACGAAGATCGCCATCTCGATCACCGTGACGAGGCCGAATCCGGGCCGGTCGAAGACGACCGCCCAGGGGAAGAGGAAGACCGCCTCGACGGCGAACAGCACGTAGAGATAGGCGTATACGTAGTAGCGGATCTGCATCTGCGCCCAGTCGCTGCCGACCGGATCCAGCCCGCACTCGTAGCTGGTCCGCTTGCCCGGCGGGTCTGCGGGGCGGGCCGGCCGGAGCACCCGGTTGGCGGCGAACGCACCGACGAAGACCAGTACGCTGGCGAGCAGCAGCAGCCCCAGTGTCGCGTACGACCCGAGGTATCCGGTCATGTGCGGCAGCCTACCGCCCGGTGTCGGGTTCTCGCCCTGCGGAATCCCGACGTCTGACTCCGGTGATCTGGATAACGGCACCCCCCGTCCAGGTGGGGCGAAAGCATACTAATGACGCCATTGCGGCGTCCCATGTGCCGGACCTTGGGGAAGGATCACCTAACCATCGACGTAGGCTCTGCAATGAAGGACTGGAGCGGGGCGATGAAGGACTGGAACGGACAGCCGAGCCCTCAGCACCGCCAACCCGCCACCGGCGCTCAAGGAGGACGCGTGGCCGAGCAAGGCGAGGTCACCCCTGAGCTCAGTCCGTCCTACCGGGCCGAGCGAAGCGAGGTGCAGCAGTGAGCAAGCAGGTCCAGCAGCTGGATAGGGTGGTTATCCGGTTCGCCGGCGACTCCGGCGACGGCATGCAGCTCACCGGCGACCGGTTCACCTCGGAAACCGCTCAACTGGGCAACGACATCTCGACACTGCCGAACTTCCCCGCGGAGATCCGCGCTCCCGCCGGCACCCTACCCGGCGTGTCGAGCTTCCAGGTGCACTTCGCGGACTACGACATCCTGACTCCGGGGGACGCCCCCAACGTCCTGGTCGCGATGAACCCCGCCGCGCTCAAGGCCAACCTGGCCGACCTGCCGCGCGGGGCCGACATCATCGTCAACACCGACGAGTTCACCCGGCGCAACCTGGCCAAGGTGGGCTACCAGGTCAGCCCGCTCGACGACGGCTCGCTGGACGGCTACGTGCTGCACCCGGTGGCGCTGACCTCGATGACCGTCGGCGCGCTGGCCGAGCACGACGTCTCGAAGAAGGACGCCGAACGGGCCAAGAACATGTTCGCGCTCGGCCTGCTCTCCTGGATGTACTCCCGCCCGTACGCGTCGACCATCCGGTTCCTGGAGCGCAAGTTCGCCGCCCGGCCGGAGCTGGTCGCGGCGAACACCGCCGCCTTCAAGGCCGGCTGGAACTTCGGCGAGACCACCGAGGACTTCGCGGTCCGCTACGAGGTCAAACCGGCCAAGATGAACCCGGGAACGTACCGGAACATCACCGGCAACGCGGCCCTCTCCCTGGGCCTGGTCGCCGCCGGTGTCCGGTCCGGCCTGCCGGTCTTCCTCGGGGCGTACCCGATCACGCCGGCCTCGGACATCCTGCACGAGCTGAGCAAGCACAAGCGGTTCGGCGTGACCACGATGCAGGCCGAGGACGAGATCGCGGCGATCGGGGCGGCGCTCGGCGCATCGTACGGCGGTGCGCTCGGCGTCACCACCACCTCCGGCCCGGGTGTGGCGCTGAAGGGCGAGACGATCTCCCTGGCGGTGGCCCTGGAGCTGCCGTTGGTCATCGTCGACGTGCAGCGGGCCGGCCCGTCCACCGGCATGCCGACCAAGACCGAGCAGGCCGACCTGAACATGGCACTGTACGGCCGGCACGGCGAGGCGCCGGTCGCGGTGATCGCCCCGCGCTCGCCGTCGGACTGCTTCTTCGCCGCGCTGGAGGCGGCCCGGATCGCGCTGACCTACCGGACCCCGGTGATCCTGCTCTCGGACAACTACGTGGCGAACGGCTCCGAGCCGTGGCTGCTGCCGGACGTCGAGTCGCTGCCTGACCTGCGGGTCGACTTCGCCACCGAGCCGAACGGCGAGGACGGCAAGACCTTCCTCCCCTACCTGCGCGACCCGGCCACGCTGGCCAGGCCGTGGGCGATCCCCGGCACGCCGGGGCTGGAGCACCGGATCGGCGGTCTGGAGAAGGCCGACAAGACCGGCGACATCTCGTACGACCCGGCGAACCACGACTTCATGGTGCGGACCAGGGCGGCCCGGATCGAGGCGATCGAGGTGTCGGACGTCGAGGTGGAGACCGGGTCACCCAACGGCGTGGACTCGGACGCTCGGGTGCTGGTGCTCGGCTGGGGCTCGACGTACGGGCCGATCGGCGCGGCCTGCCGCGGACTGCGCCAGCGCGGCCTGCCGGTGGCGCAGGCGCACCTGCGGCACCTCGCACCGCTGCCGGCCAACCTCGGCGAGGTGCTGGCCCGTTACGAGAAGGTGGTGATCCCGGAGATGAACCTCGGCCAGCTCGCCCACGTGATCCGGGCCCGCTACCTGGTCGACGCGATCGGATACAACCAGGTCCGGGGGCTGCCGTTCACCGCCACCGAGCTGGAGACCATGTTGGAAGAGGTCGTGAAGAATGCCTGAGCCCGTCGCCGTCAAACTCACCACCAAGGACTTCAAGTCCGACCAGGAGGTGCGCTGGTGCCCCGGCTGCGGTGACTACGCCATCCTCGCCGCGGTCCAGTCGTTCATGCCCGAGCTGGGGCTTCCCCGGGAGCGGATCGTCTTCGTCTCCGGCATCGGCTGCTCGTCGCGCTTCCCGTACTACATGAACACGTACGGGATGCACTCGATCCACGGCCGGGCTCCGGCGATCGCCACCGGGCTCTCGGTCTCCCGGCCGGACCTGTCGGTCTGGGTGGTCACCGGTGACGGCGACGCACTGTCGATCGGTGGCAACCACCTGATCCACGCGCTGCGCCGGAACGTCAACCTCAAGATTCTGCTCTTCAACAACCGGATCTACGGGCTGACCAAGGGGCAGTATTCTCCCACCTCCGAAGTAGGCAAGATCACCAAGTCGACCCCGGTCGGCTCGGCCGACGCGCCGTTCAACCCGCTCTCGCTGGCCCTCGGCGCCGAGGCGACCTTCGTGGCCCGGACCATCGACTCGGACCGCAAGCACCTGCAGTCGGTGCTGCGCGCCGCCGCCGAGCACCAGGGTTCGGCGTTCGTGGAGATCTACCAGAACTGCAACATCTTCAACGACGGCGCCTTCGAGCAGTTGAAGGAGCCGGCCACCCGGGACGACTACCTGATCCGGCTGGAGCACGGTCAGCCAGTCACCTTCGGGTCCGAGGGGCAGTTCTGCGTGGTCCACCCGCCCGGCGGGTTCGGGCTGGAGGTCCGGGAGACCGCCTCCGTACCCGCGGACGAGATCGTCGTGCACGACGCCACGGTCGACGAGCCGGCGTACGCCTTCGCGCTTTCCCGGCTGCCCGGCTTCGCCCTGCGCAACACCCCGATCGGGATCTTCCGCGACATCGATCGGCCCAGCTACGACGGTGTGGTGCAGGGGCAGCTCGACGCGGCCCGGGCGAAGAGCACCGGTACCCCGGAGGAGCAGCTTGCCGGCCTGCTGAACAGCGGTGACACCTGGACGATCCTCTAGGAGGATCGTCAGCGGGCCGGGTCGGCGGTGGCGCTGCTGGAGCGGTCGTCGCGGACGTACACCAGCATGTCACCGGTCTCGATGGCGGTGGCGGCCTGGTCGGCGAGCGAGACCACCTTGCCCCGCCGGACCAGCGCGATGACCAGGGACTCCAGCTGGCGCGGTGACACACCGACCTCGTCCCGGGTGGCCGAGCGCATCGCCAGCGCCATGCCCTGGCCCGGGGTGAGCAGGTCCTCGACGACGTCGATCAGCGGCGGGGCCGAGGTGGAGACGCCGAGCAGCCGGCCGGCGGTCGCCGACGAGACGATGACGTGGTGCGCCCCGCTCTGCCGGAGCAGCGGGGCGTTCTCCGCCTCCCGGGCGGCGGCGATGATCCGGACCTGGCCGGCGGTGAGCTGCCGTACGGTCAGCGTGACCAGTACGGAGACCTCGTCGCTGTCGGTCGCGATGATCACGGATTTCGCGTGCCGGACGTGCGCCTCGTTGAGCGTGGACGACCGGGTCGCGCTCCCCTCGACCACCACCAGTCCGGCCGAGTTGGCCTGCCGCACGATCGCCGGGTTGCGCTCGACGACGAGGATCCGTTGCTTGTCGAAGCCGGTTTCGAGCAGTGCGGAGATCGCGCTACGGCCCTTGGTGCCGTAGCCGCAGATGATGACGTGGTCCTTCACTGTCCTCCTCCACCGCGTCAAGCGGAGGTTGGTGCGGTACTGCTCGGTCAGGACTTCCAGGGTGGTGCCGACCAGGATGATCAGGAACAGCACCCGGGCCGGGGTGATCACCAGGACGTTGATCAGCCGGGCGCCCTCGGTCACCGGCGTGATGTCGCCGTATCCCGTGGTGGATAGGGAGACCACCGCGTAGTAGAAGGAGTCGAGCAGGGTGACCCCGTCCTCGTTGAGGTCACGGTAACCGTCCCGGTCGAGATAGACGACCGCGACGATCAGCAGGACGAGGCCGATCGCGGCGGCGAGCCGCTGGCCCAGCGCCCGCAGGGGGCCCCTGCGGATGGCGGGAAAGTGGATCATCGCCGCCCCCGCCTCATCGCCGCCCCCGCCCGCACGCCCACAACATAGCCGGGATCATCGCACCGGGTTGACCACCTGCCCGGATCGGGGCCGACCGGCCGGGTTGTGGCCGGGCGTCCCGCCATGCATCGAGTTGAAATTTTGCTTAGATACATTGCGCTGGGTGCCGCCGAATTAGCACGCTGTGACGACAGATGCGGTCATTCGCCTACCGAGCCGCGCGCTCCCGCAACTCTCCCCGTCGCCTGGAGGTGCCGTGACCACGCTGCCCGCAGTTCCCGATCTGGCTGCCGGGACGGTACTCCAGCTTCGCCAGGAGGACTGGCGGTACGGCGGCTACCCGCTCCGGCTCCGGGTCGAGCAGGTCCGGCACGACATCTCACACTATTACCAGGACGAGTGGGTCTGGATCGTCGGCGAGCGGCTCGGCCGGGACGGCGAAGCGCAGGGCCGGATCGAGGCACTGGTCAGGGTGGCGGCGCTGGCCGGAGTCGCGGCGCTGACCGAGGGCGACTGAGGCGGTACCGACCGGTCCCAGGACACGCCCCGGGTGGGCGCGCCGGACCGTACGGCGGAGCGCCGGTGGTCGATCGAAGGTTGCGCCGGTGGCGACGGTGTGAAAATTTCCTTCCAGCGGCATTAGCGCGTCGGTACAAAACACCGACCGGATGCCGCCGTGCCCATCCCCGCCCCCGGGGAGCCCCAGTGAAGGGAAGCACCGCATGAAGCCATATCGGCTTGTAGCCGCCGGGCTGACAGCCGCGCTGCTCGGTTCGCTCGCCACCGCCACACCCGCAACCGCCACACCCACCACCACCGCCAGCGCAGCCACCCGCACCGGCAACACCGGCTGCGCGACCGATCCCGCCACCCCGAAGCGGCAGTTCCGGGCGATGTGGATCGCGAGCGTCGTCAACATCGACTGGCCGACCAAGGCCTCGTACACCGCGCCGGACCGGATCGCCGCCCAGAAGGCGGAGTACACCGGCTGGCTCGACCTGGCCGAGCGGCTGAACCACAACGCCGTGGTCGTACAGGTCCGGCCGACCGCCGACGCGTTCTGGCCGTCCCCGCACGAGCCGTGGTCGGAGTTCCTGACCGGGGTGCGTGGCCAGGACCCCGGCTGGGACCCGCTGGCGTACCTGGTCGCCGAGTCGCACAAGCGGAACCTGGAGTTCCACGCCTGGTTCAACCCGTACCGGATCTCCATGCCGGACGGTGCCGGCGCCGACATCGACAAGCTCGCCCCGGGCCACCCGGTCCGGGAAAACCCGGAGTGGGCCGTCGCCTACCCGGTCAACGCGGCCGGCTCCCGGCTCTACTACAACCCCGGCATCCCGGAGGTACGCCAGTTCGTCCAGACCGCCATGCTCGACGCGGTCAAGCGGTACGACCTTGACGGCGTGCACTTCGACGACTACTTCTACCCCTACCCGGCGGCCGGGCAGGACTTCGCCGACGACGCCACCTTCGAGGAGTACGGTGCCGGCTTCGCCAGCAAGGCGGACTGGCGGCGGCACAACATCGACCTGCTGATCCAGGAGATGAGCCAACGGATCAAGGCGACGAAGCCGTGGGTGAAGTTCGGGGTCAGCCCGTTCGGCATCTGGCGGAACGCCTCGTCCGACCCGCTCGGCTCGGAGACCAACGGCACCCAGTCGTACGACGCCAACTTCGCCGACACCCGCAAGTGGGTGAAGGAGGAGTGGATCGACTACATCGTGCCGCAGGTCTACTGGAACATCGGCCTCGCGGTGGCCGACTACGCCAAGCTGGTCCCCTGGTGGGCGGACGTGGTCGCCGGCACCCGGGTGCAGCTCTACATCGGGCAGGCGGACTACAAGATCGGCGAGCCGGCCCAGCCGGCGGCCTGGCAGGACCCGGCCGAGATGTCCCGGCACCTGACCTTCAACCGGGACTATCCGCAGGTCGACGGCAACATCCACTTCAGCGCGGTGCAGGTCCGGGCCAACAAGCTCGGCGCCACCGACATCTACGCCGCCGAGCACTACTCCCGGCCGGCACTGATCCCGACCATGCCCCACCTGGCCGCCAGGCCGCTGATGTTCCCGGTGCTGACCGGCGCGTCCCGGCAGGCCGACGGGGTACGGCTGCGCTGGCGGCAGCCGGCCGACGGGCTCTGGCCGTTCGGCCAGGCCAGCTCGTACGCGATCTACCGGTTCGACGGGATCGACGTGCCCGGCTCGTGCGGCTTCGCCGACGCCGGCAACCTGGTCGGCACCGTCCGGGCCGACGGTAAGGGCGTGCAGTCCTGGCTGGACCGCACGGCGGAGCCGGGTCGCCGGTACAGCTACTACGTGACCGCGCTGGACCGGCTGGCCAACGAGAGCCAGCCCAGCCCGCCGTGGTTCGTACTCCGCTGAGCGGAACCGGCCGGCACTGAACCAGCCGGCACTGACGGGCGGATGCTCCGGGGCGTACGACGCCTCGGAGCATTCGTCCGTTCTGGCGCCTGTCGAAAATAGAGGTCGGATGGAGATCGGCGGGCGACGATGCCCCGAGACTGTCACCACCTAGATCGCCTACCGGTGACAACTCTGCCCCGCCGGGCGCCCCACGAGGGAGCCCTTCCTATCCGGAGGTACCCACCATGTCCCGTCGCCTGCTCACCGCCCTGACCGCCGGCACGTTCGCGGTCCTGGCGGTTTTCGGGTCCGCCGCACCCGCCGCCGCCGCGGTGACCCCCGAACAGAAGCTCTCGGTGCTGTCGAGCTGGACCCAGACCAGCGCCAGCAGCTACACCGCCTGGAACTCCGCCCGCATTAACCGGGCCGCCTGGGCCGAGTACGCCTTCAACTGGAGCACCGACTACTGCTCGTCCAGCCCGGACAACCCGCTCGGGTTCAACTTCGCACTCTCCTGCTACCGGCACGACTTCGGCTACCGCAACTACAAGGCGGTCGGCCAGTTCGACCCGAACAAGGCCCGGCTGGACAGCGCGTTCTACGAGGACCTGCGCCGGGCCTGCGCCAGGTACAACGCCTTCGTCCGCCCGGCCTGCTACAGCCTGGCCTGGACCTACTACCAGGCCGTACGCGCGTTCGGCTCGGTGATCGTCGCGCAGGCCGACCTGGACAGGGCCGCGAAGCTCAAGGCCGACGGCGAGCGCCGCGCGGCGGCCGCCGGGGTGAGCCTGCGCTGATCCCCGCCTCACCGTCCTGATCCGGCCGGGGCCGGCGCCGATTGCCGTCGGCGCCGGCCCCGAGCTGGTTGCGGGCGATGTCGAGGCGCGGCTTCGCCCAGCCGAGAAAGCGGGCGTACATCCTGGCCGGATCCGGACCCGGCGCGGGGTTGAGCAGCCGGTGGTCCCGCAACGCCGCCTGGAGCATGGTGGCGAGGTAGACCGACAGCCCGACCGGATCCACGACGTACTCGATCACCAGCAGCGTGCGGGCGGTGAGGCACGGCCATTCCGCCGCACAGGCCCGGCAGAGCCAGATCGGCCGGCGCGGCAGGTGAGGCGGTCGTGCGGGCGGAACCGCGATCATCGCGCGCTCGGCAGCCGGGTGACGCCCGTCCGACCCACCCGCGCACCGACGGGTCGGCTGGCCCGTACCACCCGGTTGCCGGTGGCGCTGTCCCAGCCACGGCGCTGGTTCGTGGCGCGGGCTGGCCGGGCCGCCGGGGGTGGCGGCGGGACCGGTGTCGGCGGCGCCGCAGCCAGCCGGTCCGGGCACCGCCAGCGCAGCCCACACCGGCAGTAACGCCAGAGCCGGCGCCAGTCCCGACGGTGCCGTTTCGGCGTCGTACGTCGTAGCAGCCGTCGCATCCCGCGACCTCCTCCGCTCGGTCTGGAAGCGGGGGCCGCCTCGGGAAGGGGAAGGCCCCGGCGGCCCCCGCGCGGTTCCGCCCGTTCCAGTGCCACCCCGAGCGGTTCCGCTGGTGACAGTCTGCTGTGGATGCGACTACGGTCGATAGGTCTGCGGCACGTTCGCGCAGTTCAGCGACGTGCGGCGCGTAGTCGTGAGTGGATCGAGTAGTCGACGACCGGAAATGAGTGGAGGGTGCGTAGTGGGTACCGCGATCGACCTGTTGGTCGAGGAGCTGATCGAGGCACGGACGTCCCGGAGCGCGACGCAGGAGGAGTGGGCACGCGCCATAAAGTTCTCGCCGACCCACGTCAGTTCGGTGGAGACCCGGCACCGGCCGCCGACCGCCGATTACGTCGCCGCGATCGACAAGGCGTTCTCCACCGGCGGCACGTACAGCCGGCTGCTGCTCAAGCTCGCCGGCCTCGACGCCGCGCCGATCTGGTTGCAGGACTGGATCGAGATCGAGCGGAAGGCGGTCATGCTCCGCTGGTTCGAGCCGGCCTACGTGCCCGGGCTGTTGCAGACCGAGGCGTACGCCCGGGCGACGCTGGCCGGTGGCCGGTTCACCGCCGAGGAGATCGACCGGCACGTCGCCTCCCGGCTGTCCCGTCAGGCGATCCTGACCCGGGAGAAGCCACCGCTGTTCATCGCGGTGATCGACGAGGCGGTGCTGCGCCGGCCGGTGCCGGAGCGGCCGGAGGTGCTGCGGGAGCAGATCGAGCGGATCATCGAGCTGGCCGAGCTGGAGCATGTCCAGGTGCAGGTGGTGCCCGCGTCGACCGGGATCTATCTGGGAATGGCCGGCCAGTTCATCCTGGCCGACCTCCCCGACAACCGCCGGTTCGGGCATGCCGACAACCAGCTCAAAGCACAGCTCGTCGATCGCCCCGACGACATTGCTAATCTGAGCAGGATGTGGGAGGTCGTGCGGAACCACGCCCTTCCGCTCCGGCCGTCGCTCGAACTGATCAGGGAAGTGGCGAAATCATGGAGCTAACCGGCGCCCGGTGGCGCAAGTCGACCCGCTCCGGCGGCAACGGCGGTTCCTGCGTCGAGGTGGCGGACAACCTGCCCGGCGTGGTCGGGGTCCGGGACAGCAAGGACCCGACCGGCCCCGCCCTGACCTTCGGCACCACCGCCTGGCGCGCGTTCGTCGCCCTCGCCAGGCACCCCCAGAGTCTGGCGTGACGATTCGCCGTGCCGTCCCCGACATCAGCACCGCCGACCCGGTGGCGAGCAGCGGTTTCTACCAGCTCCTGGGCTTCCGGGAAGAGATGAACCTGGGCTGGGTGGTCAACCTGGTCTCACCGGCCAACCCCACCGCCCAGGTCATCCTCATCACCGAAGACGCAACGGGCCCCGTGAACCCGGACCTCAGCGTGGAAGTCGATGACGTCGACGCGGTCTACGAGGCGGTACGCGCGACGGGCGCGGAGATCGTGCATCCGATCACCGACGAGCAGTGGGGCGTCCGGCGCTTCTTCGTCCGCGACCCGGACGGCAAGGTGGTCAACGTCGTCGGCCACCGCTGACCGGCGGAAGGCGAACACCCCACCGGCCTGAAATTTCACGAGCTCCGAGACACCGGCCCCGCTGCGGACCTCGTTCGACGAGTTCGTCGGCTGCTTCCGCCTGGGCGATGCGAGCGCGTTTCAGATGTGGTCGCACAGCGGTGCGTCGGCGGGTGAGGCATCGAGCGATGTACCGGTTGGGCCTGGCCGGGCGTACGGGACCGGACCGCCGAGCTGTCCAATATCGGGCTGGCGGTCTGGACGCGGGGCCGTACAGGGTGTAGGTCTACCAGGAGTTTCTGCCGACGATCTTTCCACCGGGTCGAGAGATGGGAGTCGTGCGGATGTCTCAAGGGGTTGTCCCGAGGGGTGGCCGGGTCGGACCCCGGCAGCCGGAACTGGTCGGCCGCGAGCAGGAGATCGCCGAGCTACGGCTGTGGCTGTCCGGTCCGCCCGCTGTGGTGCTGCTGGAGGGCGAGGCGGGGATCGGCAAGAGCCGGCTGCTCCGGGAGCTTCTCGTCGGGTTGGAGTCCGACGGGCGGGTGATACCCGTCGCGGCGTGCCCGCCGTTCCGTGAGTCGCTCACGCTCGGTCCGATCGTGGACGCGCTGCGGCAGACCACCACTGGCGTACGCGGGCTGGGGCTCTCCGCGCTTGCCGGTGCGCTGCGGCCGGTCTTCCCCGAGTGGGGCGAGGACCTGCCGCCCCTTCCCGAGCCGCTGGCAGAGACGACCGCCGCGCGACACCGGCTGTTCCGCGCGCTGGCGGAGCTGGTCGACCGGCTGGGAGTCGAGGTCCTCGTCGTCGAGGACGTGCACTGGGCCGACGAGGTCACGCTGGAGTTCCTGCTGTTCCTGACGGCCCGGTCGTCGCGGGCGCTCAGCCTGGTGCTCACCTACCGGCCGGAGGACCTGCCGGACGACTCGCTGGTGCGCCGGCTGTCCTCCCGGGTCCCGGCCGGGACCACGCACCACCGGATGCCGATCGACGCCTTGGACCTGGCGGCGACCGCACGGCTGGTCTCCTCGATGCTCGAAGACCGGGAGCTGTCCCCGGCGTTCGCCCAGTTCATCTACGAGCGCACCGAGGGCGTCCCGCTCGCGGTCGAGGAGCTGGTCCGGCTGATGCACGACCGGGCCGACCTGACCCACCGCCGCGGGGAGTGGCTCCGCCGACACCTCGACGACATCGCGGTGCCGCCGACCATCCGGGACGCCGTGCTGGAGCGGATCGCGCGGCTCGAACCCGAGGCGCTGGCCGTGCTCCAGGCGGCCGCCGTGCTCGCCGACCCCGCCGACGAGGCCACGCTGGCCCTGGTGACCGGGCTGCCGGCCGAGCGTGTCCGTACCGGGCTGGTCAGGTCGCTCGGCTCCGGTTTGCTCGCCGAGGACCAGCGCCGCCTGGTGGCGTTCCGGCATGCGTTGCACGAGCGGGCGGTCTATGAGTCGATCCCACCGCCGTTCCGCCGTGACCTGCACCGGCGAGCCGGTGAGGCGCTGGAGGACGGTACCTCGGAGGCCCGCCTGGCCCGCCACTTCCGCGAGGCGGGCGACACCGGCCGCTGGTGCCGGCACGCCGAGCGGGCCGCCGACCTCGCGCTGGTCTCCGGCGACGATGCGTCGGCCGGCCGGTTGCTGCACGAGCTGATCACCCTGGCCGAGTTGCCGGCCGCCACGGTCGTGCGGCTGCTGGACAAGCTTCCGTACGTGTCCTTCACCGGAATGCCCCGTCACCGCGAGATCGTGGACACGCTTCGCCGCATCCTGGGGTCCGGACTCAGCGATCGGCGTGTGGAGGCGGAGATCCGCTACCACCTCGGCCGGCTGCTGATCCTGATGGAGGAGGAAACCGACGCGGGCCGGGCGGAGCTGGAGCGGGCGGTCACGCAACTGACCCACGATCCGGTGCGGGCCTCCCGTGCGATGCTGACCCTCGGCTGGCCGCACGGTGCCGCCTGGCCCGCCTCGACACACCGCGAGTGGCTACGCCGGGCGGCCGAGGGGATGACGGCGGTGGCGCCGGCCGATCGACTGCGGATGACCGTCGAGCGGGCGAACGCGCTACTTCTGCTGGGCGACCCGGCCGGATGGGCCGATGCCGCCGAGATCCCGGATGACGCCGGCACCGCCGAGGAGTGGTGGGAGATCAGCCGTGGCAACCTGAACATCGGCAATGTGGCGATCCTTTGGGGGCGGTACGCCGAGGCGGAGCGGCGCCTGCGCGTGACGCTGGAGCTGGCCGAGCGGAGGAGCCATCTGCGGGTCGAAACGACGGCCCTGGTCAATCAACTGCACCTGGACTACTTCACCGGCGCGTGGGACGGCCTCACCGATCGGGCCCGCCGGCTCGCCGGCAGCGAGGACGTGCAGCCGCTGGCCAAGCTGGAGGCGATGCTGGTCATCGGGCTCCTGGAGGCCGCGAACGACGCGACGAAGGATGCCGAGGAGCACCTCAAGATTGTCCAGGACGGTATGCGCCGGCGCGCCGCCGAGGAGTGGATAGCCGCGCCGGCGGCCGCACTGGCCCAGCTGTGGCTCGCCGACGACCGCCTCGATGACGCCCTCGCCCTGACGCGCGAACCGATCGACATCATTGCGCACAAGGAGACCTGGCTCTGGGCGACCGATCTGGTTCCCGTCCGGGTGGATGCGCTCATCGCCGCCGGTCGGCTCGGCGAGGCCGCCGAGCTGGTGACCGAGTTCGCGCGCGGGCTGCGCGGCGTCGGCGCACCGGGACCATCGGCGGGCCTGGCCACCGCCGAGGCGATCCTGGCCGAGGGCCGGGGCGAGCCGATGCAAGCGGCCGCCGCCTTCGCCGCCGCCGCCACTGCTTGGGACGACCTGCCGCGACCGTACGACGCGCTGCTCGCGCGCGAGCGCCAGGCCGGGTGCCTGCTCGCGGCGGGCGAGGCCGAAGCCGGGATCGCCCTGCTGTCCACCGCCTTCCAGGGACTGTCGGACCTGGGCGCTCGTGGTGCGGCCGTGCGGGTGATGAACACGCTGCGCCGCAACGGTGTCGAGGTACGCCGGCCGTGGTGGGGTGGGCGGCAGAGCTACGGCGACCGGCTCTCGCCGCGAGAGCTGGAGGTGGTCCGGCTGGTGGTGCGCGGCCGCACCAACCCGCAGATCGCCGACGAGCTGTTCCTGTCGCCGAAGACAGTTGCCCGGCATGTCAACTCGGCGATGCGCAAGCTGGATGTCAGCACCCGCACGGCGCTGGCGGTCCAGGCCGTCCAGGCCGGCCTGGTCCCGCGGAACGGGTAGACGGCGCCCCGGCCGCGAGGGCCGGGGCGCCGTGGGATGGACTGGTCAGCGTCGCAGGGTGATCGGCAGGGTCACCGCCGTGTTGGCGCCTCCGTTCCCGCGCAGGACGAGCCGCACGCTCGTGACGTCGGCCGGTACGGCGGCCCAGTCGACGGAGATCTGGATCTTCTCCTTCTTGCGCGGCTTGAGCGAGCCCGAGGTGGTCGACACGTGCAGCCAGGGGAACGCCTGGCTACTCGGGTCGTCGGTCTGCATCGTGCTAGTCGTTCCCGCGCCCCAGTGTGCGAACAGGAGGTTGCCGCGTGCGTCGAGGCCGCCGGAGTTGACGGCACCGGGTATCCAGTAGCCGGCGGGGAACTGCGAGATCGTGCCGCAGGTTTCGGGATCGAACTGCCGGACCACGTTACCCGTGCGCTGGTGCAGGTAGCTTGAGGACATCCGGGACGCGACGTTGTAGCCGAGACCATTGGCGCTGTAGGGCAGCGCGCAGGTGCGCTGGACCGCGCCGGGCTCGGGGTGGTCGATTCCGGCGATGGTCCTCATCCTGGACCCGAGACCGCCGCTCGAGGAGTTGACGAAGAAGAGATCGCGCTCGGGATCGTAGGCCATTCCGATGATCTGGTTGCCCGGACCGATCCCGGTCGGGATCTTCGCCTTGACCTGGGAGGTTGTCGGGTCGACGCACGCGATCGACTCCGGCCGGATGTACGACGGGAACACACACAGCCAGTGCCGACTGGGAATCCATGCCATGTTGCCCCAGAGGATCACCTCCGGCACGGTCATGTTGTACGACGCCGCGAGCGGCGCGAGGTCGATCTCGGCGCCGGTCGGATGGCCGTCCTGCAACTCGACGAGAGTGTTCCGCACGCCCAACGTCGAGACCCACGAGCGGCCGTCAACGGCCACCATGCCGATCGGTTCGGCAGGCTTCGTGCTCACCGAGGCGAGCAGGCTGCCCGGTGCGGGGGTCGGTTCTGCCGAGTGGGTGGTGGCCCGCCAGGTCAACTGCCGGTCGCCGCTGTTGGTCAGGGTCACGGTGACCGGCCTCTTCGGCGTGATGGTCACGCCGCTTGCGGACAGCGCCATCCCACCGCCGTGCAGGGTGGTGGTGAGCGGCATTACCTGCCGGTCGGTGGTCAGGGTGACGTCCACCGGGTCGGGGACCTCATAGCCGGGTGTCTTGTGCACCGCGACGGAGTACTTCCGGCCGGTCATGAGCTGCAGGCGGTACTCGCCGTTGTCGTCGGTCGTCTTCCTCACCAGTCGGCCGCCCGAGGAGTTGAGCAGGTCGACGGCGGCGCCGGGCACCGGCTTGCGGGTGGTCTTGTCGAGCACGCGCCCAGCCACGAGCCCGTTGGGCGGCAGCTCGAACCTGAACTGCTTCGTGTCACTCAGCACCGGGTCGAGGTTGGTGGCCAACAGGTGCGTACGGAAGACGGCTCGGCCGTCCGGGCTGTGGTCGGTGATATCCACGGTGGAGGCAAGCCCGCGCTCCCTCGGGCGGTCCGGGTCGATGTCCTTGTAGGCGAAGACGATGTCGCCGTTCTCGTGCAGCGTCATCGCAACGCTCATTTGGTCAACTGGTTCGCCAAAGCCGGCGAGCCAGAAGTCCCGCCACTCGACGGTGAAGGTCCGGTTCGGTGCGGTGCCCGCCGTGCGGGTCAGGATGGCCTCGTCCCGGCCCCGGAAGAACGGCCAACCGTAAGGCTGCACCATGGCGCTGCCCCAACTGACGGTGTTCTGCTCAGGCCGGAACGTCACGTGTGCGTGATCCGCCGAGACGCCCAGGCGACGGTACTGCTCGCCGAAGTAGGTGAACTCGAAGGGAAGGTCGAGCAAGCCGTAGGAGTCCGCCGGCGGCAACGTCACCGGTGTGGTGCCGCCGACCCAGGTCGCGGGCTCGGCGACGCAGGTGTAGCCGTACGGCGCTCCGAACCCATCCGCGTCCGGCTGGTCCGGCACGCGGGTCATCTCTACCGTCGGCACCGTCGTGTCACCTTCGACCATGACCGAGCGGTGCGTGGTCCTGGTGCAGGCGCCGGCGTCGACCGTGAGCTGGTACCGCGCCGGTCCCGGCACCTTCGGCACCGTGAACGAGCCGTCGGCGGCGGTGACCCCGGCGAAGAGGGACCCCGCAAGGGTGACGTTCGCATCGGGGATGCCCTTGCCGGTCCGCTGGTCGACGACCTTGCCGGACACGGTGAACCCATCCGCCGTGGGCAGCGCGATATCGGTGGTGGTGGTCTGCCCGGCGATGACCGAGATCGGCACCGTCGTGGTCTTGAACCCGAACGCGGACACGGTCGCCTGGTAGTCACCGGCCGCGATGTTGGCGGTGTAGGTGCCGTCGGCGCCGGTCCGCGCGGAGCGGCCCAGGTCGCCGTTGACCAGCTGGATGCGGGCCGAGGGAACGGCTGTGCCGGTGTCCGCGTTGGTGATGGTGCCGGTGATCGTCCCGGTCGGGGCCGGGTTACCGGCCTTGACCATCTTCAGCGCGTCGAGGCGGCCCTCGCCGTAGACGTTGTTGTCGTCGTCGGTGCCGCCGCACTGGGTGTCCGGCGTGTCGGTGGCGGTGTCGTCGAGCAGCCGGCGGGTGGCGTCGATGTCACCGCGCAGCTCGGGTTCGGCGGACCAGAGCAGCGCCACGGAGCCCGAGACGTGCGGTGCGGCCATCGAGGTACCGCTGATCGCCCAGTACTCGTTGCCGGGCCACGCGGAGCGCACGTCGACGCCGGGCGCGGAGATGTTCGGCTTGATCTCACCGTCCTGGCCACTTCCTCGGGAGGAGAAGGAGGCGATCTTGTTGTTCGAGTCGTAGGCGCCGGTCGAGTAGTTGATGGTGCGGCTTCCGGGTGTGGCGGAGGTGTTGCAGCCGGGCCCGCTGTTGCCGTTGGACCACACCGCGAATATGGCGGCATCGGCCCACGCCCGTTGGACGTCCTCCATCAACGGGTCGTTCGACGGATTCTCCGAGCCCCACGAGTTGTTGACGATGTGCGGCCGTTTCGCCGGGTCGGCCCCCGATCCGTCGATTCGCGTCGGCGCGAGCATCCACTGGCTGGCCGCCAGCAGGGAGACGTCCGAGCAGGTCCTGGCCTCGCAGCCGCGAGCCGCGATCCACCTGGCGCCGGGCGCGACGCCGACCTGGTTGGCCGCGCCGTCGTCGCCGACCATGGTGCCAATGGTGTGTGTCCCGTGCCCGTTATCGTCGGTGGGGAAGGGCGTACCGGTCGCGGGGTCGAACCAGTTGTAGTCGTTGTCGATCGTGCCCTTGTCGGCGTCGTAGCCGCGGTAGCTCCTGATCAGGGCGGGGTGGTCGAACTGCACGCCGGTGTCGACGTTGGCGACGACGATGCCGTCGCCGCGCACGCCGTACTGCTGCCACACCTCATCGGCCTTGATGTTGAGCACACCCCACTCGGCCGTGGCCACCTCGTTCAGGCCGAGCCGGGACGAGCTGACGCGCTCGTCGATCGGCTCAGGCTGCTCGTAGGTCACCGGAGCGAAGACGGTCTTGACCTCGGGCCGGGCCGCCAGCACCTGCGCGAGCCCGTAGTCACCGTCATTGATCCGGATCGCGTTGCTCACCCAGAACGCCTCGTAATCGACACCGGCGGCCTTCAACGTCTTGATCGTGTCGGCCTGCGCGGCCGTCGCCGCCTTCTTCAGGTGATCGACGACGTACGCGCCGCGCTCGGCCCAGTCGGCGATGTCACGAGCGCCACTGGTGTCGGCGCGGCTGCCGAAGCTGATCCAGAAATCCTGCCGGTCGCCCGCCGACTTCTCGAAGGTGCTCCGCAGCGACGCCGCGATCTTGCCAGCCGGTCCGGCCGGTTCCGCGGACGGCGCGGCGGCGGCGCTCGTGCCGGTTGGTGCGAGCGCAGTGGCTACCAGCGCGAGGCCGAGCACCATCGCGACAGGTACTCTTCGCCGCCGCCAGGCGGTCGGTGATGTTCGTCGTGGCCGTTTCATCGATGGGTCTCCCTAGGGGGGTTGGGGCCGGTGACACGGCCAGCAGGGCCGTCGTGTCCGCCCGACGGGGGATCAGAGCGGCTCGTAGTCGGCGTCGTCCGGGTAGACCTCGGGTTCATCAGCCGTCGTCAGGGTGTAGGGCTCCTCGGCATCGCGCGCCGGGTCGCCGCCCGTACCCGGCGTTGAGACGGCCGCAGCCTCGACACCACGTCCCATGGCGCCGCCAAGGCCGTTCGGATTCCGCGACTCATGACATTCGTCCATGTGCACTTCCTGTTAGACGTCGACTACGTGAGGAGTATCAGGTAGTCGGCGCCGCGTGCACGATGCGGCAAGTGATCCATTTTGAAGATCCGCCCCGCTCATTCTGATCTCCGAGAGGGCGCGGCACAGCCTCAGTCGAGGACGTCCCGGGGCAGCTCGGCGGAGTGCCGGGGCCGGGGACGCGGCGCCGGGGCCTCGACCGGCGCGAACCGGATCGAACCGGCGGCCAGGTCGGGGTGCTCCACCTCCAGGGCCACCGCCGCCGCCTCCTCCAGGGTCAGCTCGGCACCGGCGGCGTACGCGGTGTCGAAGGCCGCGTCGCCCATCTGGTTGCGCAGCGAGGTCTGCTCCTGGAGCCAGTACGCCCCGAACGTGCCCGGGGTGCAGCGCATCGCCGAGCGGGTGAGCTGGGCCGCGCCGAAGAGTCGGGCCGCCGCTCTCGGATCCCCGCCGCCGGCACAGCGCACCGCGATCGCGTTCACCGTGTCGCAGGCCCTGGCCAGATAGCCGTAGCTCATCCGGGACCGGAGCGCGACCACCAGGTGGTCGTGCGCGGCGACCAGATCACCCCGAGCCAGCGCCACCATCCCGAGCAGCATGTCGACGGAGCGCTTGCCGCGCTCGGTCGGGCGGCTCGCCTCCACCGGCCGGGCCGCGCCGAGCAGCTCGGCCGCCTCGTCCAGGGCACCCCGACGCCAGAGCAGCTCGGCCAGGCTGTAGACGGCGAGCAGCGCCTCCCCGGCCACGCCCTCCGCCTCGGCGTCGGCGATCACCTCCCGGCACACCCGCTCGGCCTCGGCGAACCGTCCCATGTCGATCAGTGGTGCGGCCCGGCCGGCCAGCACCCGGATCAGCAGGCCCCCGTCGCCGGCCTGCCGGGCGGCCGACTCGGCCCGCTGCGAGAAGCGCAGCTCCTCGGCGAACTCGCCGTCCGCGCCGGCATGCTGCGAGTGCATGTGGTACGCCGCCGCCAGCTCCGCCTCCGGGATCTGCTCGCCGGTCTCGGCGATCCGGCCGTAGAGCCGGAACAGCCACAGCCGCCCCTCCCGGGCCAGCCCCCGCTCCCGCCACCACTCGTCCAGCCCGCTGGCCAGTTGCAGCCCCTGCCGGGCGCTGCCGCCGGTGACGGTCCAGCGCAGCGCGGCCCGCAGCTCGTCGGCGAGCGGGTCGAGCGCGTAGAGGGAAAGCGTGACCGGTCGGTCGTCCGGGCCCAGGTAGGCCCGCTGCAACGCGTGCAGTGACCAGGCCACGTGCCGGTCCCGGGCGGTCTGCTCCTCCCCCGCGTCGACCAGCCGGCGTGCCGCGTACGCCCGGATCGGGTCGAGCATCCGGTAGGTGCTGCCGGAGACGTTCGGCTCGGCCTGGATCATCGACTTGTCCACCAGCACCGACAGTGGATCGAGCGGGTCGTCGTTGAGCAGCCACTCCACGGTGGCCAGGTCGACCGGACCGGAGAAGACCGCCAACCAGCGCAGCAGCCGGGCGGCCCGGGGGCCGAGCGTCCGGTACGACCAGGTGACCGTGGCCTGCATGGTGACGTGCCGCTGGGTGGCCGAACGCTGGGCCGCACGGACGCCGAGCGGTGGCGCCACCCCCCGGGCCGCCGCCGCCAGGTCCACCGTGTCCTCCTGGTTGGCGACCCAGCTGCGGGACGTCGCCACCGGGGCGGGCTCGACGTCGTCCCGGCCGGCGTCCAGGGCGCCGAGTACGTCGTCCAGCCGTTCGGCGAGCTGGCTGGCGGAGAGTACCCGCAGCCGGGCCGCGGCCAGCTCGATCGCCAGCGGCAGCCCGTCCAGTCGGGTCACCACCCGTTGCAGGTCGGCCGACTCGGCCGGACCGGACCGGCGTCCGCCCCGGGCCGCCGCGGTCCGGTCGAGCAGCAGGGTCACCGCCTCGCTCGGCCCGCCGCCGGGTGCCGGGTCGACGGAGAGCGGCGGGATGCGCCAGATCACCTCGCCGGGCAGCCCGAGCGACTCCCGACTGGTGGCCAGCACGCGTACGCCGCTGCCACCGGCGAGCAGCCGCGAGATCACCTCGGCGCAGGCGGCCGGCTGGGCGTCGCAGGTGTCGAGCACGACCAGCATCCGCCGGGACGCGGCGAACTCGACGAGCGTCTCCAGCATCGGTCGCCCCGGCTCCGGCCGCAGCCCGAGGACCGCCGCGACCGCGAAGGCGACCAGCCCGGGATCGGTGACGGTGGCGATGTCCACGAACCAGACCCCGTCCGGGTACGACTCGACCACGCCGCCGGCCAGCTCGACCGCCAGCCGGGTCTTGCCGGCCCCGCCGGCACCGACCACCGTCACCAGCCGGTGCGAGTCGATGAGCTGGTCCAGCTCCTCCCGCTCCGCCCGCCGGCCGACGAACGAGGTGACCTGGGTCGGCAGGTTGTGCGGAATCGCGTCGGCGGTGCGCGGGCGGGGGAACTGGCGCTCCAGTCCCGGCGCGACGAGCTGGAACAGCCGCTCCCGGTCGTCGAAGCCGCGCAGTCGGTGCAGCCCGAGGTCGAGCAGGGAGGCGCCCGGCGGCAGTGGCGCGGCGTGCCTGGCGGTCGCGCCGGAGCAGAGCACCTGGCCACCGTGCGCGGCGGCGGAGATCCGGGCGGCCCGGTGCACCTCGGCGCTGGCGTACTCGCCGTCGCGCGGTTCGGCCTGCCCGGTGTGCAGCCCCATCCGGACCCGGGGGGTGGCCTCGGGCGTCGGCCACTCGTGGCTGTTCAGCGCCCGCTGCGCCGACAGCGAGGCATCCAGCGCGGACGAGGCGTCGGCGAACGCGACGAAGAACGAGTCGCCCTCGGTGAAGAGCTCGGTCCCGTCACTGGCCGCCAGCGTCGCGCGCAGCAGACGCCGGTGCTCGCTCAACACCGGACGGTAGCCCGGACCGAGCATCTGGGCCAGCCGGGTGGAGCCCTCGATGTCGGTGAACATGAATGTCACCAACCCGCTAGGCAGGTGGATCCGTGCTGACATGCCTGGAACCTCCCGCCCCCTGGAAGTCGCGTTCATGCTGCCGCATATTTACGGGTTGGCCCATCGTAGAAACGGACGGCGCGACCCCGTACCAAGGTGCTAACCGGGGACTGTGCCACGAAACCGACATCACGGTCACGAACCGTCCTCACTGTCCGGGGTCGCGAGGGGGCGGGGTCCGGACCGGCGGATCAGGTCCTCAGCAGCCGCAACTCCCGCCGCAGCAGCCGCCGCCGGGGGCCGCCGGCGCCGGGGTGGTACCGGCCGCGCCGCGACCGGTGAACGCGACCGTCGACAGTAGCTTGACCGTGTCGTCGTGCCCCCGAGGGCAGGACGCCGGAGCCGAGGCCTCGGCCATCGGCCGGTTCATCTCGAAAGTGTCGCCGCAGGCGCGGCAACGGAACTCGTACCGGGGCATGCCAACAGCCTACGACCAGACCTGACGTTCGAGGGTCCATGGGTAATACTCGACGGGTGGCGGAGCACGAGGAGACTTCTACGACTCGACCACCGCGGCCCGCGGCGCCGGTATTCGACGGCCCGCTGGCCAGCTCGGGTGCCGCCCCGGACCCGGACCTCGATCCGCCACCGGCCACCGTGCCGCGACCGCGCGCCGAGGCCGATCCCGTCCCGCCGGCCGCGCCGGAGCCGGCCGCCGCACCCGCCGAGCCGGCGGCCACCAGTACCCAGCCGCCCCCGGCAACCGGTGCCGAGCAGGACAGTGCGGAGACGGCAACCGCCGCCGAACCCGACCCCGACAAACCCGAGACGGCAACCGCCACCAAACCCGACCCCGACAAGCCGGGCGAGACGGTGGTGGATCTTGACGTACCGGCGGCCGCGCCGGCCAGGCGGACCCGGCGGATCCGGGTCCGGTTCGCGCACGCGGTCACCCGCTGGCCGTCACCCCGGGCGGTACGCGCCTGGTCCAGGCGGCCCAGCGGCCGGCTCACCCTGCCGGCACTACTGCTCCTCGCCCTGGTCGCGGCGACCGGCGCGGCGGGCGCGTTCCTGGTACCGGCCACCGCGCGCCAGGCCGAGCCGGTGCCGGCGGGCGCCGAGTCGACCCTGTCGCCGCCCTCGCCGACCGTTCCCGGCTATCCCGTCGATCCGGGTGGGCTGCCCCCCGGGCTGCCGAGCCCTTCGCCGTTCGGTACCCCGAGCGTGCCGGCGCCGCCCTGGAACGCGACCGGTGGACGGCCCTCGGACGTACTCGCCGGCTGGGCCGGGCAGGTCGGACCCCGGGTAGGGATCTCCACGACGGCGCTGCAGGCATACGGCTACGCCGAGCTGCGGGTCGGCCAGACGACGCCCGGCTGCCAGCTCCGCTGGACCACGCTGGCCGCGATCGGCAAGGTCGAATCCGGGCACGGGCAGGCGAATGGGGCGATTCTCGGCACGAACGGAATAGCCAGCCCGGAAATCATCGGCCTGCCGCTGGACGGCAAGGGCAACCGCATGCGGATCATGGACACCGATCAGGGCCGGCTCGACCGGGACGCCACCTATGACCGGGCGGTCGGACCGATGCAGTTCATCCCGACCACCTGGGAGGAGATCGGGGCCGACGCCGACGGCGACGGGGTGGAGAACCCGCACAGCATCGATGACGCGGCCCTGGCGGCCGGTAACTATCTGTGCAAGGGAGGCCGCAACCTGTCGGTCGCCTCCGACTGGTGGAACGCCATCCTTTCCTACAATGACGTGCGGCCATATGCCCAATCGGTCTTCGACGCGGCCAACAAGTACGGCACGGACAGTCGAACTTAGCGTAATGTCCCCGACACATTGAAGAACTGGGCACTTTCGCCAGGCTGCGGTTGACGGCAAGCTAGACGGGTGATGGTGCGCGAGTGGGACCCCCGGACCGCCCCGGCCGCCGAGATCGAGTCCTTCCTGGACGCGATCAACGCGGTTTTCGCGGCCGACCTGCCGGAGGATCCCCTGTGGGAGAACGGCATGCTTCGGGAGTATCTCTGCGAGGTGATGCCCGGCGAACGCCGCATCTCCTGGATCGTCCAGGACGAGCCCTCGGCTGACGGGCAACCCGGGGCCATCCTCGGGCACACCCACGTCCTCCTGCTGGGTGACATCGGGGTGCTCGAGGTGATGGTGCATCCGGCGGCCCGGCGTCGCGGGATCGGCCGCAAGCTGATCGCCACGGCGGCCCGGCGGACGTACCAGGAGGGCTTCCGGTCGATGGGCGTCGAGGTGATCGGCGGCACGCCCGCGGTCGCGTTCTACGAGGCCCTCGGCTTCGCCCGGGAGTACGAGGAGGACCGCAGCGTGCTCCGGCTCGGCACGGTCGACTGGGACGCGCTCGGCGACATGGCCCAGGGAATCGGCTCCGCATACCGGCTGGAGTTCTGCCCGGGCGGGCCGCCGGACGAGTTGATCGAGCCGTACGCG
This sequence comes from Plantactinospora sp. B6F1, assembly GCF_040120695.1. NCBI lineage: Bacteria > Bacillati > Actinomycetota > Actinomycetes > Micromonosporales > Micromonosporaceae > Plantactinospora > Plantactinospora sp. B6F1. The sequence continues at coordinate 99,468 of NZ_JBEEAC010000003.1, read as the reverse complement.
ATGGCGAAGGCCGAGATGCGCGACATTGACGACGGTGACCTGGATCTGCGCCCGAGTTCGTACGATTCGCAACGCCTCCGGGACAGCCTGAACTGCCTGCACCGGCGCGGCATGAAGCCGTACATCGTGCTGGCGATCGAGGAGAAGACCGGGGCGGTCGCCGGGCTCACCGAGGTCGTCGTACCAGCCCAGCACCCGACCCGGGCCGACCAGTACGACACCATCGTCGGCCAGGACCACCAGGGTTACGGCATCGACCGGGCGATGAAGGCGCGGATGCTCTTCGAACTGCGCTCGGCCGAGCCCAAACTCTCCGAGGTGCAGACCTGGAACGCCCGGACCAACGAGGCGATGAGAGCGGTCAACGCCGACCTCGGGTTCCAGGCCGACCGGGAGTGGTACGAGTACGGCGTCGACGTGGCGGAGCTGGTGCACCGGCTGGACGCCGGCAACTGAGGCCGGGCGGGGTCACCGGGCGGAAACGCCCGGCCCCGGCGGCGACGGGCCGCTCGTCGACCATGAGGCCAGCGAGCAGCGGGCTCAGTAGCCGGTGCGGAGCATCCGGGCCGCCTCGACGGCCCAGTAGGTGAGGATGATCTGGGCCCCGGCCCGACGGATCGAGGTCAGCGTCTCCATCATCGCCCGGTCCCGGTCGATCCAGCCGTTCGCCGCGGCCGCCTCGACCATCGCGTACTCCCCGGAGATCTGGTAGGCGGCGACCGGCACGTCCACCTCGGCCCGGACCGCGGCCAGCACGTCGAGGTAGGGCAGGGCGGGCTTCACCATCACCAGGTCGGCGCCCTCGGCGACGTCGAGGCGTACCTCCCGGAGCGACTCACGCAGGTTGGCCGGGTCCTGCTGGTAGGTGCGGCGATCGCCCTGCAACGCCGACTCCACGGCCTCGCGGAACGGTCCGTAGAACGAGGAGGCGTACTTCACCGCGTACGCCAGGATGCCGGTGTCGGTGTGCCCGGCGGCGTCCAACGCCCGGCGGACCACCCCGACCTGACCGTCCATCATCCCGGACGCCCCCACCAGGTGCGCCCCGGCCTCGGCCTGCGCCACCCCCAGTTCCGCGTACGCGGCCAGGGTGGCGTCGTTGTCGACGGTGCCGTCCGGAGCGACCAGCCCGCAGTGCCCGTGCGAGGTGAACTCGTCCAGGCAGAGGTCGCTCATCACCACGGTGGCGTCGCCGACCTCGGCGACCACGTCCCGGATCGCGACGTTGAGGATGCCGTCCGGGTCGGCGCCGCCGGAACCGGTCTCGTCCTTGGAGATCGGAATGCCGAAGAGCATGATCCCGCCGACGCCGGCGTGCACCGCCTCGGCCGCCGCCTTGCGCAGCGACTCCCGGGAGTGCTGCACGACGCCGGGCATCGAGGCGATCGGCCTCGGCTCGGCCAGCCCTTCCTTGACGAACATCGGCAGCACCAGCTCCGCCGGGGCGAGCCGGGTCTCCTCGACCAGCCGGCGGATCGCCGGGGTCCGCCGCAGCCGGCGCGGGCGGATCTCCGGGTACGACATGACCACTCCTCACGACCGACGGGCCGGCACCCGACCCGGCGTCTGCCGGGCCGTCGACGGCCCTGTGCCGTCCGGGCCCTGCGCCGTCGACGGCGCCGACCCTGTGCCGTCGACGGCACCTCCACCGATGGTGCCTGAAGACCGGGCCGACCTCACATCCGATAGTGCTACACGAATCCGACAGAGGTTACCGGAACCGGAGCGCGGTCGGCCCCTGGACCTTCGAGCCCCGGCGCTGCTTGGCCGGCATCGCCGCCAGCTTCTCCCGCAGCTCCACCGCGTACGACGCGAGCGCCTCGACCAGCTCCGGCACCGAGGCGTGCGCCGGCTGCGCGTCCACCCGCAGGCCGAACTCGGTGGCGGTCTCCGCCGTCTTCGGGCCGATCACCGCGACCACCGTCCGGGCGTGCGGCTTGCCGGCGATCCCGACCAGGTTGCGCACGGTCGAGGAGGAGGTGAAGAGCACCGCGTCGAAGCCGCCGGACTTGATCGCGTCCCGGATCTCGGCCGGCGGCGGGGCCGCCCGCACCGTGCGGTAGGCGGTGACGTCGTCCACCTCCCAGCCGCGCTCGGTCAGCCCGGCCGCCAGGGTCTCGGTGGCGATGTCGGCGCGGGGCAGCAGCACCCGGCCGACCGGGTCGAGAATCTCGTCGTGCGGCGAGAACTCGGCGAGCAGCCCCTCCGAGGACTGCTCCCCGGACGGCATCAGCTCGGGCTGGATGCCGAAGGCCCGGACCGCGTCGGCGGTCGCGTCGCCGATACAGGCGATCTTGACGCCGCCGAAGTGCCGGGCGTCCAGGCCGTGCTCGGCGAACTTCTCCCAGACCGCCCGGACGGCGTTCACCGAGGTGAAGATCACCCAGGCGTACCTGCCGTCGACCAGGCCCTTTACCGCCCGCTCCATCTGGGCCGGGGTACGCGGCGGCTCGACCGCGATGGTCGGCACCTCGCACGGGATGGCGCCGTACTCGCGAAGCCGGGCGCTCATCACCCCGGCCTGCTCCTTGGTGCGCGGCACCAGCACCTTCCAGCCGTACAGCGGGCGGTTCTCCCACCAGCTCAGCTTGTCCCGGTGCGGGACACCGGCGCCCAGGGTGAGCACCACCCGGCCGGTGAAGCCGAGCGCGGCGGCGACGAAGCTGTCCACCGTCGAGGTGGTGGTGTACTGCGTCTCCCCGGTGCCGTCCCCGGTCACCGCGACCGCGGTGGAGCCGTCCACCCCGACCGCGAGCAGCCCGTCCCGGATCGCCGCCAGGTCACCGGCGTCCACCGCCAGCGCGAGCGAGCCACGGCCGACCGCCGCGGCGAGGGCCTCGAAGTCCATCGCGGTGACGTCGTCCACGTCGGCGGCGGTGCGTATCCCGGACAGCGGCACCCCGGCGTAGGTGGCCACCCCCTCGGCCTGGCCGACCCCCGGCACCACCTCGAAGTGCACGGCGGTACGCGCCACCGCCTGCACCTCCTTGACCACCGCGTCGTGCCCGAACGGGTCGCCGGCGACCAGGTGCACGGCGGTCAGCCCGGACCGGGCCGCCGACAGCAGCACCTTGGCCACGTCACCCGGGGCCCCCTCGGCCGGGGTGAACTGCGCGTCCTCCTTGGCCTCGGCCTTCACGGCCGTGAGCAGGGCCTCGGGCACGCTGCGGTCGTAGACCACCTGGTCGGCGTCGACCAGCGCGTCGTGCGCCCGGCGGGTCAGCAGGCCGGGGTCGCCGGGTCCGGCCCCGACGAACGCGATGCGGCCTGCGGGCTTACGGGTGCCGATCATTCTGTAGCTCCAAGATGCTTGGTCCTCGCGCCGGACTCCTTTGGCGCCCCGAGGATCGAGTCGGCGCCGAGGTCGAGGAGTTCGGCGGCGAGCGCCTTACCGATCTCCGCGGCCTCGGCGGGCGTACCGGTGCGGGACAGCCGGATGTCACGGGTGCCGTCCGGACTGATCACCGCCCCGCGCAGGTAGATCTCTTCACCATCGTCGCCCTCGGCGACTTCGGCGTACCCGGCGACCGGTGCACTGCACCCGGCCTCCAGGGTGGCCAGAAACGCCCGTTCCGCGGTGATCGCGGTCCGGGTCGGTGCGTGGTCGAGCAGGCCGAGTTGCTCGACCATTTCCGGGTCGTCCACCCGGCACTCCACCGCCAGCGCCCCCTGGGCGGGTGCCGGCAACATCAGCATCGGATCGAGGGTCTCACTGATCTCCTCCGCGCGGCCCAGCCGGGCCAGCCCGGCCCGGGCCAGCACCACCGCGTCGAGGTCCGCGGATGGGCCGCGTACCCGGCCCATCCGGGTGTCCACGTTGCCGCGGATCGGCACCACTGTGAGCGGAAGCCCGAGCGCGTGCAACTGGGCGATCCGGCGCAGCGCCCCGGTGCCGACCGTCGCGTCCGGCGGCAGTTCGGTGAGGGTACGGCCGTCCCGGGTGACCAGCGCGTCGCGCGGATCCTCCCGCGGAGGTACGGCCGCGACGTGCAGCCCGGTCTCGCCCGCCGTCGGCAGGTCCTTGTAGGAGTGGACCGCGAAGTCGATCTCCCTGGCGAGGAGGGCGTCGCGCAGCGCCGAGACGAAGACCCCGACGCCCAACCGCTGCACCGGGGCGGTGGAGCGGTCGCCGGCCGTGACGACCTCGACCAGCTCGACCGGCCGGCCGGTCGCCGCCGTCAGCGCCTCGGCGACCGTCCGGGACTGGGCGAGCGCGAGCGCACTTGCCCGGGTGCCGAGCCGTAGCGCGGTCATGCCGGCACCTCGATCCACCCGGTGCCACCGGTCCGGCCGGTGCCGACCCGAACCTCGGTCATCGTTCTCCTCCGGATTGTTGTCGGGGCACCGGGGCGCGCAGGGCCGGGCCGGCGCCGAGGTCTCGTTGAGCGCCGATCGTCGGCAGGTCGCCGAAGCCGGGCAGGCCGGCGAGACCGGTCAGCTGGTTGCCGGCCGGTACCCCGGCCAGTTCGGCGGCGGCCAGTTCCGGCACGGTGTCCGCCTGCGAGGTGACCGGCACCTCGAGGTCGAAGAGTTCCCGGAGCAGGGCGGCGTACTGGTCACCGCCTGGCTCGGCGGCGAGTTGCCGGACCCGTACCGTCGGCGAGTGCAGCAGCCGCTGCACCACCCGGTGAACCGTGCGGCTCACCTCGGCGCGCTGGTCGTCGGTGAGGTCCGGCCGGCGCTGGGCGAGCCGGCGCAGCTCGGCGGTGACCACCTCGTCGGCCCGGGCCCGCAGCGCGGCCACGGTCGGCGCGACGTCCGCACCGCGCAGCCAGGTGAGGAACGACTCGACCTCGGAGCCGACGATCCGGGTGACCGCCGCGGTGTCGGCGGCGGCCGGGCCGATCGGCTGGGAGGCGGCCAGCCCGTCGATGTCGATCACCATGGCGCCCGGCAGTTCGGCCACCGCCGGCTCGATGTCCCGGGGTACGGCGAGGTCGAGCAGGACGAGCGGGTCGGGCCGGTCGGCCGCCCGGCCGCGCAGCGCCCGGTCCACCGTCTCCCGGGTGAGGACCGGCTCGATCGACGCGGTGGCGGCGACTACTATGTCCACTGTGGAAAGGGCGTCCTCGAGTTCGGCGATCGGCACCGCCGTCGCGCCGTACGCCTCGGCCAGCCGGAGCGCCCGGTCGTGACCCCGGTTGCTGATCTTCACCGGGCCGGCGCCCAGCCGGGAGAGCGTGGCCACGGCCAGCGCGCCCATCGAGCCGGCCCCGACCACCAGCACCGGCCGGCCGGCCACGTCGCCGCCGAGGTGCGCGGCGGCCAGGTCGAGCGCGGCGCTGACCACGTTCTGTCCGGCCCGGTCGATGTCGGTCTCGGCGTGCGCCCGCTTCCCCACCCGGAGCGCCTGCTGCATCAGCTCGTGCAGCAGCCGACCGGGCGCCTCGGCCTCGCTCGCGGCATGGTAGGCGTCGCGGAGCTGGCCGAGGATCTGCGCCTCGCCGACGACCATCGAGTCCAGCCCGGCGGCGACCCGGAAGGCGTGCTCCACCGCCGCGCCGTCGTAGTGCACGTAGAGGTGGTTGGCCAGCTCGGCCGGGGCGGCCCCGGTGTGCCCGGCCAGGACCGCGCAGATGTCCCCCAGCCCGCCGTGGAAGCCGGTGACGGCGGCGTAGACCTCGACCCGGTTGCAGGTCGAGACGACGACCGCCTCGCCGACGTACGGCTGGGCGAGCAGCCGGGCGAGGATCTCCGGCAGCTCGGTACCGGCGACGGCCAGCCGCTCCAGGATGGCCACCGGCGCGGTGCGGTGCGACGCACCGACGACAAGCAGGTTCATGAGCTGACCGCCTCCGCGTTCGTCGACCGGAGTGTCCCGGCGGGCGTTGCCTCGGTGGTGCCGGTGGCGGCGAGCCCGCCGGGCAGGGCCGTCAGCCCCGCCGTGGCGGCACCGCCCAGGGCGGTGCCGTTCGTCGTACCCAGCGCGGCACCCGGTCCGGCGGTCGCCGGCAGCCCGGTGAACGCCGCCTTCCGGTGCTCGTGGAAGGAGAGGATCTGCAGCTCTATGGCGAGGTCGACCTTGCGGACGTCGACACCGTCCGGCACGACGAGCACGCACGGCGCGAAGTTGAGGATGCTGGTCACCCCGGCCGCGACCAGTTGGTCGGTGACGCTCTGCGCGGCGGTCGCCGGTGTGGCGATCACGCCGATCGCGATGCTCTCCTCGGCGGCCACCCGCGGCAGCTCGTCGATGTGTCGGACGACCAGTCCGTTGATCACCTCGCCGAGCCGGGCCGGGTCGGCGTCGAAGAGCGCCGCGATCCGGAACCCACGGCCGGCGAAGCCGGCGTACCCGGCGAGGGCGTGACCGAGATTACCCACCCCGACGAGGGCGACGGCCCGGCACTGGGTGAGCCCGAGCACGAGCTCGATCTGGTCGATCAACAGGGCGACGTCGTAGCCCACGCCCCGGGTGCCGTACGAGCCGAGCTGTGAGAGATCCTTGCGCAGCTTCGCCGAGTTGACCCCGGCCGCCGCCGCGAGCGCCTCACTGGAGACCGTGTCGTTGCCGGTTTCGGCGAGATTGTGCAGGGCACGGAGGTATTCCGGGAGCCGGGCGACCGTCGCCTCGGGGAGATCCGGAAGCGCCGGCACGGCACCGACGCGACCGGGCGTGTCTGCGGGGCGGTGCTGATTCATGCGACTCCGTGCCGTGCGATCTTCGACCAGCCGGACCGGCGGGTCGTTCCGGTGCACCCGCTGGCGGCCGCTGTGACCGGCTGTGCTAGCAGGGCTCGTCGGAGTAACAGAGTAGGCGCTTGTGAAGACACGCACAAATCGCGATCTTGATAGACCGCGATAACGCCTCACCTGGGCCTCCACTTACAAGATCAGTTTCTCGACCCACCGGGGCCGCCAGGGCGATTATTACCTAAGTCCGACTTATCTGACGAACCCGCCACTACCGCACCGGCCGATCATCCAGCACTTTTCGCCGATCGAGCAATCGCGATGTACCGCGGATTTCCCGGTCACCACCTGTCCTACGGTGACACGCGAATGTCGTTCCCGGTGGGGACAGCCCTACCGTGAAGAGGCCAGCCGATGGGATGGGGACCGACCGCGCCGATGCCTAGCGTCGAGAACATGACCACGACCACCGCCACCAGCGTGGCCGCCGGCGCCGAACCCGGCGCCGGCCGCAGCATGCTACGCCAACTCGCCATCGACTCCGGCTACGTGTTTCTCGGCCTCCCCCTCGCGCTGGCAAGCTTCGTCGTGCTCGTCACCGGGGTCGCGCTGAGCGCCGGACTCGCGGTGACGGTGACCGGGTTGCCGATCCTGGCCGGCACCCTCTACGCGGCCCGGGGCTTCGCCGACATCGAGCGGCTGCGGATGCCGGCCGTGCTGCGGCAACCCCGGGTACGTCCCAACTACCGCAGCGCCGAGCCCGGTGCCAGCACCTGGCGGCGGATCTTCGTACCCATCGCCGACGCCCAGTCCTGGCTCGACCTCGCACACGGCTGGGTACGACTGGTGGTGGCCCTCGCCACCTTCGTGATCACCGCGGTCTGGTGGGCCGGTGCGATCGGCGGCTCGCTCTACTGGGCGTACGACTGGGCTATCCCGCACAGCCCCGGCGACGAGCAGCTGCACCAGTTGCTCGGGCTGGGCGACACCGCTGCCGCCCGGATCGGGCTGAACACCGCGCTCGGGGTGTTCTTCCTGATCACCCTGCCGGTGGTGGTCCGGGGCTGTGCCCTGATGCAGGCCGGGCTGGGACGTGCGCTGCTCACCGGGGTGGCCGAGATGCGCAACCGGATCACCGTCCTGGAGGAGCAGAAGCGGGCCGCCGTCTCGGCCGAGGCCACCGCGCTGCGCCGACTGGAGCGGGACATCCACGACGGGCCGCAGCAGCGGCTGGTCCGGCTGGCCATGGACCTGAGCCGGGCGCAGCAGCAGCTCGACTCGGACCCGGAGGCGGCCCGGCAGACCCTCGGCGAGGCGCTGGCCCAGACCCGGGACACCCTCGCCGAACTGCGCGCACTGTCCCGGGGCATCGCCCCGCCGATCCTGGTCGACCGGGGCCTGCCCAGCGCCCTGGCGGCGCTCGCCGGCCGCGGGCTGATCCCGGTCGAACTCGCCGTCGACCCCCGGCTCGGCACCCCGGAGGGCCGGCCCGACCCGGCGATCGAGTCGACGGCGTACTTCGTGGTGGCCGAGGCGCTGACCAACGTCGCCAAGCACAGCCGGGCCACCGAGTGCTGGCTGACGGTGACCCGGGAGGAGCGGGCGCTGCGGATCGTGGTGATCGACGACGGTGAGGGCGGCGCCCACCTCTCCAAGGGGCACGGCCTGGCCGGGCTCGCCGACCGGGTCCGCGCCAACGACGGGACCCTGACCGTGCTCAGCCCGGTCGGCGGACCGACCGAGATCCGGGCCGAACTGCCGTGCTGAACCGCTCCGGCGCCCCGTACGGCCCCTCCCCGGTACCCGCCTCGGCCACGCCCGGCCGGCAGGAATGCCCGCCGGACGGGACGGGAGTGGTAGACAACTACCTCATGCGCGTAGTGATCGCCGATGACGCGGTACTCCTCCGGGAGGGCCTGATCCGCCTGCTGACCGAACACGGCCACGAGGTGGTGGCCGCGGTCGGCGACGGTACGGCGCTGGTCGAGGCCATCGTCACCCACCTTCCCGACGTCTCGATCGTCGACGTCCGGATGCCTCCCTCGCACACCGACGAGGGGCTGCGGGCGGCGGTGGAGGCCCGGCAGCGGGTACCCCGTACCCCCATCCTGGTCCTCTCCCAGTACGTCGAGGTGTCGTACGCCGACGACCTGCTCGCCACCGTCAAGCCCAGCGGCGGCGTCGGCGGGGGTGGGATCGGCTACCTGCTCAAGGACCGGGTGGCGGCGATCGACGAGTTCCTCGACGCGGTACGCCGGGTGGCCGGCGGCGGCACCGTGCTCGACCCGGAGGTGGTCGGCCAGCTACTCGTCCGGCGCCGCCGAGACGACCCGCTGCGGGAGCTGACCCCACGCGAACGGGAGGTCCTGGGCCTGATGGCCGAGGGCCGGTCGAACACCGCCATCGCCCGGACCCTGGTGGTCAGCGACGGCGCGGTGGAGAAGCACGTCCGGAACATCTTCACCAAGCTGCGCCTGCCGCCGGACGAGGAGCAGCACCGCCGGGTCCTGGCCGTCCTCGCCTACCTGCGCGGCTGACCCGACCCCGCCATGCTCACAGTCAGTCCAGCTTCGCGGCGAGCTCGACGGCCTCGGTGAGCGAGTCGGCCACCGGCCAGCCGGCGGCGCGCAGTCGGGCCGCATCGGTGAAGCCGCCGGTGTAGAGGACGCATCGGGCGCCCACCGAGTCGGCCGCCTCGGCGTCATCGATCGAGTCACCGATCAACACCGTCGAGGTCCCCTCGACGCCCGCCTCCGCCAGGTGCCAGGCCAGGTGGCGGGCCTTGCGCTCACCGCCGACGGTGCCGCGCAGCCCGTCGACCCGGCGGAACAGGGCGGTCAGCCCGTAGCGGTCGACCGCCGGCACCAGCTCGTCGTGGAACCACATGGACAGCAGCGACTGGGTACCGGTCCAGCTCCGGATCGCCTCGGTGGCGTCGGCGGCCAGGGCGCAACTGGCCAGCCCGACCCGGTACGCCTCGTGGAAGAGCCGGTCCAGCCGGCCGAACTCCTCCGCGTCCACGGCCCGGCCCAGCACCTCGGTGTAGTAGTCGGCGAGCGGCCGGCGGAACTGCGTACGGTGCTCCTCGGCGGTCACCTCGGGCCCGCCGGCACCGGCCAGCGCCACGTTGGTGGCCGCGACCACCAGGGTCAGGTCGTCGAGCAGGGTGCCGTTCCAGTCCCAGACGAGGTGCTCACGCATCCGAGCACGATACGCGGCCGCCCCGACCGGGCCCGCGCCTCCCGCCGACCGGGCCCGCGCCTCCCCCCGACCGAAGCGGGTGGTCAGGTGCGGGGGGCGGTCAGGTCCCGGAGCAGGCGCTCCTCCTCGACCCGCCAGTATCCGTGCTCGCGGCCGTCGAGCAGCACCACCGGCAGCCGGTCGCCGTACTCCCGCTCCAGTTCGAGATCGCCGGTGACGTCCAGCTCCGTCCAGCGGTCGCCGGTCACCGCCACCACCCGGTCGATCGCCTCCCTGGCAACCTCGCAGAGGTGGCAGCCGGGCCGGGTGATCAAGGTCAGCCGTGGCTCACTCGTCACGCGCGCCGCCCTCCCGCCGGATCACCGATCTGCGTACCCGGCCGATCGCGCAGAGGGGCCGGAACCCGACGAACTCTATCCTGCTCGGGCACCTGGACGGCCAGGGTGGCACACCTCCGAGGCCGCCTCACAGCGGAGAGGTCACTCGCACCGTTGCCGGTCGTACCTCCCGCTCGCCGTGGACGATATCCACTCGACCCCAGCGACCTGGAACCTCCAACAGTCCGAGCTGGGTGAAACCGGCCGGAAGGAATGGGTCACAGGCAAGCGTGTCGCCTTTCGGCTCCATGCCCAGGAGGGCTCGCACGAGCAGCAGCGGGGTTCCTGTGGACCAGGCCTGTGGACTGCAGGCCGTCGGATACAGGACGGGATAGTCCGTCAGGTCGCGATCGTAGCCGGCGATCGCCTCGGGTAGCCGGCCTCCGAAATACTGACTGGCATCGAATATGGCGCTTGCGATACGTGCCACCTCCTTCCTGAAACCGTAACGCCAAAGCCCCCAGGCAATAATCGAGTTGTCGAACGGCCACACAGTTCCGACGTGATAGCCGACGGGGTTGTATCTACCTTCCGTCGTTGCAAGAGTTCGAACGCCCCAGCCGGAGAATAGACGCGGCCCGAGGAGATGGTCAGCCACCCTCCCGGCGCGCTCCGGTGGGACGATCCCGCTCCACAGCAGATGACCCATGTTCGAGGTGAGCGCGTCCACGGATTTGCCTTCCGGGTCGAGCCCGAGGGCGTAGAACTGTCCATCTTCGACCCAGAAGTCACGATTGAACCGCTGTTTGAGTTCCTCGGCCTCCCGTTCCAGGCGATCGGCGTATTCGGGATCGTTCCAGAACTGCCTGGCCAGCCGGGCGCCTCGGATCTTGGCGTCATACGCGTACCCCTGTAGTTCGCACGTGGCGCGAGGTAGGGGAGCCAGGCGGCCATCCTTGTATGAGATGGAATCCGGGGAGTCCTTCCAGCACTGATTCTCCAGTCCCGTTTCCAGGTTGCGTCTCTGGTACCAGATGTAGCCGTTCCCCACCAGGTCGCCGTAATTGTCGATCCAACCTAGGGCGGCACGCGCTACCGACTCCAGCCGACGAACAAGATCTGCGTCACCACTCCATCGCTCGTATTCATCAAGCAGCACGACGTAGAGCGGCGTTGCATCCGCCGTACCATAGTACGGTGTGTGCGGCTGTTCTTCGAAGGCGGCGGTCTCCCCGTACCGGAACTCGTGTGCGATCTTTCCAGGCTCCTCGTCGCGGAAATCGTCCCAATGGTGCGCCTGCATGGCCGCCAGTTCGAGCAATGTCTCCGCAGCGAGCGCGGGAACGAAGGGCAGCACCTGAAGGCTCGTGAAGATGGTGTCGCGCCCGAAGACGGTCATGAACCATGGCAACCCGGCGGCCGGCAGAGTACTCCCGCCTGAAATCAATGGCGAAAAGCGGAGGGCCGCCAGGTCGATCAGACTTCGCTTGTATGTTCTCGTCAGAACCTCGTTGTCCGATATGAGACGGGGAGTTTCTTCAAGCCACGCATCCACCTCATCGCGGGTCAGAGTCTTGACGCCTGGGCGGGTACTCTGCAGACTCGTTCGAATCTCTCGCCCGTCCGAACCCAGGGCACGCACCCGGAACCGCGTACTCCAGCGACCGTGACCATCAACGTGAACTGTAAACGTGAAGCCGCGCTCGTCGATGTCGCAGCGTTCAGAACTCGAAATAATCGTTTCGCGCCTGAAGGTCTCTCTCTGATAGATGAATCGAAGGGCACCCTCTTCGACACGAACACGAACCCTACCCTTCCCTCCTTGCGACCCCTTGACCCCGAAGAGATCTGCAAAATCGGCCCCGGCGTCGACACGCAGAGTTAGGTCGATCGGCGACCGGCTGTGGTTCAGGACTGTTATCGACTCGTCGAACCCGCCACTCAAGATGCGTTCACGTATGATTGATGTCTTTGCATCGACGTACTCTCCAGCTCCGCCCGTGACGAGGAAGAAGCGGACGTCGAAGTATCGGACGTCGTCCACCGATAGCGGTTGGGGACTTTCGCCGTCGAGCGTCAGTCGCCATGTCGACAGGAAGCGAGTGTCGAAGGAGAAGAAGCCAGTTGGAAAGGTGGGCGACGCCTCGATATCTCCACGGGTGTCACTGAGGACAAACGTGTTGCCGTCCAGGATCCGTATCATTGCTTCGCCCGGCATGCGCTATCACCTTCTTTTGGTCATCTTGGCTGGCAGTGTCTCGTGACTGCGAGGCGGGTCGGGAAAGATCCGTTGCAGATAATCAAGCAATGTAGGGTTACCCTGGATTGTGAACTCGTTACGCAGCCACCGAGCGTCGGCATTTGCCTCGCCTCTGACGATCTGGTCAAGAAGTTCGTGCCCGATGCGAATGATGCAGTCAGCGCTTCGCTCCTCGCGCCTCACCACCACGTCACCACTTGTTATTGATATGAACCAGATCTCGGTTCTGGACTCGTAAAGAACGTCGAAGCGCATTGTGCCGGTAACGTCGGCGAGCAACGGCTCGTGTCCCTGAGATTCGAGCCGCCTGAAAAATTCCACACAAGCGTCTGACATTCGATCCGACCCTCCATGTCCACCGATTCTGAGTCAGTGTCCGCCTGCCCTCGACCCTCCGGACGGAGCGACATGCTCCTGGACTGCCTCCCCAGCGTCGTCTACGTGTGCCGCAGCCGCGGAGGAGCGTTCATCATCTGGCCGTCCAACTCGGCGACTACCCGGGCGAGGCGCGGCAAAACGTCCACGAAATGCCGCTCTACCTGCTGTGATCAGATCTTCATGAGGAAGGCGCTTAGCGGTGATAGAAACAGGTGACACGATGGCCTCACCCGCCCACGCGCCGGATTTGGCCTGTGCGGGACTCCTGCCGGCGAGCCAGCCGGGCGATGCGGCAGCTCAGGCGGGCGGCGCCCGTGCTCCCCAGCCCTGGTGGCAGCCGAACGAGAGCAGGCGGTCGTCCCGTTGACCACGGAGCCATCAGCAGTCACGCTGAAACCACAGACCATATTCCGCTGTTGGTGCCTCACCACCTCGTTCCTGCTGCAAAGATCTCTCCAGTGAGAGGCTTCAGGTAGGAGCGGGGGTCGTTGGATGCGGATCAAGCCGATCGAGGATTTGCTTGGGGAGGGGACGGAGAGCGGCGCCGACGGCGGTCATAAACTGCGGCGTAGGTTGGGAGCCCTCGATCTGGTCGGCTTTGGTGTGGGGATCGTCGTCGGCACCGGCCTCTTCACCCTGACGGGGATTGCAGCGCAGGTTGCGGGACCGGCGGTTGTCATCTCGTTCGCGATTGCCGGCGTGGTGACCATCCTCGCCGCCCTTTGCTATGCCGAACTCGCGTCCAGCGTGCCTGTTGCGGGGAGTGCATACACCTATGCATATGCCACCGCAGGCGAAACGATCGCGTGGATTATCGGATGGGTTCTTGTGTTGGAGTTCGCCTTGGGAGCGGCCGTCGTCTCTCGCGGTTGGTCCGGCTATCTCACCGAACTTCTCAACTTGCCCGGCTCCTGGTTCGGCGATGAGAGCAAGCACAACATTGGAGCCGCGGCGATCGCGCTCCTAATGGGTGTGATCGCCATGATTGGTATCCGGCCGTCCGCACGCGTTACGAAGACGTTGGTTGTGATCAAGGTTGCCATCTGCCTGTTGGTAATCGTCGTTGGCGCCCTTTATGTCAGGGTGGCCAATCTCACCCCCTTTGTTCCGTCACCTCGCGCGCCCGAGGGCCAGGAAATGGGTAAGCCGCTGTTTCAGCTGATCTTGGGGGTTCAGCCGGTCTCTTTTGGCGTCGTGGGTATTCTTACCGCAACCGCCCTCGTATTCTTCGCATACCTCGGATTCGAATCCGTCGCCAGTCTGGCCGAGGAGACCCGCAACCCCTCACGCACGCTGTCGCTGGGACTCGTCGGAACCATCGTCATAGCGATGGTCCTCTATGTTGGGGTTTCCTTCGTCACTGTCGGCATGGTCAACTACAGCAAAGTCGACTCCGATGCGCCGATCGCCGCCGCCTTTTCTGCTGTCGGAGCGTCGTGGATGGCCGTAACTGTCTCCATTGCTGTTATCGCCGCCCTGACGGGGGTCATTCTGGCGTCCCTCGTGGCGGTGAGTCGGGTTGTATTCACGATGGCTCGTGACGGATTACTGCCCGCTCGGATGGGCGCCGTTCATCCACGCTGGCGCACCCCCTATATCGCTACCGGGTTGATCGCAGTCGGTGTAGCTGTACTCGCGGGAATTCTTCCGCTCGCCGAACTCGCTGATCTTGTCAACCTGGGCGCGTTGCTGGCGTTTCTCATAACAGCAGTTGCCGTCGTCGTGCTGCGGCGAACCTCACCCGACCTCCGACGGCCATTCCGGGTGCCGCTCTCGCCGGTCATACCGGTGGCGTCCGCGCTGACGAGCTTTGCCCTGATGACGACCCTTACGGTCGACACCTGGCTGCGGCTGTTGGGGTGGCTGATCGTTGGCGTGGCGATCTACCTGGCCTACGGGCGCCGGCACAGCCGATTGGCCCCAGCTCCCGGTCGAGACAGAGAAACAGGCCGGGAGTCGTGACCGCAGGACGACCGTCGGCCGGCCCGGCGATCCGGCGGCGCAGCGCGGCGGTGAACCGGTCCATCCTGTACGGTCGCCGAGCCTGACCCGGTGCCGGGGCGGACGTTCTCTCGGCGTGGAACTTCCCTCGACTTCTCCGGATACCCGAGGTACGGTCCAGCAGGCCGTAACGGGGTTCGGATATCGACGCCCCCGGCAGGACGGGCGACCTCGATGACCACCGTGGACGGCTTCTAACACGCTCGCGGCGGCACGCCCAAGGCCGGTCACGCACTGGCGTGTCTGCACGTTTCCCCTGTTCAGAGCCCTTGCCACCGTACTGTCAGGCATCTGACAACGCACAAGCTGTGCGCCCCGTTCGGGTGGCTTTCGAAAATACTTTGGCTCTGTGTAACGGACTTGCCGCACATGGGTGACGTTGGCCCTATCATCACTCGGGTCGGCTCACCCCTTTTGCCGTGAGTCGACACCCCTCAGCCCGAGGAGGCCGCCGTGCCTGTGAGAGCACTGCACCAGCAGCTGTGGGGCGTGTGCCGTCGTACGGCGCACCCCGGAACCGCCGTGCCGGATAGCGCCGACCCCGGCGCGGGCACGGCCCTCATCGCGGCCGGATCCCGGCAACCGGTCCCGCGGCCTCGGTCGGCCGGGGAGGTCCAGTGAGCACTTACGGATACACCGGCGGGGCACCCCGGAACACCCGCTTGGCGCTCACCGAGGGCCTCGACCGGCTCCGGGTGTCCATGGACGACATGCTGAGCCTTGCGGTACGCGGCGACGGCGGTTCGAAGCGGATCCGGAACCGTCCACATCCGAACGAAGCACCACCCCGGCACAACGCCCCGGGCGGGAACGCCCGACCGGTGGGCGGCCGGGTGGCCAGTCCGGCCCGGCCGGCCATGCCCGCCCAGCCGGGCGCCACGACACCGCCGGTCCGCCCCGACGTGTCGAACACCGAGACCACGGTGCTGCCGGTGGTGCCGGCGACCGAGAAGTCCAGCGGTTCGGGCGGCACCTCGCCGACCGGTTATCCGGCCCGGCCCGACCCGTCGGATCCGGCCCGGGAGGTCTGGGCACTGATCGAGCGGGCCCAGGCCGGCGAGCCCGAGGCATTCGGCCTGATCTACGACCGGTACGTCGACACCGTCTTCCGGTTCGTCTACTTCCGGGTCGGCAACCGGCAGCTCGCCGAGGACCTCACCTCGGACACCTTTCTGCGCGCACTCAAGCGGATCGGCAGCTTCACCTGGCAGGGGCGCGACCTGGGCGCCTGGCTGGTGACGATCGCCCGGAACCTGGTGGCGGACCATTTCAAGTCCGGCCGCTACCGCCTGGAAGTTACTACGGGTGACGTTTTAGATGCGGACCGCGAAGATCGCGGCCCGGAGGGGAGCCCCGAGGCGGCCGTCGTCGAGCACATCACCAATGTCGCCCTGCTGACCGCCGTCAAGAAGCTCAACCCCGAGCAGCAGGAGTGCATCGTCCTGCGGTTCCTACAGGGTTTCTCGGTGGCGGAGACCGCCCAGGCGATGGGCAAGAACGAGGGCGCGATCAAGGCTCTCCAGTACCGCGCGGTACGGGCCCTGGCCCGGTTGCTGCCGGACGGGTTCCAACCGTGAAGCGCTCCCACGGCCATCGTCTACACTCCGTGACCTCGCTCACTCTTCGTAGTATTTCCCGCCGCCGGGCCGTAACCGGTGGACCCCACCGACCGTTTGTCCGGGTGCGACCGGTGGTTGGCCTGACATCCCTCCGACCGGTCGGTCGGACAACCGATCCGGCCTCGGGCACCGTGGCCTGGTCCTGAAGTCAGCCACCGTCGTACCCCGGACGGCGGGACGACGCCGACCGCAGCATCGCGACCAGCGAAGGGAGGTGTCGGCGGTGAGTTGGAAGACTTTCTACCGCCAACGCGCCGAGCGCTTCGCGCAGCTGCTCGACGAGGCCAACGGAGGCCGTCGCCACCACGTCCGGTCCCGGCTCGACGACGACCTGGCGCAGCCCCTGGCCGTCGGCGAACGACTCCGGAACGTCCGGTCCACCGTCGAGGTGGACCCCGACTTCCGGGCCGGCCTGCGGGCCATGCTCGTCGCCACCGCCGAACGGGAGGGAATCGGCGCGACCGCCACCGACGACGCCATCGTCGACGGCGGTGGTCAACCCGCCACCCGCCGGACCGGTCAGCCCGCCTTCCGGGGCCCACGCACCCGGGCCCGGGCCCGCGGCGCCATCGTCATCGGGGTCGCGGTCGGCGCGATCGCGGTCTCCGGGATGTCCGCCGCCAGCGAGAACGCCGTACCCGGCGACGCGCTGTACGGCATGAAGCGGCACACCGAACGCGCCCAGCTCGCCCTGGCCAGCTCCGACCTGAGTCGCGGGCAGCTCTACCTCGACTTCGCGCGTACCCGGCTCGCCGAGGCGGTCGCGGTCGGCGGGCAGAATCTCGGCTTCTCCGCCGTCCTGGAAGACATGGACGCCGACACCCGACAGGGCATCAAACTGCTGACCGGCGCGGCCGTGCAACGCCAGGACCCCGCTGCGCTCGACGCAGTGGACAGTTTCCTGCGCCAGCAACGCCCGGAGGTCGTCCGCCTCTTCGAGGACACCACCCGGGCCACCCGCAGCCGAGCCAACGAATCGCTGGTGCTTCTCGACAAGGCGCAGACCCGGTCCGAAAGCCTGCGGGCCGCGCTCGCCTGCGGAGTCGGCGCGATCGGCCGAGCGGACTCGATCGGACCGCTGCCCCGGTCCTGCCCGGTCAACCGCAGCCCGGACCGTACGCCACCGGACTCGCCGCCCAACGCGACCGAGGGAGACGGCGGTAGCCGTAGCCCGGAGGACGCGCCGCGGGCGCCGGGCCGCTCGTCGGCACCCACGGCCCCCGGCCCGACGCCCAGCCAGGAGCAGCCACCAGCGGTACGCGACCACCCCAGCACCGAACCCGCGCACCGGGTCGGCGGCTGACCGTCCCCCGCACCCGCCCGACCGGGCAACGGCGGTCCCGGACTCCCGGTGCACCCCGGCCGATCCGGCTACCCTCGCTGTGTACCCGTAGCGAGGAGGTTCCCGCGTGGCTCGGGCCCGCAAGGTGACGGTCAGCACCGACCACCACGGTCACACCGCCGGCTGGGCCGACGCCGGACCGGACGCCCCACCGGCGGACCCTGCCCGGACCGATCCCGGCGCCGCCGCCTTCTTCGACGTGGACAACACGGTGATGCAGGGCGCCTCCATCTACTGGTTCGCCCGCGGCCTGGCGGCCCGCAACTATCTCACCACCGGAGACCTCGCCCGGTTCGCCTGGCAGCAGCTCCGGTTCCGGGTACTCGCCGTCGAACACCCCGGCAGCATGTCCCGGGTCAAGGAGGCGGCGCTGGCCTTCGTCGCCGGCTGGCGCGTCGAGGACGTCGAGCGGCTCACCGAGGAGATCTTCGACGAGCTGATGGCTCCGCGGATCTGGGCCGGCACCCGGGCCCTGGCCCAGCAGCACCTGGACGCCGGCCAGCGGGTCTGGCTGGTCACCGCCGCCCCGGTGGAGATCGGCCGGATCATCGCGGCCCGGCTCGGCCTGACCGGCGCGCTCGGCACCGTCGCCGAGATCCGCGACGGGGCGTACACCGGGCGGTTGGTCGGCGACCTGCTGCACGGGCCGGCCAAGGCGGACGCGGTGGTCCAGCTCGCCTCGGTGGAGGGGCTGGACCTGGCGCGGTGCGCCGCGTACAGCGACTCCGCCAACGACCTGCCGATGCTCTCCACCGTCGGCCGGGCGGTGGCGGTCAACCCGGACGGCACGCTACTGCGGCACGCCCGGGACCGCGGCTGGGCTGTACACGACTTCCGGACCGGGCGGAAGGCGGCCCGGATCGCCGTACCCTCGACCGTCGCCGCCGGCCTGGTGGCCGGCGCGGTGACGGCGGGGCTGGCGATGCGTCGCCGGCTGACCCGCTGACCGCCTCCGCTTCGGCCCGAGGGCTGACCCTTGTGACCGCCTCCGGCCCGCGGGCCGGCTCAGGGGCCGAACGGGTCGGGGCGCTTCTCCAGCAACCGGTGCAGGGTCTGCTGGATGGTCTCCCGGACCTGGTCGGCGAGGTTGAATACGACCAGCGGATCGTCGGCGGAGTCGACCAGGTGGTCGGTCGAGATCGGCGGGCAGAACTCGATCAGCCACTTGCTGGGCAGCGGCACCGCGCCGAGCGGACCGAGCCACGGGAAGGTCGGCGTCACCGGAAAGTACGGCAGCTTGAGCAGCCGGGCCAGCGGCTTGATGTCGGCGAGCATCGGGTACGTCTCCTCGGCACCGACGATCGCCACCGGGATGATCGGGGTGCCGGTACGGAGTGCGGCGGAGACGAAGCCGCCCCGACCGAACCGTTGCAGCTTGTAGCGGTCCGCGTAGAGCTTGCCGATGCCCTTGAAGCCCTCGGGGAAGACGCCGACCAGCTCACCCCGGCCGAGCAGCCGCTCCGCGTCCGAGTTGCACGCCACCGTGCCGCCGGTCTTGCGGACCAGCTCGGAGACGACCGGCATCCGGAACACCAGGTCGGCGCCGAGCAGCCGCAGGTAGCGCTGCTTCGGGTGCTGGTCGTGCAGCACGGCCGCCAGCACCAGCGCGTCCAGCGCGACGGTACCGGAGTGGTTACCCACCACCAGGCCGGCACCGTCGACCGGCAGGTGGTGCACCCCGTAGACCTCGGTACGGAACCAGTCGCGGTAGAGCCGGCGTAGCACCGGATGGAAGACCTGGTCGGTCAGCTCGGGATCGAAACCGAACTCGTCGACCTCGTACTGCCCACCGAGTCGCCGGCGCAGAAAGGCCAGCCCGGCGGCGACCCGCCGGTCCCAGACATCTCCCGGCCGGTCCGGCACCGCCCTCCCTGCCGGTCCGGGCCGGTGCCCGTTGTGCCGCTCCGGCGCACCGCCGTCGCCGGTCATCGTCCGCCCCGCTCCATCGGCGCACCGCCGTCGCCGGTCATCGACCGCCCCGCTCCATTTGCCCGCCGCCGCCGGGCCTCGTCCGACTCCGCTGCGGGCCCCGGACCGGCGCCCTCGACCGCGCCGAACTGGTTGATCCGGTCCCGGACCGTGGCCCGGGTCTGCCGGATGCCGTCCAGGATCACCTGCTCGGCCCGGCGAAGCTGCTCCGGCCCGAGCACCCTCCCGTCACGGCGGCTCGCGATGAACTCGTCGAAGGCGGCGGCGGTGGAGCGCGGGGTGAAGCCGTACTCGGTGGTCAGTCTGGTCGTGTCGACCACCCGGCCGTGCACGAACAGGTCGACCTGGTCGAGGCCGTAGCGGGCGAAGCCCAGCACCCGGGCCAGCCCGGCCGCGCCGGATAGCCCCGGCTCCACCACCGGCAGGGCGACCCGGCCGGCCCGGCGGATCGCCTGGGAAAGCGTCAACACTCCCGGCCCGGCGACGTTGTAGGTCCCGGGATGCTCCTCCACCACCGACCGATGCAGCACCTCCAGCACGTCGTCGAAGTGCACGAACTGGAGCCGGGGGTCGCGGCCGAGCACGGTCGGGACCACGGGCTGGGCGAAATATCGGGTCAGCGTGGTGTTCGCCATCGAGCCGATGAACGGCGCGAAGCGCAGCACGGTGGCGGTGACGTCGGGACGGCGACGCCGGAAGCTGCGGACGTACCCCTCGATGTCCAGAATGTCCCGGGCGAAGCCGCCGCGCGGCACCGCCCGGGGCTCGGTGTCCTCGGTGAAGACGGCCGGGTCCCGGAACGACGCCCCGTAGGCGGCGGTCGACGACCGGACGACCAGCTTGCGCAGCCGGGGCGCCCGTTGGACGGCGGCGAGCAGCTGCATCGTGCCGATGACGTTCTGCTCCTTCATCGCCGCCCGGCCGCCCTGCTGCGGGTCGGCGGCGGTGACCAACGCCAGGTGCACGACCGCGTCGGCGCCGAGTTCCTCGACGATGGTGCTCGCCTCGCCGGCGTCGGCCCGGACCCGCTCGACGCCGTCGAGCAGGCCGGCGATTTCGGCCGCTGGTTCGTGCACGTCGAGACCGACGACCCGGGTGATCCGGTCGTCGGCGACGAGCCGCGCCGCGACGTGCGCACCGAGGAACCGGCTGACTCCGGTCACCACGACGACCCCCGGCGCACCGGGGGTGCTACCGGGGGTCACCTCGCGCTCCGCACGGGACGATCCGGGCCGGGCCCGGATCGCCTCGACGTCGTCACGTGGGCCTCCGAAGGTCGACAGCTGACCGGCTCACCGCCGGCCGGGCAGGCGCCCGGCCGGGGTCACTTGCCGAGACGGCGACGCTGGACGCGGGTCTTGCGCAGCAGCTTGCGGTGCTTCTTCTTGGCCATGCGCTTGCGGCGCTTCTTGACCACCGAGCCCATACGACAGCCCTTCTGATGCGACGTGCTGATCGGACCGGCTCCGCCCGAAGGCGCTGCCGGCTACCGAGCTGGACAACGGACCGGGCCGGCACGACGGGCTCACACCCATAGCGGCACGTGGCCACGGTCGCGGTCCAGACTAGCCCTCGGCCGTCAGCCGGACCAAAGCGCCCCCACGGTGAACCGCCCCGGGACGCTCCGGAACCGTCGCGACATCGCGGTTGCGCCGTCAGGCGGTCTCCTGAAAGGCACCCCGCAGGTAGTCGTGCACGGCATGCTCCGGCACCCGGAACGACCGGCCGACCCGCACCGCGGTCAGCTCGCCGGAGTGCACCAGCCGGTAGACCGTCATCTTCGAGACCCGCATCAGCATCGCCACCTCGGCGACGGTCAAGAACCTGACCTCCGGCATCCGGCTGTCCGGCTGTGGTGATCCTGCCATGGCTCACCAACCCATCCCAATCCCCGGCGCGTGCCGCCCGGCGGGATGCTTCCGCGCCGCAGCTACGCGCGTGTTACCAGTACGGTAGCGGGGCGGCTGTGACCGGCGCGATCCCTTCGGACAATTGATCATCCCTGGCGCCACGGTCGACGGATGGGAACCGGCGTTCCCGCCCATCCGGGTCATTCCGCGCGGAGCGCGACCACCGGGTCCAGCCGCCCGGCCCGCTGCGCCGGCACCACGCCGAAAATGATCCCGACCGCCGCCGAGACCCCGAACGAGAGCGCCAGCGACCACCAGGTGACGGCCGCCGGTACCGGGGAGAGGGCGGCCACCAGCAGCGCGGCGCCCACCCCGAGCCCCATCCCGAGCACCCCGCCGAGCGCCGTCAGCAGCACCGCCTCCAGCAGGAACTGGATCCCGATGTCCCGTGGGCGGGCGCCGACGGCCTTGCGCAGGCCGATCTCCCGGGTCCGTTCGCGTACCGAGACCAGCATGATATTGGAGACTCCCACGCCGCCGACCAGCAACGAGATGCCGGCGATCGCGGCGAGTACCCCGGTCAGCACCCCGAGGATGTCCCCGAGTACGCCGAGGATCTGTTCCTGGGTCACCGCGCTGAACTCGGTGTCGGGGTGCCGCCGGGTCAGCTCGGCGACGACCCGGGCGCCGAGGTCGTCGATCTCCGCCCGGTCCGGCGCCTTGATCGCGATCCCGTCGATCCGCTGGGTGCCGTAGAGCCGGTGCGCGGCGGTGACCGGGATGTGCACCTCGTCGTCCCGGTCCACCCCGAGGCTCTGGCCGAGCGGGGCGAAGACCCCGACCACCCGGAACCGTACGCCGGCGATCGCGACCTGCTGCCCGACCGGCTCACGTTCGCCGAAGAGGGTGCTGGCGACCGTGGCGCCGAGCACCGCCACCCGGCGACTCGTGTCGACATCGGATGACGTGAGATAGCTGCCCCGGTCCAGCTTTCGGACGAAGACCTCGGGCGTGGTCTCCAGTACGCCCTGCACCGTGGTGAACGCCGACCGGTTGCCGGCGCGTACCGTCTCGCCGGAGGTGACCGTGACCGCCACCCGGCGCGGATCGCCGACCACCCGGTTGACCGCCTCGACGTCGGCCAGGGAGAGCCGGGAGACCGCCGGTGCCGCGCCGAAGTCGAGCCGGCCGGGCACCACCACGAGCAGGTTGGAGCCGAGCCCCTCGACCTGCTGCTCCACCTCCCGCTTGGCGCCGGTGCCGATCGCGACCAGCACCACCACGGCGGCCACCCCGATCACCACGCCGAGCATGGTGAGCATGCTGCGCAGCCGGTTCGCCGCCAGGGCGTCCAGCGCGACCCGCCACGCCTCGGCAATCCTCACGAGCCGCTCCCCGAGCCGTCCGTCCCGGTCCTACCCTCGGCCCGCCCGGCAGGTGTGCGCTCGGCCTGCCCGGCTGCCTCGTCGGCTACGCCGGAGGCGGCACCGCTCGACCCGCGGCGTCCGGTGGCTTCGGTGGTGGCGCCACCGAAGCCGGACGGGTGCCCCGAGTCGCTTCCGGACGCTCGTCGGGGCTCCGCGCTGGGAGCGGGATCTACTATCTCAGGCCCCCGCCGCGTCGCCGGAACGGCCGTCGCGGTGTCCGCCGCCGGCCTGGGTGGTAGTCCCCGCGCGCGGCCCCCGTCGGCCGGCAGGATCACGCCGTCCCGCATGGTGACCTGCCGGTGTGCTCGCTCGGCGACCTCCCGGTCGTGGGTGACCAGCACCAGCGCCACACCGTCGGAGGCGTTCAGCTCCTCCAGCAGGGTCAGCACGGACTCGCCGGTCGCGCTGTCCAGGTTGCCGGTCGGCTCGTCGGCGAGCAGCAGTACCGGGTCGGTGACCAGGGCCCGGGCGATCGCCACCCGCTGCTGCTCTCCACCGGAGAGCTGGTTGGGCCGGTGGTCCAGCCGGTGCCCGAGGCCGACCCGGCCCAGCATCGCCGCCGCCAACTCCCGCCGCCGCCGGCCACCGATTCCCCGGTAGACCAGCGGCAGCGCGACGTTGTCGAGCGCGGAGGTCCGGGGCAGCAGGTGGAACGACTGGAAGACGAAGCCGATGGTCTCGTTGCGCAGCGTGGCAAGCTCCCCGGCGTCCAGCGTGGCGACGTCCCGACCGCCGATCACCAGCCTGCCGGCGGTGGGCCGGTCCAGGCCGCCGAGCAGGTGCATCAGGGTCGACTTACCCGAACCGGACGGCCCGACGACCGCCACGTAGTCGCCGGCGGCGATGGTCAGCGAGACGCCGCGCAGCGCGGCCACCGAGACCCCGCCCAGCTCGTACGTCCGGACCAGGTCGACCGCCTCCACCGCCACCCCGCACCGCCGGGCCGGGGCACCGGCCGCCGCGTCGCGGGAACGGCCCACCGGCGCGGCGGTCAACGTACCCGCTCTCCGGGGCGCACCTGGTCGGCGCCGCTGACCACCACCTGCTGGCCCGGCTCCACCCCGCTGACGATCTGCACCAGGTCCTGGCCCTGCACCCCGACCGTCACCGGCACCTGCTCGGCGATCCCGTCCCGGACCACCCAGACCGCGTCCCGCCCCTGCGCCGAATGCACCGCCGCCGCCGGTACGGTCACCGCGCCGACCGCCTCCCGGACCCGCAGCCGAACCACGGCGCTCATCCCGGGGCGCGGCGCCGGCGCGGCCCGCCCGTCGGCGAAGCGCCCGGAACCGAGCGAGAGCCGTACCCGGTATGTGACACCGCCCCGGGCCGACGCGGTCGGCAGGACGTCGACCGAACGGACCCGGGCCGGATACTCCGCTCCGGTGGCGGCGTCCAGTTCGACGCTCGCCGGCACCCCCGGGTCGACCAGGAGCACGTCGGTCTCGTCCACCTCGGCGACCAGCCCGAGGTCGGTCAGGTCCACCACGGTCAGGATCGGGGTACCGGCGCTCACCTGGCCGCCGACCGGCACCGCGCCGTCGACGCCGGCCACCGTCGGGTTACCCGCGCCGAACGCCCCGGCCGGTGCGCCGAGCCCGCCGGTCGTGCCGAGTCCGCCGGCCGCGCCGAGGAGCCCGGCCAGCGCCTCGGCCGAACCCGGGGCCGCCGGTGACGCGGGCCCGCCGAGCTGCACCACCCCGCCGATCGGCGCCCGCAGTACGAGCGCGTCGACGGTTGCCTTGGCCAGGTCGTACGCCTGCTCGGCCTGGAGGCGCTGGGCGGCGGCGAGGGCCCGTACCGCCGAGTTCAGCCCGGCGACGCCGCGCTGGACGGCGCGTACCGCCGCACCAGCGCTCTCGGCCGCCGCCTCGTACTGCCGCTGCGCGATCCGGACCTGGGCGAGCAGCGCGGCCCGGGCGTCCGGGTCGGTGAGCTTGTCGGCGGCGTCCCGGGCAGCCTGGAACGCCTGCGCCGCCGCACGGTCGGTATTCCGGCGCAACCGGGCCAGGTCGGCGCCGCCGCCGACACCCCGCCCCGCGCTGCGGGCCGCCCGGAGGGCCCGGCGGGCCTTGACCAGCCGATCCCGGGCCGTGGGCGAGTCGACGACCGCCAGGACCCGGCCCGGCTTGACCACGGCGCCCGGCCTGACCCGCAGCTCGGCCAGGGTGCCGTCGGCGGGGGCGCTCAGGGTGGCCGCCGCTCGCGCCGTCACGCTGGCCGGGGCGTCGACCAGTTCGGCGACGTCGGCCCGCTCGACACTGGCCAGCCCGAGCTGGTCGTCGTCGGACTCGCAGGAGGCCGCGGAGAGGCCGAACAGGACGGTGGCGGTGAGGAGGATGGCGGAGAACACGGAGCGACGGGGCCGCGGTGCTGCGGACAGGCGCGGCGGAGAGGCGCGACGCACGCCGCCATCGTACGAGGTGCCACCCGCCGCGGCCGGCAGGACGCGCGGGCCGGCGCGCCCGCTCACCGGCCCGCCCGCTCAGCTGGCGCCTGGGTCAGGAAGCGGTCTTCTTCACGTACGCCACGCACTCGTCGTGCAGCTTCGACCAGTCCTGGCCGAACGCCTCCCGGGAGGCCTCCGCCTCCGACCGGCCGTCGTGCACCACGAGTTTGAAGAAGGAAAGCAGCTCCTTCTCGCCGAACCGGTCGACGAGATGCCGGACGGCGAGGTAGCCGACCCCGTAGCTGCCGGCGACGTGCCAGTCCTCGGACTCGGCGCCGGGCGCCACGTCCGCCAGCTCGCCGTTCCAGCCGGAGTTGACCAGCCGGTCGACGTCGTCGAGGCTGTCGTACCGGCTCGCCGCCCGGCCACCGGCCGCCGCCTGTTCGGCGATCCCCTCCACCAGCCACCAGGCGTCGTCGTCGATCTGGTCGGCGCCGGCCAGCGAGGAGGCATGGGTCAGCTCGTGCCGCATCAGGTCGGCGTACTGGCCCGGCACCACGGCCTTGGAGTTGAGCACCAGGTCGTACTGGCCGTCGCCGACCGGTACGGCGTATCCGGCGGTCCACTCCGGGCGGTCGCCGCCGTACCAGCGGTCCCACTCGTTCGGGCCGGCGTAGAAGATCAGATAGCGCTCCGGCGGCGAGCCGTCCGCGGCGTACCGGTCGGCGACCTTGGCCGCCCGCTCCCCCTCGCGCAGCAGGTCGGGCAGCCGGTCCCGGAACGCCCGGGGCGCCGCGACCAGGGTGCGTTCGCCGATCGTGGCGACAAGTTCGTCGCTCTCCCACGGCCGTGGCCGCCCCGGCCCGCCAACCTCGTCGGTGTCGATCGCGGCCAGTCGCGGCTGGCCGGCGGTGTCCTTCCACCGGGTGACCATGGTGATCTCGTTCGGTTCGCAGCCGGGCCTCACGAAGCAGTGCCCGACGATCAGGTTGGCTCGCCACTCGCCGGCCGTCTCGAGTTTGACCACCCGGCCCAGCAGTTTCGGCTCCCACTTGCTGACCCGCATTGCCCGCAGGGTCCGGAAGTCGCGCCGGAGCTGCCGGGCGATCGCCGTGTTCGGCTCGGCGAGCCCGACGTAGCCGCTCTCGTCGCCGCTGAGCAGCGCCTTCGCCTGCCCGTCGAGCCGGCTGCGGATCTGCTCGGTGAGCCAGTCGACGGTCACCGAGGACGGGTCGCCAGCCTTCGGGCTGGCCGCCGCGCCGGCGCCGGCGGCCGGGCCGGTTGGGCCGGACATCCCGTCGAGCAGTACCGCCCCGATCGCGATCGGGGCGGCACAGAGCAGCAGGGCCACGACGGTCCCGAACGCCACCCAGAGTGGCCACCGGCGGCGGCGCGGCGGCGAGACGAGTCCGGCCGGCGGCGGATAGCCAGCGGTCCCCGGGAGGCCGCCCGGCATCGGGTACCCACCGGACCCCGGGTATCCGCCCGGCATCGGATGCCCACCGGGCTGCGGATAGCCGGGCCGCGTCGGGTAACCGGCCGGCCCTGGTCGGAATCCGCCCGACTGATAGCCACCGGCCTGGTGGTAACCACCGGACTGGTAACCAGCAGACTGGTAGCCGGCCGGCTGGTAACCACCCGGCTGGTAACCGGCCGGCTTGTATCCATCGGACTGGTGGCCGGCCGACGGCGGGTACCCGGAGGGCGGGTGGTCGGCCGGACGATTGCCGGTCTGCGGATCGTGGTCGGCAGGTGGGCGGTGGCGGTACTCCCCGTCGGTCACCGCCGGAGAGTACGACCAATCGTCCAGCCGTGCGAACCCGGCCTCAGCGACCTGCCCATGACCCGACCAGGCGACCCGCCGGCCGCGACTCCGGCGGTTCGGCGGCAGCCCGCCAACTGCGCCGGGCCGAGCCGAGCAGCAGGCCCGACGAGATCGTCCAGCCCGCCCCGCCGACCAGTGCCTGCGCGCCCCCGTCCCCCGGCGGCAGGACGGCGAGCAGTACGCCGCAGACCAGGCTCACCCCGACCACCACCGAGACGAGTACGGCGATCAGCCGGATCGCCGCCGGGCGGATCTCCACGTGCCGCGGTCCCCAGCGCAGCAGCAGCGCCATCACGACGGCGGTGCCGAGGGCGAGCCCGGCGAAGGTGTCCATCGTCCGGGCCAGCCACAGGTACCAGGTCCCCGGCTCGACCCCGCCCCAGAACTGCTGCCAGCCGCCGATCCGGCCGAGCAGTTCCGACATGCCGTACTGGGCACCGAGTACGCCGACGAGCAACAGCGCCGTTCGCCGGCCCTGCGCCACCGCCAGCAGGTCCTGCAGACCCCTCGCGATCCGGTCGACCGAACCGAATTCCCGGACGGCCGTCCGCTGTGCCTCCGGGGCGCTCAGCCCGTGGTGCCGGTGCACGTCGGCGGCGTCGACCAGGGCGTCCCGGATCTCGGCCAGCATGTCGGCCCGCAACCGGGCCGAACCGCGCAACCGGCCAGCGACCGCCGAGACGTAGTCGTCGATCGGGGTGGTCACCGGCCCAGTCTCCCACCGCACCCGGTGAACGCCATCCGGAGGATCCCCGCGGTGGGAACCCTGACCCTGCTGGGCCCCCTTTCGAGCCGTGACCACCCCAACGTCACCACTTGGGTGTCATGGCGCTCGGTGTACGGATTATGCCCTCAGCGGTTGACTCGAACGGTAAGGGCGGTACGTCCGCCAAATGTCTGTCTGCTTTCGGCTGCCCGAATGTAATTGGCACTGTGTGGCCCGCATCTATCCGGTTAGCGCTTTTCCGGCGCTGACTGGGCCTGATTCCACTTGTTCGTGGGTTTTCTTCATATAGGCCCGCCATGCACCGAAGAGCACCGTACGGTGACGTTAAGTGGCTACAGCCTATTTGTAGCCCTCCGCGCCCCCGATGGTGCGGCCGTGTCTTGTATTCGAAAGGCAGGGAGCTTGATGTCCGAATTCCAAGGGAGCCACGTGGATCCCGGTCAGCCCACGACGCGGCCAAAAAGGCGGCGGTCCCGGTGGTTCTTAGCCGGGGGCATCGTCGCCGGCAGCCTGGTGGCCGGCGCTGCCGGTCTGGCCGGGGTGGCCACGCTGGCCAGCGACAACGGCCTGGCAGAGGTGGACCTGGGGCAGTTGTCCGTCATCGCCGCCAGCAACGACAACGGCGACAACGGCAAGGACCCGGGCAAGCACGAAGGTCCCGCGGACCGGAAGGCCGGACCGGCCGGCGAGTCGAACAACGGCGGGAACAACGGCGGCGAGGACTCCCAGGGCGGGAACTGGCAGGACTACTGCAAGCCGGGCGGCGGCTGGCAGGGCCAGGGCGACAAGAACGCCGAGGCCCCGGAGTCCGCGCCGAGCGACTCGAAGGACCGGAAGGCGAAGCCCGAGGAGTCGAAGGACCCGAAGGCGGGCCCGACGGCGACCAAGGACCCGAAGGCCGGACCGGCCGGCGAGTCCAAGGACCCCAAGGCCGGCCCCACGGCGACCAAGGACCCGAAGGCCGGACCGGCCGGCGAGTCCAAGGACCCCAAGGCCGGCCCCACGGCGACCAAGGACCCGAAGGCCGGACCGGCCGGCGAGTCCAAGGACCCCAAGGCCGGCCCCACGGCAACCAAGGACCCGAAGGCCGGACCGGCCGGCGAGTCCAAGGACGCCAGGGAGAAGCACGAGGAGGCCAAGGACGCCAACGGCTCCGGCTGGCAGGGCGGACCGCAGAGCGGATCGCAGGGCGGCTCCGGCTGGCAGGGCGGACCGCAGGGCGGATCGCAGGGCGGCTCCGGCTGGCAGGGCGGACCGCAGAGCGGATCGCAGGGCGGCTCCGGCTGGCAGGGCGGACCGCAGGGCGGCGGCGAGAACGGCTCGTCCGGGGAGACCCCCGGATCCGACAGCTCGCGCTGGCACGGCGGATCGCAGGGCAGCGGTGAAAGCGGCTCGGGCTGGCAGGGCTCGGGTTCGGAGGGTTCGGGCTGGAACGGCGGGTCCCAGGCGGGCCGCGAGGGCTGCGGCTCGAACGAAGGCGAGGGCGAAGGCGAGCGCGAGGGCGAGAAGGTGACGTCCGTACCGTGCGACCCAGACAGGCTCATCGCCGCGCTGGTACACGCCAACGCCGAGGGCGGCGGCAGCCTCAGGCTCGCGCCGAAGTGCACCTACACGCTCACCGCGAGCGGCAAGAGCGGCGAGAAGCACGACGGCAAGGGCCAGAAGGACACCGGCAAGGCGCCGTCAGACGCCGCCAACGGCGCCACGGGTACGCCGGGGACGATGGGCAGCCCGAACGGCAAGAAGCACGACCGGAAGCACGACAACTCCGGTCTGCCGGTGATCAAGACGCCGATCAAGATCAAGGGTGAGGGCGCGACCATCACCCGGGACACGTACGCCAAGGACTTCCGCTTCTTCACCGTCCGGGACGGCGGAGAGCTGGAGTTGAGTGACGTCTTCCTGAAGAACGGGCGGGCGGACGAGGGCGGCGCGATCTCGGTCGACCACGGCGCCACCGCCACGGTGAAGCGGGTCACGATCTCCGACAGCACCGCTCTCGCCAAGGACGGCGGCGGCGGCGCGATCTTCAACGACGGCCACTTGGCGGTCACGGAGAGCAAGTTCGAGGAGAACAACTCCGCCGGCAACGGTGGCGGGATCCTCAACGGTGGTGTCCTCACCGTGGAGAAGTCCGAGTTCTTCAGCAACAGCGCCGACAAGGCCGGCGGTGGGCTCGCCAACTACCAGGGGGCGGCCGACATCACGAAGAGCGCCTTCGAGCACAACAACGCGGCGGAGGGCGGCGGTATCGCCAGCGTCTCGGCCCGGACCAAGGTCTGGGACGGCGAGGTCAACGGCAACACCGCGAAGGTCGGCGGCGGCCTGTTCAACAAGGACGCCACCCTCACGGTC
The DNA here is from genome assembly GCF_040120695.1 of Plantactinospora sp. B6F1. NCBI lineage: Bacteria > Bacillati > Actinomycetota > Actinomycetes > Micromonosporales > Micromonosporaceae > Plantactinospora > Plantactinospora sp. B6F1. Next base: position 69,215 of record NZ_JBEEAC010000003.1, on the reverse strand, counting down.
CGGGGGCTGCACGTCAGCAAGAACCTCGGCACCAAGGACGGCGGCGGCATCGCCACCGTCAAGGGTCTGCTCACGGTGGACGGAAGCAAGATCACCAAGAACACCACCCGGGGTGACGGCGGCGGCATCTTCGCCGTGAAGTCCGAGGTGATCGTGCGGGACACCGAGGTCAGCAAGAACAGCGCCGTCGGCGCGCGTTCGGTCGGCGGCGGCATCGCGGTCGAGGGCGGTTCGCTCGAACTGAAGAAGAGCAAGATCGTCGAGAACGACGCCACCAAGAAGGGCGGCGGGCTCTTCGCCGAGCACGCCAGGGTGAGGGTGGACGACGACACCGTCATCAGCAAGAACCGGCCGGACAACTGCGCCGGTGACGAGTCCGTCGAGAACTGCTTCGCCTGAGCCTCGTGACCCGAGGCACAGGTGACCGGTGACGGGTGGCCGGCAACGGAGACCACGGGCCGGTGACGGAGCGGACGCATCCGGTCCGTCGGGGGCAACGATCAGCAGATCGGACCCTCGGCGGGCCGGATGCGCTGCTGTGCGTCCCCCGGCCGGGGGCAGTGGACTCTCAGGCCACGTCGAGGACCCGGCGTACCCGGGACAACCGTCCCGCCGCCAGGTCCGGACCGTCGATCCAGAACGAGACACCGACCAGTTCGCCCCAGGCGGTCCCCCGTTCGGCCTCCAGTGCCAACAGCAGCCGGTGACCGGCCAGTTCCGCCACCGGACTGTCGGGCCACCCCAGCAACCTGTGCCGCACGGTCGGCAGCCGGTCGCGGATCTCGGTGACCAGGCCCATCACCCGGATCGGGTCGGTCGAGAAGGCCGCCGCGAGCTCCGGCTCGGAGTAGTCGGGGGCGGCCAGCACCGGAGCGGCGACCAGCGGCAGCGCCGGGATCAGCACCGCCTCCGCCGGAGCGGCCCGGTCCGGCGCGTCGACGGGCACGTGCAGCACCGCGCAACCATCGTCACCCGGGCCCGCCCCGAAGTCGGCGTGGAACCATTCGTCGGCGAAGAAGAGCAGCGTCCCGTCCCGGGGCAGCGTCCACTCGGGACCGAGCAGCGGTGCCAGGGTGGCACAGTCGAGCCGGGCCAGCAGCGTCATCGGCCGGCCCTGGTGCCGCGGCCACGGCACCCCGTCCGGCAGTCCGGGCAGCCCGCCGTACCAGCCGGCGACCGCGCCGTCGCGGCGCCGGGCCGGAACGGCAAGCCCGATCGAGGGACGGACCAGCGCGAGAATCTGCTCGACCAGATCGGGAGCGCCCTGCGCCCGGGGCGAGTCGGCGAGGGCGGCACGCAACGCCGCCACCGCGCGGGAGAGGTCCATGGCGTTCGAGGATGCCAGGCCGAGTGGACCGATCCCAGCCGGGCACCGCCACCCCCGGATCACCACGGCGCTACTGTCAGATCGTCGCGGCGCTACTTCCGCGTCGCCACGGCGCGGGCGAAGAAGGCCAGGTTGGCAGGGCGCTCGGCGAGCCGGCGCATCAGGTAGCCGTACCAGTCGGTGCCGTACGGCAGGTAGACGCGCACGGTGTGGCCGGCCTCGACGAGCCGGGTCTGCTCGTCCGGGCGCACCCCATAGAGGAGCTGGAACTCGAACCGGTCCGGCGTACGGTCGAACCACCGGGACCGGTCCTCGGCGATCGCGATCAACCGTGGGTCGTGGGTGGCGATCATCGGGTACCCCGGGCCGGAGAGCAGGATGTTCAGGCAGCGGACATACGATCTGTCCACCTCCCGCGCCGACTGGTACGCCACCGACTCGGGTTCGGAGTACGCCCCCTTGCACAGCCGCACCCGAGATCCCGGGGTGGCCAGGTCCCGGCAGTCCGCCTCGGTGCGCCGCAGGTACGCCTGGAGCACCGCCCCCGTACCCGGAAAGTCCTTCCGCAGCTCGGCCAGGGTGTCCAGGGTCGCGTCGGTGGTGGTGTGGTCCTCCATGTCCAGGGTGACCGTGGTGCCGGCCGCCTCGGCGGCGGCGCAGATCGCCTGCGCGTGCTCCCGGGCCAGCCGCTCGTCGAACTTCTGCCCCAGTGCCGAAAGCTTGACGCTGACCTCGGCCGGCGGGGTGAGCCCGGCCTCGGCGAGGCCGCGGAGCAGGGCCAGGTACTCGTCCCGAACGGCCGTGGCCTGGTCTCCGGTGACGGTGTCCTCGCCCAGGTGGTCGATGGAGACCGCGAGGCCGTCGGCGACGAGCTGGCGGGTGGCGCGCAGCGCGTCGTCGGTGGTGGTGCCGGCGACGAACCGGCGTACGACGTCCCGGGTGAACGGGGCCGTCTCGACGAGCCGCTCGATCCGGGATGACCGGGAGGCGGCGAGGATGACCGATCGGAGCATGAGCCGAGCGTAACGCCAGCCGCCCGCGCGTACCCGGGGACCGGAGCTCAGCAGTGGCGCGGATCGGTTACAACGATCTCGTGGAAAAATTGTCGCGACGCCGTCTCCGGTCCGCGAGCGTGCAACTGGGCGCGCTCACCGCCCTCGCCGTCACCCTCTCCGGATGCAACCAGGTCGGTGATGACGACGACTGCGACTCGCGCCGGAGTACGCCGCGGCCCCGCTCGCTCGCCCTGGCGGCGTACGCCCCGGCCACCGTGCCGGACGGCCCCACCGCCGGGTCGAGCACCGGCGGCGCGGACGTACTCCCCGAGCGGGGCGGGTTCGGCACCCACCTCGCCTCCTGCGGCGGCTGACGGTGCGCCGGGAGACCTGCCGTCCCCGGCCGGACTGGTCGGCGACGATCCGCGCGCAGGGGCTGGTGTACGCCGACACCGAGCTGCCGGGCGGCGGCTTCATGTCGTACTGGGACGAGAGTGCCTGCTACGCCTTCGACCTCGACGAGGTGCTCCGGCTGGAGGAGGCGACCGAGGAGCTGCACCGGATGTCGGTGGCCGCCGCCGAGCATGTCGTCGCGCAGAACCGGTTCGCCGAGTTCGGCATCCCGGCCTGGGCCGCCGACGCGGTCACCCGGTCGCTGCGCGAGCAGCCGCCTACCCTGTACGGCCGGTTCGACCTCTGGTACGACGGTTCGTGGCCGCCGAAGCTGCTGGAGTACAACGCGGACACCCCGACCGCGCTGGTCGAGGCGGCGGTGATCCAGTGGTACTGGCTGGAGGAGACCCGCCCCGAGCTGGACCAGTGGAACAGCGTGCACGAGCGGCTGGTCGCGGCCTGGCAGCGGATCGGCGCCGGCCTGCACGACCCGCTGGTGCACGTCGCCTGGTCGGACGAGGAGGAGACCGGCGAGGACCAGATGACCGCCGGCTACCTCGCCGAGACCGCCCGGCAGGCAGGGCTGGAGGCCGAGCTGTTGCCGATGCTCCAGATCGGCTGGGACGGCCGCCGGTTCACCGCCCCGCCCGGCCCGGACGGGGCGAGCACGCCGATCCTCACCTGCTTCAAGCTCTATCCGTGGGAGTGGATGCTCGCCGAGCCGTACGGCCGGTCGGCCCTTGATCCCGGTACCCCGACCACCTGGATCGAGCCGGCCTGGAAGCTGCTGCTCTCCAACAAGGCGCTGCTGGCCGTGCTCTGGGAGCTCTATCCCGACCACCCCTACCTGCTGCCGGCGTACCTCGACTCGCCCCGGGGAATGACCGAGTACGTGGTCAAGCCACTGTTGGGTCGGGAGGGCGGTTCGGTGCGGATCGTCACCGGTTCCGGAGAGATCGCCAATCCGGGGATCTACGGTGACGAAGGATGGTGCTACCAACAATTCCGCGCACTACCGTCGTTTTCGGATAATCGTCTGGTGCTGGGGAGTTGGGTGGTGGCCGGCGAGGCGGCCGGTGCCGGGCTACGGGAGAGCCGGAGCCTGATCACGGACGGCTACGCGCGGTTCCTTCCCCACTACGTGGACGCGCCACGGGAGCCGTAAGTCGTCTACGGTTGTCGGGTGAACTTCGACGCGTACGCCCGGACCGGGGTCGATCTAGTCAACGCGCGACTCGACGACCTCGACGACCTGCGGGCCGTTTTCACCGATGAGCACGGCTGGATGCGCGACGAGGTGACCGAACGGGACGTCCCCGCCTTCCGCCGGGCACAAAAACGCCTGCGAGACGTCTTCGAATTCGGTTCCTCGGGACAGGACGCCGACGCCGTGACCGAACTGAACTCACTTCTGGAGAACTACCCCGTCCAGCCACGCATCTCCGGGCACGACGCCAAGGACTGGCACATGCACGTGACCAGCCGGGGCGCCTCGGTGAGTGCCGAGTTCCTGGCCGGCGCGGTCTGGGGCCTCTCGGTCTGGCTCTGCGAGTACGGCAGCTCCCGGTTCGGGGTCTGCGCCGACGACCGCTGCGGCAACGTCTATCTGGACACCTCGTCGAACTGCTGCCGCCGGTTCTGCTCGGAACGCTGCGCCACCCGGTCTCACGTGGCGGCGCACCGCGCCCGCAAGCGGGCGGCGGTGGAGGCGAAGGCACCGGTCGCGGCCGAGGTCGAGGAGAAGACGCCGGCCCCGGTCGGCTGACCGGGGCCGGTAGCGTGCCGTGCCCGGCTAACCGGCCTGGCACGGCTCGCCACTCAGGGGCAGGGGCGCCACTGCCCACCCTCCTGCTCCAACGGGACCCGCACGGCCCTGACCTCGCCGCCCGGATAGCTGACCCGTAGGTTGATCGCCGCCCTCGTGCGCCCGTTGTGGTGACCGACGTTCGTGCCGACCAGTTCGTATCCGGTCGCCTTCGGGGCGGCTTCCTGGGCCTCGATGAACTCCTGCTCGGTCATCAGGCGCCGGGTGGCGGCGCAGGTCTGCCCGTACGCGGCGGACCAGTTGCCGGCGTTCAGGTCGGCGACGTACCGGGCACCGGCGTCCTGGACCGGCCCCATCGCCGACTGGACGCTGCGGTAGATCAAAAATCCGATGGCGGTACCGCCCGCGCAGCAGATCGCCAGGACGATCGCCACGACGAGCAGAATGATCCGTTTGGCGCTGCGGCGCTTGGCAGCGGGTGGGGGCGGGGGAAACTGCGACTCGATCATGACTACCGAGGCTAGGCAGGGCCCGCCAGGGGCATCCCGGGCACAGGCTCTGCGCCTGACCCGGACGGTCCAGCTCGACACCGCATTGGACCGATATCAGTCATGATCATCACGCTGATCGCTGCCCGGATGGGCTGCTCTCGGGATCAGCGACCACCTCGGACCTGCCAACCTTTCCGGCAATCCGTTCGAGGGCGGCGAGGTCTTCCGGATCCAGCCGGTCGATGAAATGGCGCCGCACCGACTCGACGTGGGTCGGTGCGGCGTTCTCCAGAGCTTCCAGACCTTCCGCGGTGAGCACGAGAAGGCAGCCCCTGCCGTCGGTCGGGTCCGGCGTGCGCCGCAACAGACCCCGTGCTTCCATCCGGGTCGCGTGCCGGGAGAGCCGGCTGCGCGACCAGCCCATCTTGTCGGCCTGTTCCCCCAGCATGCTGGTGTGCGCGGGACGCTCCGACAGCGTGCTCAGCACTTCGTAGTCGGGCTCGGAAAGGCCGATCGCGGCCAGGTCGTGCGCGGTGCCGGCCCGGACGGCGACCATGACGCGGAGGAAGGCCCGCCAGGCTCGCTCCTCGTCGGGGGTCAACCAGCGTACGGCCCCGGTCGACGGCTTCGTTGACATGTAACCAATCTAGCATCTAAACTTCGTTTCCATGTCAACGAAACCGCTTCGCGTCCTCGCGCTGATCTGCAGCACCCGTCCGGGCGCCCTCGGCCCCGTCATGGGGCGATGTCTGATCGACGCGGTTACCCCGCGGGCCGCGGAACTCGGCGTCGAGCTCGTACCGGTGGCCCTCGGTGACCTGAACCTGCCGTTTCTGGACGAGGAGGAACATCCGTCGTCGGGTGTCTACCGGCACGAGCACACCCGTCGGTGGAGCGTCATCGCCGACGCGGCGGACGGTTTCATCGCGGTCACGCCGGAATACAACTACGGGATGCCGGCGACCCTGAAGAACGCGCTGGACTACCTCAACGGCGAGTGGGCATGGAAACCTATCGGCTTTGTCAGCTACGGCAACACATCGGCGGGTACCCGTTCCGTTCAGCACGCCAAGCAGGTGGTAACCACGCTGCGCATGGTCCCGTTGGGTGCCACCGTCGCGATCCGGATCGGCGATTCGGTGGCGGAGGAGGGGCGGCTGCGGCCGGACGCAGCCCGCGACGCGGCGGGTGTGGCCATGCTGGACGAGCTTGTCCGGCTCGCCCACGCCCTGCGGCCGATGCGCGAACGCGCGCGAGCCGGGACCGTATCCGCGGGGACCGTGTCCGGTCTTCTGCCAGGGGCCTACGCAAGGCGGCTGACCCCCGACGACGCTGCGGAGGTCACCGTGCTGCAGCGGTGCTGCTGGGTGGAAGAGGCTGTCGCCAATGACACCATGGCCATACCGGCACTGCACGAGTCGCTGGAGGAGGTGGGTGAGTGGCTCGGGAGCTGGCACACCACCGGCATCTGGCTCGACGGCCGGCTGCTGGGCATGGTGCGGACCCACCGCATCGACACCGACTGGCACCTGGGTCGGCTCGCCGTCGTGCCCGACCTGCGCGGCCGAGGTCTGGGCCGGTGGCTGCTACGTACCGCCGAGGCCGCCGCCGGCCCCGAGTGTCGCCGCATCCTCCTGTGCACCGGCGCAAAGAGCCTGCGGAACATCGACCTCTACCAGAAAGAGGGCTATCGGCCGACATCACCCGCCGGAGTTGACGGAACCATCTGCCTTGCCAAGGACCTCGCTGGTCGACAGCGATGACGCGCTCGTCCTCCCGCATGCCCGGCGAGCGCCAGCCCTCGGTCGCGCCGCGGTAGCGGCTACTTCCGGGAGCCGTGCCGGCCCAGGGCGCCGGTACCGAGCGCCACCGGTCGATCGGCACGCCGACGCTGGTAGACGGCGAAGCCGGCGAGCAGGGCCAGGACGAGTACGGACCCGGCCATGCCGGCGAGCAGGACGGTACGACTCCGATCTGCGGGTTTGGCCACGGCGCCCGGGCGGGTGAAGCTCACCTGGCCGGTGGCGGTACGCCTGGTCCAGCCGCTGGCCAGTTCGAGCCTGGCCGTCCACGGGCCGTCCGGGGTGTTCCGGCCGATCCGCACCTGGACGGTCGCGGTGGCGCCGAGGGCGAGGGTGGGGGCCTCGACCCTGAACGGGCCGCTGTTGAGGTTGTCCGGCCCATCCTTGAGTTGGAGCGTGCCGTCGAGATCGAGGGCCCGCTTGCCGGTGTTGGTCACCGAGGCGGTGAGCGTGGCGGTGCCGTCGGGGGCCCGGGTGCCGGCCAGGTCGGTGATGGTGAAATCGGACGCTGGCTCGCCACCCGGGCCGACGGAGAGGTAGATCCGGATCCCGGCCCGGCCGATGTGCCGCACCGTGGAGTCGGCGAGGCCGGCGGTCTGGGCCCAGAGGACCGCGTAACGTTCCCCGGCCGCGGCGTCACTGGGGACCCGGATCGTGGCCCACACGGTCGCCCGCTGGTCGGGATCGAGGTCGAGGCGGTCCCGGTCCACCGCCACCCAACTGGACAGCTCGTTCGCGGTCCGGTCGGGAGCGACGACCCACTTTGCCTGTTCGACGGTGGCGGCCGCCGGATAGACGGCGACCTCGCGGCGGATATCCGAGGCGCTGGAGACGACGATCCTGCGCCGAATCGTCGTCCCCGGTTTCACGTGGTCGACGATGTAGTGGTGGGCGCGGCTGTCCGCACGCCGGTTGACCGGCGCGTCGAGCAGCCGGACGCTGACACCGACGTCCGGACTCGTCGGTGGAGACGGGGCAGCGGCACCGGGCGCTCCGGCCAGTACGAGTACGGCGATGGTGAGGGCGCAGCCCGCCAGGGACCGCCGGTTAGGACACAGAATGGGTTACCGTCCCGGTGTACAGGCCGCCCACCGCGTCGGACGGGATGTTGATCACCAATGTCGGGTTCCAGCTCGCGGAGTTGTTGCCACTGCCGGAGGTCTTGGCGAAGGCGGTGCGGGGCACGCCGAGGCTGACCCGGTCCGCCTCGGTGGGCTGGCCTGGCACGAAGACGCCGGTACCGGTGGTGGCGGTTGCCGGCCCGGACCAGTACTCGACCAGTTGTGGCTGGATGATCTCCTGCGGCTCGCCCTCGCCGGTGCGGAACTCGCTGGAGACGACCGAGGCGGTCCACGTCGCGCTCGCCGCAGCACGCTGGTCACGGACGGTCACGGTGCCCAACTGGCCACTGAGACGTTGCCCGGGGAACGCCGAGCCGAGGTTGACCGCGGCCGGCACCTCGACGGTGAGATTGGCGGTGGCGACGGTGAACGTCACGATCGTGTCGGCGGACGGTTGGGCCGCTGCCGGCGTGGCGATCAGCAGAGTCGCCGCGGCGAGGCAGAACGAGGGCGCGAGGATTTTCTTCATGGTGAGGTTGTAACACACCAAACGACCTTAAATAGGGCAATCGTCACTGGACCGACAAAGCGGTGATGTGGGTCAGGAGACCGAGTGCGTGACCGTACCCCGGTAGAGGCCGGTGACCGCACCGGACGGGATGGCGATCACCAGGGTCGGCTCCCAGCTCACCCGGTTGTTGGCATTGCCGGAGGTCTTCCGGAACGCGATGCGAGGCACCGTCAGGGTCTGCGCCTGCGCACTGGTGGGTTGACCCGGCGCCAGGTTGCCACCCCCGGTGTGCCGGACGGCCGGCCCCGACCAGTACGACACCCGGCTGGTGGGAATGGTCTGCGTCGCCGAGCCGGCCCCGGTGATGAACGGCGTCGAGGTCACCGTAACCGTCCAGGTGTTCGGGTTGATCGGCCGGCTGTCCCGCACTGTGACCATGCCGAGCCGGCGACTCAGAGTGGCGCCGGGCAGGCCGGCCCCGAGGTTGGCCGTCGCCGGGACCGTGATCGACAGTTCGGTCTGCCGCACCCGGGAAACGACGAACGTAGCAGCGGCGATCGGCTCGGCCGGCAGAACCGACGGAATGGCACCCGACAGGAGAATAATTCCCCCTAAGGTCCTCAAACATCTCACAGACGGAGTATATGACTTGATCCGGACAACACGTCGCTGGCCGCCCGCTCATGGCTGGTGGATCGCGGTGGGCGGCGATGCACTGGCGGGTGTGCGGTCAGGTCGACCCTGACCCGGGCGGACGGTCGTCGGTGTGCTGGTGATGGATCGTGGAACTCGCCCGGCCGGTGCGGGCCAGCGGCTTGTTGCCGAGGTGCGGGTCGAACATGGCCAGGTGGGAGTAGCGCGGTGCCGGCCCTCCGCGCCACATCCGGGGCGACCGGACGCCGTACTCGAACATGGCGGCATAACCGAGGAAGCCGAGGGCCAGCACGATCAGCGCGATCTCGGAGACGGCGAGGAGCAGCGGCCAGAGCGGGCCGGTCGCCGAAACGACGGCGTCGATGCCGATGCCGTAGACCAGGACGGCGACGGCCAGCAGGGCGGCGCCGAGGCCGTAGGCGACGAAGCGATGCCGCCGGGTCAGCGCGGCGGAGTAGACCGTGAACACGATGACATGTCCACAGTGCCCGCACCGGATCCGCTGCTCGGCCTTGCCTCGCATGGGGCGTTTGGCGGTGAGCGCCGTTTCGCAGTACTGGATGCCGAAGCCGTCACCACCCGAGGCCACATCCAGGACATGCCCCGCTTCGAGGCGTATCCGGTCCCGGACGCGCCAGAACGCCACCCGATCCTCCCGCAGAGGTCAGACATTCACGTACGGCTATCCTGACACATTTCGACATGGATGTCCGGTGCAGCCTGAGGTTATTGATTTGGCTACATGTGGTACGGCTCTGTGCGGTTCGATGTGGATCGCGCGAGCCGACGTCCGCCGGACGGCAGGTAACGGCCCAACCGCTCGGCCGCCGCATCGACTGCTGATCCTCGGACTCGCCCACCTCGTCACTGCTCGGGCCGCTGCTGTGGACCACGGAGGGCCGAGCTTAGGGTACGGACGGGATCGACAAGAGGATCGACTCTCTGCTTCGTCCCGACGTTGTTAGCCTCTCCGGGATGACGGAGCTGGCGCGGGGCATCTACGAACGCCTCATCACCAACGAGCTCGCCGGCAAGCTCCAACACCTCGACCCCGGACTGGTCGAACGGGCCAGCCTTGACCCAGCGGATGCCCACGTCGTGCTGGCCCGGCACATCACCGGGCTGGTTCAACGAGCGCTATGCGCCGTCGGCGGTGACGAGAACGACCGACTTGCCAGACAGATCGAGATGGTCAACCGCATCGCGGAGAGGATCGCCGACCTTGAGCCACAAGCGACCGGCAACGACGACCAGCTAGCCGAGGCACACAAACAGCTGCTCACGGCCATCGCCCACCCTCCGGTTCCACCGGCGGCGCCGCACTTCCCTGTCCGGCCCACCACACCGCTGTCGACCGGCGCCCTCCTGGTCAACGGCCGGCATCAGCCACGCATCGGTCATGAGGTCAACGCAGAGATGGCCTCGGCGGACCACGTCGACCTGCTCTGCGCCTTCATCACCTGGTACGGCGTGCGCCTGCTGGAAAGATCCGTGCAAGAGTTGATTGCTCGTGGTGGTCGCCTCCGCGTCATCACCACGACATACCTCGGCGCTACTGACCAGCGTGCAGTGGATCGGCTCGCTGAGCTGGGTGCCGAGATCAAGGTGTCGTACGAGACAAAGACCACCCGGCTGCACGCCAAGGCCTGGCTCTTCCGCCGGAACAGTGGTGCCGTCACCGCTTACGTCGGCTCCTCGAACCTGTCCCGGACAGCCCTGGTCGACGGCCTGGAGTGGAACGTCCGGGTCTCCCGCCTTGAGCAGCCCCAGGTCATCGACACCTTCGATGCGACGTTCACCGACTACTGGAACGATCCGGCTTTCGAGGCGTACGACCCAGCCGTGCACGCCGATCGCCTCCGGCGAGCACTGCGGCACGAGCGCCGGCAACGGCTCCCGCGTGGTCAACGCCTGGTCGACACCGCCGAGACCGACATCGAGATCACGAACATCGACGTCCACCCGTACGGCTACCAGCGAGAGGTCCTCTCCGACCTCGAAGCCGAACGCCTGGTCCACGGTCGCCACCGCAACCTGGTGGTGATGGCCACCGGCACCGGTAAGACGGTGGTCGCCGCCCTGGATTACCGGCGTCTCTGGAACGGCCGCAAGGTCGACAGCCTGCTCTTCATCGCACATCAGGAGCAGATCCTTCGGCAGAGCCGCTCGGTCTTCCGGCAGGTCCTGCGTCAGGGCAGCTTCGGCGAGGTACTCGTCGCAGGTGAGAAGCCACGTGACTGGCGGTACGTCTTCGCCTCGATCCAATCCCTGCACCGGCTCGGCGACGAGGACCTGCCGCCCGACCGGTTCGACATGGTGATCGTTGACGAATTCCACCACGCCGAGGCACCCACGTATGGCCGCGTCCTGAAGCGGCTCGAACCCCGCGAACTCCTCGGCTTGACCGCGACTCCGGACCGGGCGGACGGCGGCGACGTGCGCCGCTGGTTCGACGGACGAACGGCGGTCGAACTGCACCTGTGGGAGGCGCTCGAACGACAACTCCTCGCACCGTTTCAATACTTCGGCCTGCACGACGACGTGGATCTGTCGATGCTGCGCTGGCGGCGCGGCCAGGGCTATGACCCGAGCGAGCTGAGCCGGCTCTACACCGGCAACCGGGCGCGGGTCTCGAAGATCCTGCGGGCGGTACGTGACAAGGTCGACGTCGCTCAGATGCGGACGCTGGGCTTCTGCGTGAGCGTTGCCCACGCCGAGTACATGGCCGAGTCGTTCAGTCGATCCGGGGTACCGTCCGCAGCCGTGACCTCGCGCCTTGATGCCGATCAGCGCAGGCGGTTGCTCGACCGGTTCCGGCGTGGCGAGTTGCGGGTCCTCTTCACCGTGGACCTGTTCAACGAGGGTGTCGACCTGCCAATGGTCGACACGATCCTGATGCTGCGCCCCACCGAGAGCGCAACCATCTTCCTTCAGCAGCTCGGTCGAGGACTGCGCCTCGACGAAGGCAAAGCCTGCCTCACCGTGCTCGATCTCATCGGCGGGCAGCACACCAACTTCCGCTTCGACCTCCGATGGCGAGCGCTGACCGGAGTCAGCCGGCGAGCGCTGACCCAAGCTGTCGCCGACGACTTCCCCCACCTGCCCAGCGGCTGTCACATCGAACTCGACCGGGTAGCGAAGGACATCATCCTGGCCAACCTCAGGGCGGCGCTGCCCAACTCGACGGCGAGCCTCACCGCCGAGCTACGGGAACTCGGGGACGTCAGCCTCGCCGATTTCCTCCGCGAGACCGGCGTGGAGCCCGATGACATCTACCGTCGCAGAAGTCTCGGCGGGTGGACCGGGCTTCGCCGTCGAGCCGGCCTGAGCCGTGGCCCTGTCGGGCCGGATGATGCCGCACTTGGCGCCGCGATCGGTCGGATGCTGCACCTGGACGACCTGGACCGGCTCGCCCTGCTTCGTCAGGTCGCCGCCGGGCGACGCCGCAGCGCCGGACGGCTCGCAGACCTGCTGCACGTCATCCTCTGGGGAAACAAGATCCCGCTTGACCGCAAAGAGGATGGATTACGGCGGCTCTGGGCGCACCCGGACCGGTGCGACGAGCTTCGTCAGCTTGCTGAGGTGTTGGAAGACCGCATCCACCGCGTCACGACCGGCCCGGTCTCGGCAACCGTCCCGCTACGAGTGCACGCTCGCTACAGCCGCGACGAGGCCTGTGCCGGTTTCGGGGTACCAAATCCAACCCAGCTCCGCGAAGGCGTGAAGTGGGTCCCGGGAGAGCAAGCCGATCTCTTTTTCGTCACCCTGCTCAAGTCTGAGCGCCACTACTCCCCCACCACCATGTACGCCGACCGCGCCATCACCGAGGAACTCTTCCAATGGGAGTCACAGAGCACTACCTCGGTAGCATCACCGACCGGACAGCGCTACATCCGCCACGTCGAGCGCGGGTCGACGGTGCATCTCTTCGTCCGGGAAACCAAGGTCCGCGACGGCGACCTGGGCGCCCCGGCGTACTTGTACGCCGGGGCGATGACCTACGACTCGCACACCGGCAGCCGGCCGATGCGGGTGCTGTGGCGGCTCGACAGACTACTCCCACCGGACCTCTATGCTGCCGCCCGGAACATCGCGGCCTGAGGATCGCCCACCTCAGCTGTGGCGGAGTCCAGCGACTGCTCGACGGCTCTCGGGTGCCGGGCCGGCCAGGATCTCGGCGGCGACCTGGGCCGCACATCCCGCCCGAGTCGGTCTTCCGGACGTCGGCCGGCGGGCCGATCAACCGCCGGGAACTACAGCAAGGGCTGCGGCAGTCGGGTGGCCTCGTCGCGCGCCTCTTCGGTGGCCCGGTTCGCCAGCCGGAACGTCGCGGTCACCCGGTGGTCGAAGCCGAGGATGGCGGCGATCGGCGACACCTCGGCCGGATCCTCCTGCCGGGCGGTCACGTCAAGCGCGTCACGCCGGACGAAGTTGCCCAGCACCTCGCCGCCGGTGGCGTTCGCGATGAAGGTCATGAACTCTGGTGGCTTCACCGAAGTCGAGTACGGGTACGTGTGCGAGGGATGTGCGTAGTGCGGTGAGGAGGTCGACGGCCCGCTGGTGGTCGGTGAGGGTGGTGGGCAACGGTTAGGAGCTACGGCTTCGGCTACTGACAAGGTGTGCCAGCACTGACTGGTTCGCCTCCCAGCCGTCCGGGAACTTGACCGGTACGTTCAGGTGCACCGGCTCGGTCGACGGGTGCGCGTCCAGCAGCTCCGCGATCCCCGCCCGAGCCACGACCACACACGCGTGCCGGTGCCGCGACACCAGCACGCACAACCGCCCCGCCTCCAGGTGGAACGCGGTCGCGTCCCGCCGCCCCGACAACGGATGCAGCACGATCACCACGTCGTACTCTCGCCCCTGCAACCGGTTGGCGGTGTCCACCGTGATCCCCGCCCCGGCCGCCCCGAGCCGCGCCCGGATCGCCGCCACCTGGTCCCGGTGCGCCGCCCCCACCGCGATCCGGTCGGCGGTCACCGGCGCGCCCCCGGGCGCCCGCTCCGACACCGCCACCGCCCCGCGCTCCAACACCCGCAACGCCAGCCGCGCACAGGCCGCCGCCGCCTCGCCATCCGTCCGCAACGTGTAGCGGGCCGGCAGCTCGTACAACGCCCACCCGGTGGCCGCCGCCATCTCCAGCGCGTCGTCCACCGCCCCACCACCGAACCCCGCCGCGGCGAACGACAGCGACCGCTGTTCCGCGGTCGTCCCGGCCGAGAAGCCGGTGAACGGGTAGAACGCCTCCGCCACCACCGGGGCCGCCGTCGCCGGCAGCCGCCACGACACCGGCAGCCGGTGTACCGGCAGCTCCGGGTTGTGCCGCAGCAGCGCCGCCACCGCCGACTGCATCGGGTCCCAGGTCAGCCCGGTCCACCGCTCGGTTTCCACCGTCGAGAACGGATCCAACTGCCCCGGATCACCGACGAACAGCGCCCGGTCGAACCGCCCCGCCACCCGCAGCAGCGCATCCGAGCGCATCTGGTACGCCTCGTCCACGATCGCCCACGGCCAGCGACCCTCCGGCACCAGCGCCCACTTGGCGGCCGTACCGATGATCACGGACGACGTTCCCAGGTCCGCGACCTTCGCCGCGACCCGGACCGTCGAATAGTTCCTGATCCGGTCCGTCGCCGTGTAGTCGTTAGCCGACAACCGCCCGATCGGCAGCTCCGGCCGCGCCTGCGCCAGCCGGTCGATCAGGTCGTCGACCTGCTCGTTGGTCTGCGCGATCACGATCAGCGGCTCGCCCGCCTCGGCCAGCTCCCCCGCCGCCCGCACCACCAGCGTCGACTTTCCCGCCCCGGGTGGCGAGTCGACCACCACCCCACGATGATGCCCGCCGTGCAGGTCGGCCAGCACGCCAGCGATGGCCTGCCCCGCCGCCTCGGTCGGCGATGTCTTCAGCTGCCCGGGCAATGACCCCACCTCCGCACCGACGGCTCCGGGAACAGTACCCGGAGGGTCCCGCGCCGGCAGGAGTTCGCGGAGCCACCGACACCAGCGAAATTGATAGACTTTCCAGCCGTGACGACCAAGGTGGACTACCCGCAGCTGGAAAAACTCGCCGACGAGGTGCGACGGGCGGAGACCGCGATCGACGCGGGGATCAACACCCTACGCGGGAGTGATTCCGGAGTACCCACCCTGAATACGACGCCGAAGATCACTGGGAACCGGTTGACGCCGTCCGTCTCGCTGTCGCCGGCGCCCACCCTGTTCGGCAACACGGAGGCGGGCTCGGCCTGCCATGGTGCCCATGGCTGGGCCAAGTCGGTCATGATTGACGTGCTGGTGGCGTTCTCGGGCACGCTCGACAGCGACCGCGACCGACTGAACATGGCCATCGCGTTGTACCGGGACGCCGACGCCAGGTCCGAGAGCCGTCTCAAGGTCGACGCTCTGCTCAAGGCGAACCGGAACCAGCTCGACGTGCTCAGCACGCACATCACCCTGAACCACGGCGACGACAAGCCGCAGCCTGGGCAGATCAACAGGCTGGGGCAGCTGTTGGGCAACGAGTCCCAGGGCAACACGGTGGTGGGCGGGGATTTCAACTCGGTGGCGAACGACGACAGCCCGTCCGCGCAGGCACTCAGAGGTTACGCCGGTCGAGGCTTCGACCTCGGGGCCAGCACCATCCACGACGGCTGGGGCGGCACCTCCGCCACCAACCGGCCCATCGACCACCTACTGCCCCGGGGCGTGGGGGCGGCCGGCGAGGCCCATCGGTTCGACCGGCAGCAGTCCGACCACGACGGGCAGCTGGTCGACGTCAGGCTGCCGAGCTGGTGAGGCGGGCCTGAAGGGCAGGCTGCCGCGGGGATCGCGCCGCCGATGTCACGGCCGCGGCCCCGCACGCCGGGTCAGCCGTCGACGTTGATCCGGACCCTGGTCGCGGAGCGCCCCTCGTCGCCCGGGCCGAGGTCGGTGACCCTGACGTTGCCGGTCGTCAGGCCATCGCCGGTACGCACGACGACGGCGTTGCCGAAGTCCTCTTTCCCGCCACCCGGGAACAGACTGTCGTCCCAGTGCCCCCGCTCCGAGGCCTTGCCGAAGTGCACCTCCCACCGCTCACCCGGCGCGGCCCGGGCGTTGAGTTCCTGCTGCAGCCGCTCCGCTCCGCTGCCGAAGATCTCCTGCAACGTCGCGACGTCGACTTTGCCGTCGATGATGCGCTGCGCCAGCTCGCCCATGTCACGCATATCGGTGCCCTGGGCCTTGTTCCAGGGGAACGGTTGGTTGCCACCGCCGCCCTGCTGGATGTTGTAGTTGAGCATCCGTAGCGCCCCGGCCGTCTGCTTGCTCCGCCGGCCCTGCAACTGGCCGTGCGCCGACTCGAAGACCCGCGCCTGGGCGTTCAGTTCCGAGTCGACCCTGGCCCGGATCTGCTTGGCCAGCGCGATCGCCTCGTTCACCTGCTTCGTCTCCTGCTCGTCGGCGGGATGGAAGGTCAGCGGGCCACCGGGCGGCTGCTCGTGGCGGATTCTGGAGAGTTTCTCCCGCTCACGGGTGAGCATCTCCTGGTTGTGGCGTAGCACCTGGGCACATTCGCCGAGTGCCCTGGCGACCTTGCCAGCCAGTTCGGCACAGTCGTCGAACTCCGCGACAAGTTTCCGGCGGTGCTGGTCGTATCGATCGGCGGTGTCACCCGTCCACGCCTCCGATCCGATCACCTGGGTGGCCGCGCTGTTCACCGTCTCAGCGGCCCAGGTCAATTGCTTGGTCTGCATGCTCCAGGCGGATCCGAGCGCATCCAGGGCGGCCGGTTGTGCCTCCAGGTCCCAAAGATTGCCGACATCACCCATTCCAGAATCCTAGACCGGCGGAATTCGCCAGCGGTACCCGGTCGCTGGCAGGTTTTCGTCACGACCACTCCTCCCGGGCATCGTCCACGCTCGGCTCGACCGGCTCCTCGTACGCCTGCGGCGGCCCGCCGTGCGTCCACGGCGTCTCCTCCCGGCTCGGGAACTCCCCCGGCGGCACGAACGAGTCCGACAGCGTCGTGTAGCAGAGCCGCTCCCCCACCTCCGGCACGCTCCCCGGCGCCGGGGTGAGCGACCGTCCCAATCCGCCCGACAGTTCCAGCACCACGTCCGTCCGGCCGGGCGCCGGGTCAGGCGTCACGAACACCACCCGGGCCCTCTGCCCCGGCCGGCTCGGCGAGTGCAGCACCGTCCCCACCGTCACCTGCACCACATCCCCGGTCGTCAGCTGGATCCGGGGCCGCAACACCCGCCGCTTCCCGCTGTCGTCGATCCGGTGCGGGTCCGCCAGCATCACCTCACCGACGAAAGCTTCCCCGGTCAGCCGGTAGTCCGCCATCACCAGCGGGTCGTCGTAGGCGCGCTGCACGGCGTACGACTGGAGGGCCCGTTCGAGCCGGTGCAGCCGCTGCGCCGCGTTGACCGCCCCGTCCCGGCGCGGCTGCGGATAGCCGCCCCCGTCGACGTAGAGGGTGAAGGTGCTGAAGACGTCCCGGTCCTCGGCCCAGCGCCCGGCCACCCGCGACCCCGCCGGCAGTTCCCGGAGCAGCGAGACGCCCCGCCACATCAGCTCCCAGGTCGGCGCCAGCTGCGACCGCAGGGCTTCTTCGAGTACGCCCCGAGCCCGCCCCCGCCGCACCTCGTCGCCGCTCGCCACCGCCTCCTGGTAGCCGGCCATGGCCGGCGCCAGTACCTCGTTGTCGAAGGTCGGATCCGTGGCCGGCCCGGCCGGCGGCCAGCGCAGCGGATCCTCGGCCATCACCGCCGCGTCGGCACCGGTCAGCCCGTCCGTCGGGTCGATCCAGGCCAGCAGCGCCGCCAGGTGGGCGTCTTCCAGCCCGGACTGCCCGGTCGCCCAGTGCAGCCCGAGCGCCTCGGTCAGCGCCAGCAGCATCCCGGAGCCGGGATGTTCGGCCCGGTCGGCCAGGAACGTCAACCACTGCCCGAGCAGCGGTACCGACGGGTGCACCGGATAGTCACCGTCGGTGCGCCGGAACCGCGTCGACCGGCCGAACAGCCGGACGAAGCCGATCCCCGCCGTGTTGGGCACCAGCATCTGCGGCGCGTCCACGAACCGGTAGCGGATTTCCTTGCCCCGGTTGACCGACACCGGCTCCGCGACACCCCGGAAGCTGTCCAGGTAGGGCAGGATCACCTCGGCCAGCTCGGCGGCGAAGCCGAACCGCTGGTCCCGGTTGCGCGGCTGCGGCACCACCAGCAGCCTCGGCGCGTCGGGATCGTCGCCGACCAGCGCGGCCAGTGGTGCGTTCGCCTCCCCGGCCATGCTCAGCGGCACGAAGACCAGCGGCCGGTCCGCCACGTGCAGGTGGCGGACCGTCGTGATCCGCTGGGCGCGCCCGGCCGCCACCGCTTCGGCCCGGGCCAGCGCGGTCAGGGTGCTCACGCCACCGTCCCGGCAACCACCGCCGTCACCGGCCCGGCCAGCAGGATCATCCGGCCGCCGCCAGCACCTCGGCGCGGAGCCGGGCGGCGTTCCGGAGCAGCGCCGCCGCCTCCTCCTGCTCCTCGGCCGGGACCAGCTCGCCCCGCGCCAGTCCGAGCACGGTCTCGACCCGCTCGATCCCGCCCAGCTCCTCCCGGGCCGCCGTGCCGAGCGCGGCGGTGCAGCCGCGCGCCTCGGCCCGGCAGAAGTAGGCCAGCTCGCAGACCGACATGCAGTCCGGGGCGTACCGGGCGTCGATGGCGTGCAGCGCGTCGACCAGCGCCTCCGGGGCCCGGGTCGGTACCCCGTCGGCGTCCGGCGCCAGGTCGAAGCTCAGGTTCGCCGGCAGGGCGGCGAGCATCGCCTCGACCCTCGTCATCCGGCCGAGCTGCCGCCGCAGCACGGCCAGCTGTTTGCGGACGTCGACAAGTACCGCGGTCGGGGAGTTGGAGAAGTCGCGCGGACAGACCAGCACCACGTCGTGCGCCACGATCTCCGGGTCGTGCCCGGCCTCCGCCAGCATCTGGCGCATCGCCAGCACGTAGACGGCCGACTGGATCGCCGCCGCCGACACCTTGCCGGGATCCGCCTGCCCGTCCAGCACCGCGAACGACTTGATCTCGACGACGTGGAACCGGCCCGCGTGTTGGAAGGCGATCAGGTCCGGTTCGAGGTAGACCCGCTGGCCGGCCACCTCCAGGGCGAGCAGCGGATGGTCGAAGAGCGTGCCGGCGTCGTCCTCCCCGGCGGCGGCCCGCAGCAGCAGGGCCCGGGAACGGGCGTACCGGACCTCGGGGGTTTCCTTCTCCCGCCCGGTCACCGTCGCCAGGTCGTCGTAGGCTACCTCGGGGATCGGCAGCCCGAGCCGTTCCCGGAGCAGTTTCACCAGCTCGGCAGCGCCACTTGCCAACACCTGCGCCTCGAACGCGTTGCCCCGGGCGATGGCGAACCCGGACTGCCCGAACCGGGCCGGAAAGTCGACGTACGCCGCCAGCCGCTGCTTGTCCACCCCGGCCGTGTCGAGTACGGCCCGCCGGGCACAGCCGGGGTTGCGGGTCAGCGCGGCGATGGTCCGGGCGTTGTGCCGTTTCGGCTGCACACCGCCGCGGATCGCGGCCAGCCGCTCGGCGGTGCTCCTGCTGGTGCCCATGCTGATGCTCGTCATGCCGTCTTCCCCTGGAGCGTCCGCAGCGTACTGCCGAAGAGTTGTTGCACGTCGTCGAGGTGCCGGCGGGCCCGGTCGGCCGCCGCCTTCCGCTGTGCCCGGTCGGCCTCGGCATGCACCGCGCGTTCGGCCTCGGCCGCCCGGATCACCGTCTGGGGATCCACTGTGTCATGGCGATCAAGTGTTCCCGGTGATCCGGTCGCGCCGGGGATGTTGGTGGCGAACCGCCACAACAGTTTGCTGACCGGGGCGCTGCCGTCCGGCATCGTGCCGGCCCGGCGGGCGATCCGGACGGCGGCGGTCAGGAAGTCGACCCGGGGGCTGAGCGGGCCGACGACCCGCCGTTCCAGCGGCCAGGTGGAGACCGCGATCAGGCCGCGCGCCGGTGCCAGGTGCGCGGCGGTCAGCGCGGCGCAGAGATGGTACGGCCGGGCGTACGGCGCTGTCTCGAACGAGCGCTTCTCGTCCCGCCGCAGGTGGGTGAGGCGGTTCGCGGCCAGGCTCGGTGCCGACGGGCCGAAGAACGCCGCGTGCACCTCGGCGATCAGCCTCGGCGCGGCCGGTACGCAGAGCAGGGTCAGCGCATGATGCACCTGCTCACGCACCGGCACCAGCGACCCGGCCGGGGCCAGCGACCCGACCTGGGCCAGCGACCCGGCCGGGGCCAGCGACCCGGCCGGGGCCGGCGACTCAGCCGCCGGCTCGGCGCCCAACTCCTCGGCGAGGTCGGTGACGGCCTGCTCCCAGGCGTGTTCGGCGGCCCGCAGCTCGGCCCGCAGCGCCCGGGTCCGGGCGGTGTCCCGGGCCGCCACCGTGCGGCGGATCTCGGCCCGCAGGGCGTCGATCCGGCGCTCGACCATGTCCACCGACTCCGCCACGCTGGCAGCGTACGAGTTCCACTCTTTTCCAGCAATCACCAGCATTCCGGCGCGTCGCCCCCTGCGTCTCTTCGCTACGCCGCCAACCGGACGCCGAACAGCGATACGATGCCACAATCGGCGTTTATCGATGGATGCCCTTCGTGGCGCCCGGGAGGCACCGCATGACGACCCGCACCGGTCCGCGCACCGTGCTCAGCGCGCTGGCCACCGCCGGGATCATCGCCGCCGCCGCGCCGGCCCTCGCGGCGCCACCCGACACCATCCCACCCAGCACCCCCGGCACGCCCGTCGCCACCCAGATCACCGAGACCTCGGCCCTGCTCACCTGGCGGCCGTCCACCGACGACACCGGGGTCACCGAGTACGAGATCTGGTACCTGCGCGGCGGCGGCAACGGCTTCTACACCAACACCGGTGTCCCGTCGTACCGGCTCACCGGGTTGACGCCCGACACGGCGTACACCTGGATGGTGCGTGCCTCCGACGGCCGCAACCAGAGCGGATTCTCCGCGCCGGTGACCTTCCGGACCGACCCGGCGCCGCCGGACGCGGAACCACCCGGCCCGCCCGGCACCCCGGTGGTCTCGGACGTCACCGCCAGCACGGTCACGCTGGCCTGGGCGGCGTCCACCGACAACGCCTCGGCACCGACCTATCAGTTGTGGTCGGGCATCGAGGGCACCGGCAGCACACCGCTGGTCGGCGGCCTGCCCGGGACCTCGACCCGGGTGACCAGGCTGATCCCCGACCTGCACTACGACTTCCATCTGGTCGCCCGGGACGTCTCCGGCAACGTCTCGGCACCGTCACCGGCCACCAGGGCGCGCACCGCCGCGGATCCCACCGCATCGTGCCGGGCCGGCTATCGACCGGGCACCGCCGGCCAGCCCTCCGCCGTGCTGGTGACCAACACCGGCCGCACGGCGCTGTCGGCCTGGTCGGTCCGGTTCAGTTTCCCCGACGACCGGCGGATCGGGTACGCCTCGCACGCCTGGGCGCAGCACGGTCGGGACGTGGTGGTCTGGTGGTCGGGTTGGGCCGACCAGTTCAGCGTGGGCGAGACGGAGGACGTGACACTGACCCTCGCCACACCCGGCACCCCGGACGTCCCGCCCAGCGGCGTGACCCTGAACGGCGCCTCCTGCACCGGGACCTGACGCCGACGGTCCACCCCGGGCATGGTCCCGGCGGCGTGCCGGCGGTCGGCACACCGTGTCCCGACCGGTGGCGCCGATCAGCCGCCCAGCCGCTGCCGGGCCAGGAACTTGGGAACCACCATCCGCCACGCCTCGGTGACCAGCTCGGTCATCTGGTCGTGGTCGAGTCGGGCCAGGTGGCAGCAGACCCAGTTGAAGCGCAGATCCGATCTGCCGGGCAGGAAGTACAGCTCGGGGTCGCTGGCGACCAGGGCCTCCCGTTCCTCCTTCGGAAAGCCGAAACCCATCGTCGTCTCGTCCCGGGAGAAGGCAACGTAGACGATCGGACCGACCCGGAACTTCACCCGGTCCCGGATCAGGTGCTCGCTGCTGCGCGGCAGTGTTCGGGCCAGCACCCGCACGTCGGCTACGGTCACCACCGGGCGAGCGTAACGACGGGTACCGACAACCGGCTCGGTACGGCATCCGGCACCAGGCCGAGACGGCGTCGGCCGCCGGTCCGGGGGGCGAATCTCCAGCGGGCGTACCTTCAGCGGGCGTCGACCCGGGTCGGCGCGGCCAGGTGCTGGCGGGCGAACTCCAGCGCCGCCCGCAGGTCGCTCTCCCGGTCGGCGCGGCTGCGGGCCCGCCGGGTGGAGACCTCCACCGCGACCGAGCCGGTGAAGCCACGCCCGGCGAGCGAGGTCAGCAGTTCGGCGCAGGGCTGGGTGCCCCGGCCGGGCACCAGGTGCTCGTCCCGGCCCTCGCCGGTGCCGTCCCCGAGGTGTACGTGCGCCAGCCCGGCCCCCATCTTGTCGGCCAACTCCAGTGCGTCGCTGTGCGAGGCCGCACAGTGCGACACGTCCAGGGTGTAGGCGGGGTAGCCGGTGTCGGTCGGGTTCCACCCCGGCGTGTAGGGCACGAACGCCCGGCCGGCCATCCGGACCGGGAACATGTTCTCCACCGCGAACCGGATCCCCGGATGGTCGTCGCCGAGCGTGGCCACGCCGTCGACGAACGAGCGGGCGTACTCCCGCTGCCAGGTGAAGGGCGGGTGCACCACCACCGTCGGCGCCCCGAGGGTCTCGGCCAGTACCGCCGATCGGCGCAGCCGCTCCCACGGGTCGGAACTCCAGACCCGCTGGGTGACCAGCAGACAGGGCGAGTGCACCGAGAGCACCGGCACGCCGTAGTGCCGGGCCAGGCCGCGCAGCGCTCCGGCGTCCTGGCTCACCGCGTCGGTCCAGACCATCACCTCGACACCGTCGTAGCCGAGCGTCGCCGCCATCTCGAAGGCGGCTGCGGTCGGCTCGGGGAAGACCGAGGAACTGGACAGCAGTACGCGGGTGGTCACGCTCTCAGCGTAGCCCGACCCGGCACCCGCCATCCGAGCGCGGATCGGGCAGACACACACAACAACGGATGAAACCGCAGGTCAGATCGGCTCTCGAGCCCTCGGCGCCGGATCCAGCAGGTCGAGCCGGCGCAGGATCACACCCTCCCGGAGTGCCCACGGGCAGATGTCCAGGTTCTCCACCCCGAGCCGGCACATCGCCGCCGAGGCCACGATCGCCCCGGCCAACAACTGGTGCGCCCGGCGCGGGTCGACCCCTTCGAGTTCGGACAGCTTGCTCGGCGGGATGTGCCGGATGAAGCCGATCACCTGCCGCAGTCCGGTCTGGGAGAGGCTGCGCGGTGCCCATAGCCCGTCCGACGACGGCGCCGCGCCGGCCAGCCGGGCCAGGCTCCGAAACGTCTTGCTGGTCGCGGCGACCCGGTCCCAGCCGACCCCGACGGTGCCCTCGACAACGGTGTCCAGCATCTCCTCGACGTACGTCGTCAGGCCGGCCACCGCCGACGCCGACGGGGTGCGGTCACTCTCCGGCCCCACGTCCAGCCACTCCCGGGTGAGCCGGCCGGCGCCCAGCGGCAGCGACCGGGCGAACTCCGGCTCCTCGTCGATCCCGGCCGCCATCTCCAGCGAGCCACCGCCGATGTCCAGCACCAGCAGCCGACCGGCGGACCAGCCGAACCACCGGCGTACGGCGAGGAAGGTCAGCCGGGCCTCGTCGGCGCCGGAGAGCACCTGGAGGAGTACCCCGGTCTCGGCCCGGACCCGGGACAGCACCTCCGACGCGTTGGTGGCGTCCCGGACCGCGGAGGTCGCGAAGGCCAGCAGGTCGTCGACGGCCAGCCGGTCCGCGGCCAGCTTCGCCTCGTACACCGCCTCGACCAGGGCGTCCGCCGCGGCGACCGGCAGCTCTCCGTCCCGGCCGATCTGCTCGGCGAGCCGGATCACCGCCTTCTCCGAGTGTGCGGGCCACGGATGCGCGCCGTGGTGCGCGTCCACGACCAGCAGGTGCACGGTGTTGGAACCGACATCAAGCACACCGAGTCGCATGGGAAAGACCCTAGACGCAGGTCGAGGGCGGATAGCGGGCGTAGGCTGGCCGGGTGGCAGCAGCACGTGACCAGCTCCGGATCCTGGTGGACGACCCCGCCGACCCCCGCAGCCGGGAGGTTCCGCTCGACTTTCCCCGGGAGTGGCTCGAGTTCGCCGACCCGGCCGACCCCGAGCACCTGATCCGGGCCGACCTGACCTGGCTGCTCTCCCGCTGGACCTGCGTCTTCGGCCAGACCTGCCACGGCATCATCGCCGGCCGGGCCGCCGACGGCTGCTGCTCGCACGGCGCCTTCTTCACCGACGCCGACGACGAGAAGCGGGTCCGGTCGGCGGTCAAGCGGCTCAGCCCGCAGACCTGGCAGCACTATCGGCGGGGCTTCAAGAACTACACCGAGCTGGATTCGGTGGACGGCGAGACCCCGGCCCGGCGTACGGCGACCCGCGGCGAAGACACGCCGTGCGTGTTCCTCAACGACGCCGACTTCCCCGGCGGGGGCGGCTGCGCCCTGCACGCCCAGGCGCTGCGTGACGGCGTACACCCGCTGGAATACAAGCCGGACGTCTGCTGGCAACTGCCGGTACGCCGGGACCAGGACTGGACCAAGCGCCCGGACGGGACGAAGGTGCTGGTCAGCACGCTTGGCGAGTTCGACCGGCGCGGCTGGGGTGCGGGCGGGCACGACCTCGACTGGTGGTGCACCTCGTCGCCGGAGGCGCACGTCGGCGCCGAGCCGATGTACCTGTCGTACTCCCCCGAGCTGATCGCGCTGATCGGCAAGCCGGCGTACGCGAAACTGGCCGAACTCTGCGCCGAGCGGGAACGGCGTGGCCTGGTGGCGACGCACCCGGCGACCGCCGGGGCCGACCCGGTGCTGGACCGTCCCGAGGAGGGTGGCCGGGAGCCGGCCAGCCCGAGGGCGGTCGCCGCCGGACGCCGGCCGGCGGCCCAGCGCAGGCCGCGCGGCCCGTCCCGCTGACCGACGGAGGCCGCCGGGCTACGGCTCGAACTTGTAGCCCAGACCCCGGACGGTGACGATGAAGCGCGGCGCCGACGGCTCCGGCTCGACCTTCGAGCGCAGTCGCTTCACATGTACGTCGAGGGTCTTGGTGTCGCCGACGTAGTCCGCGCCCCAGACCCGGTCGATCAGCTGTCCCCGGGTGAGCACCCGCCCGGCGTTGCGGAGCAGGAGTTCCAGCAGTTCGAACTCCTTGAGCGGAAGCTGCACCGGGGAGCCGTCGACGGTGACCACGTGCCGTTCGACGTCCATCCGGACCGGGCCGGCGGCCAGGGTCGGGGTACCCGGCTCCGCGGTCTCGTTGCCGCGCCGCCGCAGTACCGCCCGGACCCGGGCGACCAGTTCGCGCGGCGAGTACGGCTTGGTCACGTAGTCGTCGGCGCCGATCTCCAGCCCGACCACCTTGTCGATCTCGCTGTCCCGGGCGGTGACCATGATGATCGGCACCTGGGACCGTTGCCGGAGCTGCCGGCACACCTCGGTGCCGGACATCTCCGGCAGCATCAGGTCGAGCAGCACGATGTCCGCACCGGTGCGGTCGAACTCGGTCAGCGCCGCCGTGCCGGTCGCCGCCGTCGAGACCTCGAACCCTTCCTTTCGCAGCAGGTAGGAGAGCGCGTCGGAGAACGACTCCTCATCCTCGACCACGAGTACGCGGGCCACGGACTTCCTCTCTGGTGTAGGTCCGCTCGGAACTGTCCGAGGGAACTCGGGCTATCCGAAGGAACCGGTCTCGATCCCAACTGTCGGGGCTGGCGGCAGGAAGGCGTCCGGTGGACGCGCGGGAAGCCGGAGGGTGAACGTCGAGCCACCGCCGAGCGTGCTGGACACCTCGACCCGTCCGCCGTGGTTGGTGGCGATGTGCTTGACGATCGCCAGGCCGAGGCCGGTCCCGCCGGTCTGCCGTGACCGGGCCTGGTCTGCCCGGTAGAACCGCTCGAAGATCCGGTCGACGTCGTCCGGGGCGATCCCGATGCCCTGGTCGGTGACGGCAATCTCGACGTGTTCGTCGGTGCTCCGGCTCGCCACCGTGACCCTGGTCCGCTCCGCCGAGTAGGCGATCGCGTTCTCCACCAGGTTGCTGACCGCGGTGGCGATCTGGCCGTCGCTGCCGTAGACGGTCAGCTCCCGTTCGCCCTCGACCACGACGGTGATCTTCCGGGCGGTGGCGGCGGTGCGGGTCCGGTCCAGCACCTCGGCCGTGACCCAGTCCAGCGCGACCGGCTCCGGCGCCGGCAGCGGCTCCGCGCCCTGCAACCGGGTGAGTTCGAGCAGCTCGTTGACGAGCTTACCGAGCCGGGTCGACTCGTGCTGGATCCGCTCGGCGAACCGGCGGGCCGCCGCCATGTCCCCGGGGGGATCGATCGTCCCCTCTCCGGCGGTCTGGTCGGTGGCGTCCAACAGCGCCTCGGCGAGCAACTGCAACGCCCCGATCGGGGTCTTCAGCTCGTGGCTGACGTTGGCCACGAAGTCCCGGCGGACCCGGGCGACCCGGTGCGACTCGGTCACGTCCGCGGCCTCGACCGCGATGTAGCCGGACCCCAGACCCATCGCCCGCAGGTGCACGCCGAGCGGGTCGGACATGCCGCCCTCGCGGCCCCGGGTCAGGTCCAGCTCGACCTCGCGGCGCACGCCGGTGCGCCGCACCTGGCCGGCCAGGGTACGGATGATCGGGTGCGCGGCGACCGTGCCGGGGGCACTGCCGACCCGGAGCAGTCCCATCGCCCGGGCGGCCGGGTTCACCAGGACCGGGACGTCGTGGGCGTCGAGGACCACCACCCCCACCCGGAGCGAGTCGAGGCTCCTGCGGCCGAGTCCCGGCAGCCCGCCTGCCTGCTCGTCGGTGCCTATCGCCGGCCTCCTGTCGCTGCGTGCCGCGCCTCGTCCGGTCGCGGTGCGTCCGGCCGGAAACCATCCGGCGACCCGGTGGCGGAGCGGGCCGAGGAACAGGCCGAGACCGAGCCCGACCAGCACGCCCGCGACCGCCCCCCATTCCACGCGGCGATCGTAGGGTCATCGTCAACCTATCGACCAGGCAAAATCGGGCGAATCACGCCGGCGCCCGGGAATGTTCACCCGCCGGCCCGGTGCCGTTCACCGATGTTCACCTCGGCGCCGCCGGATCGACCTACCGTTGGCCGGACCGACGCCCCTACCGCCGGCAGGGCCGGACCCGGCACTGCCGGCGGTACCGCCACCTTCAACAGGACGTGATCATGCGCGAGGAATTCCGGATCGACCTGAACATCGTGAGCCAGCTGCTGGTTGACATGGCCGAGGCGATCCGGGTCGCCATGCGGCAGGCCACCCGGGCACTGCTCACCGCCGACCGGACGGCCGCCGAGGGTGTGATCGAGCGGGACGCGGAGATCGACTCCCTCTACCGGCAGGTCGAGGAGCGGGTCTGCGACCTGCTGGCCCGGCAGGCGCCGGTCGCCTCCGACCTGCGCACCCTGGTCACCGCCCTGCACGTCGCGGCGGATCTGGAGCGGATGGGCGACCTCGCCGACCACGTCGCCAAGACGGCCGTACGCCGGCACCCGTCGCCCGCCGTACCGGCCGAACTCCGTCCGGTCTTCACCGAGATGGCGACGGTGGCGGACCGGATCGCCGACAAGATCGCGCACGTGCTCTCCGAGCCCGACGCCGATCTCGCCGCCGAACTGGACTCCGACGACGACGCCATGGACGACCTGCACCGGCAGCTCTTCGCGGTGCTGCTCGCCGACGACTGGCCGTACGGGGTGGAGACCGCCATCGACGCGACCCTGCTCGGCCGCTTCTACGAGCGGTACGCCGACCACGCGGTGAACGCCGGCCGCCGGGTCGTCTACCTGGTCACCGGCGAAACCCAGGTGTGAGTCCCGGTCGCCCTCTGGCGGACGACAGGGACTCACACTTCAGCGGCCCTGGTTGGCGACGGCGGCGGCGGCCTCCTTGGCCGCCTCGGGGTCGAGGTAGGCTCCGCCGGTCACCAGTGGGCGCATCGACCGGTCGAGGTCGTAGCGCAGCGGGATCCCGGTCGGGATGTTCAGCTTGGCGATCGCCTCGTCGGAGATGCCGTCCAGGTGCTTGACCAGCGCCCGCAGCGAGTTGCCGTGCGCGGCGACCAGCACCGTCCGGCCGGCCAGGATGTCCGGCACGATCGAGTCGAACCAGTACGGCAGCATCCGGTCGACGACGTCCTTCAGGCACTCCGTCTTCGGCATCAGCTCGGGCGGGAGCAGGGCGTAGCGCGGGTCGCCGGCCTGGGACCACTCGTCACCGTCGGCGATCGGCGGCGGCGGGGTGTCGTACGACCGGCGCCAGAGCATGAACTGCTCCTCGCCGTACTCGGCCAGGGTCTGCTTCTTGTCCTTGCCCTGGAGCGCGCCGTAGTGCCGCTCGTTGAGCCGCCACGAGCGGCGTACCGCGATCCAGTGCCGGTCGGCGGCGTCCAGCGCCAGCTCGGCGGTACGGATCGCCCGGCGGAGCACGCTGGTGTGCAGCACGTCGGGCAGCAGGTTGTGCTTGCGCAGCAGTTCGCCGCCGCGCCGGGCCTCGCTCTCACCCTTGGCCGTGAGGTCCACGTCGACCCAGCCGGTGAAGAGGTTCTTGGCGTTCCAGTCGCTCTCGCCGTGCCGGAGCAGCACCAACGTACCCACTGCGGCGCCCTCGCCCGCCACCGTGGCCTCCTCCGGCCGATCACTCGTGCTCGCAGTCATGGACCTCATCCTGCCGGACCTGCCGAACCGGCACGCGGCGACCCGGGGTGACGACCGACACGTGGAAAACGGGATGACCGGGTCGGACCCGCCACACTAGCGTCGTAAGGCGTTAGGCGGCGAACGGTCATTACCGGTACGGGGGCGGCGGGATGCGGACGGTCGGAAAGTGGTTCCAGGACACCACCGGCGGTCTACCTCGGACCTTCTGGTACCTCTGGGCCGGCACCCTGGTCAACCGGCTCGGTTCCTTCGTCCTCGTCTTCCTGGCCATCTACCTCACCACCGAGCGGGGCTTCTCCGAGTTCCAGGCCGGGATCGTGCTCGGGCTCTGGGGTGCCGGCGGGGCGGTCGGCACCCTCACCGGCGGGATCCTCGCCGACCAGTGGGGGCGGCGGCCCACCCTGCTCACCGCGCATCTGGGCGCGGCGGCGATCATGCTGGCCCTGGGGCTGGTCCGGGAGCTCTGGCTGGTCGGGCTCGGCGCGCTGCTGCTCGGGATGTTCGCCGAGGCGGCCCGGCCGGCGTTCGGCGCGATGATGGTCGACGTCGTACCCGAACGGGACCGGCTGCGCGCCTTCACGCTGAACTACTGGGCGATCAACCTCGGCTTCGCCTGCGCCGCGATCCTGGCCGGGCTGGCCGCCGAGGCCAGCTACCTGCTGCTCTTCGTGGTCAACGCGGCGACCACGGTCACCACCGCACTGATCATCTTTCTCAAGGTGGCCGAGACCCGCCGGGTCCGTGTTGTCCCCGCGGGGCTGGCCGCACCGCACCGGGGCGGGTTGGGCAGCGCGCTGCGCGATCGGGTGTTCGTCGGGTTCGTCGCCTTGAACATCCTGCTGGCGCTGGTCTTCATGCAGCACCTCTCGATGCTGCCGATCGCGATGGGACAGGACGGGCTGTCGCCGTCGACGTACGGGTCGGTGATCGCGGTCAACGGGGTGCTGATCGTGGCCGGGCAGCTCTTCGTACCGCGGCTGATCCGGGGGCGGGGCCGCTCCCGGGTACTGGCACTGGCCGCGCTGATCACCGGGGTCGGCTTCGGGCTGACCGCGTTCGCGGACGCGGCCTGGTTCTACGTGCTCACCGTGCTGATCTGGACCCTCGGCGAGATGCTCAACTCGCCGTCCAACGCCACCCTGATCGCCGAGCTGTCCCCGACGGCGTTGCGCGGGCGCTACCAGGGACTCTTCTCACTCTCCTGGTCGGTGGCGACGTTCGCCGCCCCGGTCACCGGTGGCTTCGTACGGGAACAGTTCGGCGACTCGGCGCTCTGGCTGGGCTGCGCGGCGCTTGGCGGCGTGGTGGCGGTCGCGCATCTGCTTTCCGGGCCGGCCCGGGAACGGCGGGTCCGCGCGCTGCACACGGCCGAGGCGGGAACGGCGGGGCCGGCGGCGGACGAGCCGGCCGGTGACGCGGGCCCGACCCGGCCATCGGCCACCGCTCGCGCCTGAGCCGGGGGGCATCTTCGACGGTACGGGCGATTGTCAAGGAGTTACGTAATTACGTACACTCGAAGTTATGACGCTGGAGGAGCGGGTCGCCGAGCTGGAGCGCCGACTGGCGGCCCTGGAGGAACGGGTAACGGCCCCGGCACCCCGGCCGGATCCACCGGCGGGCGAGGGTGACTTCTGGGCCCTGGACGGCCTGAAGGCGCGGCTCGCCGCGCTCGGTGCCGAGCAGGGCGGCGTGCTCTACACCGGCTCGGTCCGGCTGCCCGGCAACGAGCGCTACGACTGGCAGTACGGCCTGCCGACCGAGGCACTGCTCGACGGGGAGGCCGGCGACTGGAGCGATGCGGCGGAGTCCTTCGCCGCGCTCGGTCACCCGGTACGGCTGCGACTGCTCCACGAGATCCTGGCCGGCCGGCGTACCGTCACCGAACTCACCGCCCTCGACGGCCTCGGCACGACCGGACAGGTCTACCACCACCTCCGGCAACTGGCCGCGACCGGCTGGCTGCACAGCCCCGGCCGGGGGCGTTACGAGGTGCCCGCCGGGCGGGTGGTCCCGCTGCTGGTGGCGGTGGCGATCGCCCGGGCCTGACCTCGCCCCGAGAGGAGACTTCCATGCTCAAGGCACTGATGGTCCTGCACCGCGCCTGCTGGCTCGCGTTTCTGGTGATCCTGGGGGCCGGCTTCTTCCTCGACTTCACCTCGCTGTGGGGCTGGCTGGTGATCGCACTCGCCATCGCCCTACGGGTGGCGCTGGGGCGGGTGCTCGCCAGGGCGCCGGATCCCGGGCCGCCGGTCGAGCTCGACCCACCGGTCCTCGGCCGCTGGTCGGCGCTGAACAGCCCGGCCAGCAAGGTACCCAGCCACGGGGTGCGCGCCTACGGGCAGACGTACGCGATCGACCTGGTCGCGGAACCGCTGGACCGGCCGCGCCCGGGTTTCGGGTGGTGGCCGCCGGTACGGCCCAACCGGGACTTCCCCGGCTTCGGCGCGCCGCTGCTGGCGGTCGCCGACGGCACCGTGCTCCGTGCGGTCGACCGCAATCGTGACCACCTCAGCCGCAACTCTTACCCTGCCCTGCTCTACCTGGTGGTGGAGGGACTGTTCCGGGAGATCGCCGGCCCCGGTCAGATCCTCGGCAACCACCTCATCCTGGATCTCGGCGACGGCCGGTACGCCGCCTACGCGCACCTGCGACGTAATTCGCTGCTCGTCCGGGCCGGAGACCGCGTCCGAACCGGTCAGCCGGTGGCGGAGTGTGGAAATTCCGGCAACTCGACCGAACCACATGTCCACTTCCAGTTGATGGACAATCCGGATCTGGACGTCGCCCGGGGAATTCCGTTCACGTGGCGGGAAATCGGCGTACCGGCCAACGGAGAGACCATTTCTGTCGACCCGACGGCAGGGCGGCGATAATCGATCCCATTTTCGTCCGTGCGACGGGCCGGGGTCCGGACCGGGGCTCGCGGTCGAGGAGGCGCGGTCGAGGATGTCGGGAGCCGGCTCCCACACGGAATTGCCGGACAGCGTTGGACCGGCGGCGGCGGGCGACGCTCACCCCCGTAAACGTCGCCCGCACGCACCGCCGGTTACAGGTGGCGCGCACCGTCCCCCAACGGCGGCAACTACCACCCGTCCCCCAGCACCAACGCCCGGTGCACAGATCTGCGCGATCTGGCGTTCCCCCGAACGCAACCGAGCGCGGCGCGTGCAATAACGTTAGTTGTCGCCGGATGACCAACACAAGCCGGAAGCTCTGTCTTGCCCATCACACCCACGGTTGGTCAATTTCCGGCGTCTTGTTGTGCAACACCGTGGGTACCCCCAGAAATTCCTGGTCCACCCGGGAGTCAGCCGTCCTCGCGCAGCGGCGATTCGGTACGGAAGAAGTTGCTCTGCCGACCGTCGGAAAGCTGCTCCTGGTAAATGAAGTTCAGTTGGCGCAGGTCGAAGGTGTGGAACCACTCGTCCCAGCTGACCGGCTTCAGTCGTCCGCCTTCCCGCCAACCGGGGAAGTCAAACGTCAGTACGCCGAGCCGTCCCTCGCGTTCGGTGCCCTCGATCGTCGCCGGTTGGGCGTTCCGGCCCTCGGCCCAGCGTCGGATCACGTCGTGGTCCCGGGTTACCAGGCTCCGCCCCGGACGCTCCGGGGTGTCCTGCGGGGAGGAGATCGGCTGGGCGTACTTCAGCGACCTCGACTTCCCGCCGCCGCTCACGGTCGACTTCTGAGCCCCGCCCGCCTTCCGGGCGGGCCCCGCCGTCGACTTGCGCGCCCCGGTCGTCTTAACCGCGGCCGTGGTGCTCTTCCCGGCGGTCGTACCCTTCCGGGCGCCGGTCGCCGCGCCGGTCGCCTTCCGGGTCGGCGCCTTCTTCGCAGCGGCCTTGCGGGCAGGCGCCTTCTTCGCCGTCGCCTTCCCGGCCGGCGCCTTCTTCGCGGTCACCCGGGCCGTGCCGGCCTTCCCGGCCGGCGCCTTCTTCGCCGTCGCCCGGGTGGTACCGGCCTTCCGGGCGGGCGCCTTCTTCGCCGTCGCCTTCCCAGGCGGTGCCTTCTTCGCGGTCGCCCGGGCGGTGCTGACCTTCCGGGCCGGGGCCTTCTGTGCCGCAACCGTACGAGACGGCGCCTTCTTCGCGGTCGCCCGCTTGCTCGGCGTCGCCCGGTTGCTCGGCGTCGTCCGCTTACTTGCGGTCGTCCGCTTGCTTGCGGTCGTCCGCTTGCTTGCGGTCGTCCGCTTGCTCGGCGTCGCCCGCTTGCTCGCCGTCGTCGTGGCCTTCCGGCCCGGCCCGCCCCGGCTTTCGGCCTTCAGCGTCCGGACCAGGCTCTTCACCAGGTCCATCTTGCGTAGTGCCGATATGCCTGAAATGCCACGTTTCTTGAGCTGCCCCCGGATGTCATCGACCTTCATCGAGCTGATCTTGCGTTCGTCGATGTCACCCGTGCTGCTGCTGGATCGGCGCTTCGTCGCGGTCGCGGTTGCGCCGCGACCGGAACTGTTCCGCTGAGCCATGAGATCCTCACGCTCCCTCTGACAGTCTGACCTCGGCAGGCGGCGCGGCCATCGCCACATCCTGGTGCCGCCGCCGGGGCATACCCGTCAGGGGCGGTCCAAACCCGAGTTTTCCGTCGCCGAACGCTCGAAGAGGTGCGCGAACGCTCGCAGGTTCGCCAACGACTCGCCCCGGCTGACCCGCCACTCCCACTCCCGGCGGATCGCCGCGCCGAAGCCGATCTCCAGCATGGTGTCGAACGACTCGTCCGCATACGTCAGCACCGAGCCGAGGAGCCGGTCCAGCTCCTCCTCGGTCACCCCGGTCAGGCCCACCCGGCCGGTCAGGTAGACGTCGCCGACCGCGTCGACGGAGAACGCCACCCCGTACATCCGGGCGTTGCGCTGCAACAGCCAGGTGAAGAGCTCCTCGCGCCGCTCGTCGGGCTGGCGCATCACGAACGCCTCGATCCGCAGCGCGTGCTCCCCGACGATCAGGTTGCAGATCGTCTTGAGCTTGTGCGTGCCCGGCAGGGTGACCGCGTACGAGTGCTCGCCCGTCGGCTCGCAGGTCAGCTCCCGGTCGGCACAGACCGCCTCGATCAGCCGACCGATCTCCGCCCGAGACTCCATCTCCCGTCCACCCTCCCCGTCCGGGGGCGCCACCGCCGCAGCGTCAGCAGGCCGCCAGCGGAAGCGTCGCCGTGCCGTCCGCCAGCTCGGAGGCGAGCCGGTCGCGGTACTCCGCCACCGCCCCACGGTAGACCCCTAGCAGGCCGCTGGCAGTACGAGCCCAGGAGAAGGCGCGGGCGTGCTCGACCGCACCCCGGGACAACTCGGCCCGCAGCCGTGGCGCGACCAGCAGGCCGCCGAGCACCCTCGCCCAGTCGTGCGGGTGGTGCCCGTCGACGAGTACGCCACTGCCGCCGTCCCGGACGGCGGTGACCAGCCCGCCGACCGCGGCGGCGACCACCGGGGTACCGCAGGCCTGCGCCTCCAGGGCGACCAGGCCGAACGACTCGTTGTGCGACGGCACCGCCACCAGGTCGGCGGCCCGGTAGAGCGCCGGCAGGTCGTCACCGGTCTGCGGTGGCAGGAACCGCACCGCGTCGGCGACGTCGAGCTTGCCGGCCAGCTCGATCAGCGAGGTGGGCTGGTCCAGTCCGCTGCCGCTCGGTCCGCCCGCGATCACCACGGTGGCCGTCCCGGCGATTCCCGGCTGCCGGTTCCGCAGCTCGGCCAGCGCGTGCAGCAGCACGTCCGGTGCCTTCAACGGCTGGATACGGCCGACGAAGGCCACGATGGCGCCCCGTTCCGGCAGGCCCAGCCGGCGCCGCGCGGCGAGCCGGGCGGCCTCCTCCCGGCCGGGCGGTGACGGGGTGAAGCGGTCCAGGTCGACCCCGGGGCGTACCACCTCGACCCGTTCCGGGTCCGCGGCGTACCGGGAGATCAGGTCCCGGGCCTCGACCGTGGTGTTCGCCACCAGCCGGTCGGCCTCGGCGACCACCTGCTCCTCGCCGATCACCCGCGCCTTCGGCTCGGGCCGGTCCCCCTCGGCGAGCCGGGCGTTCTTCACCTTGGCCAGGGTGTGCGCGGTGTGCACCAGGGGTACCCCCCAGCGCTCCTTGGCCAGCCAGCCCACCTGGCCGGAGAGCCAGTAGTGCGAGTGGATGAGGTCGTAGAAGCCGGGCGGGCGAGCCGCCTCGGCCCGGAGTACGCCGGCGGTGAACGCGCAGAGCTGGCCGGGCAGTTCCTCCTTGGCCAGTCCCTCGAACGGGCCGGAGGTGACGTGCCGGACCGTCACGCCCGGGGCCATCTCGACCACCGCCGGCAGGTCGCTGGAGGTGGCTCGGGTGAAGATCTCGACCTCGACGCCGGCCTCGGCCAGCCGCCGGGAGACCTCGACGATGTAGACGTTCATCCCACCGGCGTCACCGGTGCCCGGTTGGTGCAGCGGTGAGGTGTGCACGGAGATGGTCGCGATCCGTCGTGGCGTCGGCCACGGCCGGGCACCTCGTTGCCGGGCCACCCCGGTGTGCAGTTCCGCCACGCCCGCTCCTTCTGTCACCGTGTTACGCCGTCCCGCACGACCGGGTCACATCACAGAGCAACCACCGTGTTGGGTGTCATCTTCCCGATCGGGGCACCCGCAATCGTCCGGGTGGTCGAGGAGGTGACCGACCTCATTCGGGCCCAGGTCGCGGCCTCGGCACCGGCTTGGGCCAGAATGTCCCGATGACTCCTGTCGCGATCGTCACCGGGGCGTCCAGCGGAATCGGCGCCGCGACGGCCCGCCGGCTGGCCGCCGAGGGCTTCGACGTGCTCGCCGCCGCCCGCCGGGCCGACCGGCTGGACGCGCTGGTCGACCAGATCCGCCGGGCCGGCGGCACGGCCACCGCGCAGACCTGCGACGTCACCTCGGATGAATCGGTGGCGGAGCTGGCCGCCGCCGCCGGACGGCTGGACGGGCCGGTCACCGTACTGGTCAACATCGCCGGTGGCGCGCGTGGGCTGGACCCGGTCGAGTCAGGCAGGATCGCCGACTGGCAGTGGATGTACGACGTGAACGTGCTCGGCACGCTCCGGGTCACCCAGGCGCTGCTGCCCGCGCTGGATGCCTCCGGCGCCGGCACGGTGGTGGTGCTCAGTTCCACCGCCGGTCTGATCGTCTACGAGGGCGGTGGCGGTTACACGGCGGCGAAGCACGCCCAGACCGCGCTGGCCGAGACGCTGCGGCTGGAGCTCTGTGGACGGCCGGTCCGGGTCGTCGAGATCGACCCGGGAATGGTCAGGACCGAGGAGTTCGGGCTGGTCCGCTTCGGCGGCGACGCCGAGCGGGCGGCGGCGGTCTACGCCGGGGTGGCCGAGCCGCTGGTCGCCGACGACGTGGCCGACTGCGTCGCCTGGTGCGTCACCCGGCCACATCACGTCAACGTGGACCGGCTGGTGGTCCGCCCGCTGGCCCAGGCGGCCCAGCACAAGGTGCACCGGGTCGGGACCGACCCCGGCAGGTGAGCCGGGTGCCGCCGCGGCGGTCGGATCCCACCGCCGGCGACCACGGGACCACTGCTTCCGGGCGACCCGCTCGGCGGGGGTCGCCAACCGGGTGGCGGGGCGGACCGTCGGACGGCGCGGGTGGCGGTGGGACGGCCCGCCCGGTCGGTGCGGTGACCCGGGGCACCACCAACCCCAACCGGCTGCGCCGGGTGGACAACTGGATCGCGTCGACCTGTGCCGACCTGCTTCGGGACGCCGGCGATCCGCTGGTGGTGGACCTCGGCTACGGTGCCAGCCCGGTCACCGTGGTCGAGCTGCGGGCCCGGCTGGCCGCCGCCGTCCGGCCGGACGTCCGGGTGGTCGGGCTGGAGATCGATCCGGTACGGGTGGCCGCTGCCGCGCCCGCCGCCGACCCGCCGGGGCTGACCTTCGGCCGGGGTGGCTTCGAGCTGGCCGGGCTGCGCCCGGTGCTGGTCCGGGCGTTCAACGTGCTGCGGCAGTACGCCGAGCCGGAGGTCGTACCGGCCTGGCGGGCCATGACCGGGGCACTGCAACCGGGCGGAGTGCTGGTCGAGGGGACCTGTGACGAGTTGGGCCGGCTGGCCGGCTGGCTCCTCGTCGACGCCACCGGCCCCCGGTCGCTGACCCTGGCCGCTCGTCTCTCCACGCTCGACAGTCCGGCCACACTGGCCGAGCGGCTGCCCAAGGCGCTGATCCACCACAACGTCCCGGGAACCGGCGTGCACGCGCTGATCCAGGCGCTGGAGCAGGGCTGGCGGGAGGCGGCCCCGTACGCCACGTTCGGGCCCCGGCAGCGTTGGCGGCGTGCGGTCGAGGCGGTCCGCGCCGCCGGCTGGCCCGTACTGGACCGACCGGCCAGGTGGCGGCTCGGCGAGGTCACCGTGGCGTGGTCGGCGGTGGCGCCACCCGGTGACACCCCGCCGGCAACACGGCGCTGACCCTGGCCGCGCCCGGGACGCGGCCGGGCCAGTCCGACCACCGGAACGGCTACCGGGCGCCGAGCCGGGCCGGCGCGGCGGTGGTGAGCCGGGACATCCGGATCGCCAGGTAACAGGTGGCGGCGCCGAAGGGCAGGAAGAGCGCCACGAACAGCAGGGCCAGCGAACCGAGGCCGGTGTCCTGGAAGCCGAGCAGGTCGAGCAGGACGAAAACGGCCGCACAGCCGAGCAGCAGGGCGGTGCCGACGAGCTTGTCCCGAACCGGCCACAGCCGGGAGAGCCAGAGCAGCGCCGCAACGGCCACCGGAACGACGTGCCAGGGCCGGACGGTGCCGAACGGCACCAGCACGGCCGGGACCAGCACCAGGAAGGGGCCGGTCGCGGCGCAGGCCAGTACCAGCGTCTCCACCGGGCCGCGGCGCCGGGGCGGCACCCCGAACCGCTCCCGGGCGTCCGCGCCGAGGGTCACCGGATCACCGAGCCGGTCGAGCATCGCGCGCACCTCGGCCACGGTCTGCCCGTCCGGCTCCGCCCGGCGTACGGCGATGTGCTCGCCGATCTGGTCGAGCACCTCCTGCCGGCGGTCGGCGGGCAGCGGGGCGAGTTCGGCGCGCAACTGGCGCAGGTAGCGCTCGACGAGCGCGTCGGGGGTGGTCGGCTTCACGGGATCTCCTTGGGGATGACGAGCAGATCCACCGCGTCACGGAACCGGATCCACTCACCGACGAACTGGTCGAGCCGGTCCCGCCCGGTGGCGGTGAGCTGGTAGTAGCGGCGGGGCGGCCCGCTCGGCGACTCGTGCCAGGCGGTTTCCACCAGACCGTCCCGGCGCAGCCGCGACAGCAGGGGGTAGATGGTGCCCTCGCTCGTCACCATGCCGTCGACCGCGCCCAGTTCGCGGACCAGGTCGAGGGCGTAGCGCTCGCCGGGCCGGAGCAGCGCGAGCACGCAGTATTCGAGCGTTCCGCGGCGGAGTTGGCCGGGCAGCGCCTCGGGTCTGGCCGCCGCCATCAGCGGCGCCCGACATCGACGATGACGATAACCATGCGGCACAGGGTACCTTGCTTTGCAAGGATCAGGGGCGGCGCCCCGCCCTATCCGGGTACGAGCGAGGGTGGAAGACCCGGCTTCGACCCTCAGAGGGCGCAGTTGACCAGCACCGGCTCCGGATGCAGGGTGGCGCCGAACCGGTCGTGCACCCCGTCGCGGATCTCCCGGGCCAGCGTCAACAGGGCACCGGTCGAGCCACCGTCCCGGTTGGTCAGCGCCAGGGTGTGCTTCGAGGAGATGGCCACCCCGCCCGGCCCCTGGTAACCCTTCGGATAACCGGCCTTGTCGATCAACCAGGCGGCGCTGACCTTCACCGTGTCCCCCGCGCCGGGCCAGGCCGGTGGCTCGCCGAGTCCGGCGGCCCGCTCCCGCAGCGCCTGGTACGCCCCGGCGTCCAGCACCGGGTTGGTGAAGAACGACCCGACCGAGCGGGTGTCCGGGTCGGCCGGATCCAGCACCATGCCCTTGCCGGCACGCAGCGCGCGTACGGCGGCCCGGGCGTCACCCAGCGGCACCCGGTCGCCGACCTCCACCCCGAGCGCCCGGGCCAGCTCGGCATAGCGCACCGGAGCGGAGAGCGTCGAGCGGAACAGCCGGAAGTCGACGGTGAGCACCGTCCACCGGTCGTTGTACTTGAAGACGCTGGACCGGTAGCCGAAGCCGCACCCGGCAGCGCTCATCCGGGTCAGCTCGCCGGTCAGCCGGTCGTACACCTCCACCCCGGTGACCGTCTCCGCGACCTCCTGCCCGTACGCCCCGACGTTCTGGATCGGGGTCGCGCCGGCCGACCCGGGAATGCCGGAGAGGCACTCCACCCCCGACCAGCCGGCCTCGACGGTGGCCGCCACCAGGTCGTCCCACGGCTCGCCGGCCGCCACCCGGATGGTCACCGACACCTCGTCCTCGGCGACCAGCTCGAAGCCGCGGGACCGGACCAGCAGCACCGTGCCCGGATAACCCTCGTCCGCGACCACCACGTTGCTGCCGCCGGCCAGCACCAGGACCGGCTCGTCCCGCAGGTCGGCGGCACGCAGTTTCTCCGGAATGTCATCCGTTCGGGTGGCGGTGACCAGGCGCCGGGGTGCGCCGCCGAGCCGCAGCGTCGTATAACCGGCCAGTCGCGCGGGATCGGCGGAGTCGGCGGCGGTTATCGGGCGGGCGTTAACGTCTGGCACAGCATTCACCCTAGGCTGAGAGACGGGCCGACCGGTGGCGGCCCGGGGCACGGGAGGATCGACATGACCAGACTGCACGGCACCAAGGACTTCTGGCTCGGGGCGCTCCGCGCCGAGGGGCCGACCTTCGGTGCCACGGTCGCCGAGGCTCCGCTCGACATCCGGGTGCCGTCCTGTCCCGAGTGGACCATGACCGATCTGGTGCACCACCTCGGGTCGGTCTACGCCCGGGCCCGGAGCATCGTGAGCCGGGGCAGCACCGAGCGGGCCGACCCGCTCACGGTCCCGGACGGCCTGCCGACCGGGACGGCGGCCGTGGAGTGGTGGCGGCAGGAGTTCGACCAGCTCATGGACGTGCTGGACCGGGTCGACCCGGAGGCGCCGGCCTGGAACTACGCGCCCCAGCCGAAGAAGGCCGGGTTCTGGCACCGCCGGATGGCGCACGAGACCGCGGTGCACCGCTGGGACGCGCAGATGGCGGTCGCCGCCGGGGAGCCGATCGAGGCCAAGCTTGCGGCCGACGGGGTCGGCGAGGTGCTCGACACCCATCTGCCGGCCGGCCGGCGCGCCGCCGACCAGCAGTTCCACGGGGTGGTCCACCTGGTCGCGACCGACGCCGGGCAGGAGTGGTACCTGCGGCTGCGCGGTGCCGGCGTCGCCCTGCTGGACACCGACACGATCCTGGACAGCGACGACCACCACGCCCGGGCGCAGATCTCGGGCACGGCCAGCGACCTGCTGCTGGCCCTCTGGGGGCGGCTCGGTTTCGACGCCCTCGACGTGGCCGGCGACGCCGGGCTGCTTCCGGGGTTGCGCGTCGGCTGACCGGAGCCGGTCCGGCACCCGCCCGACGGGTTGTTGACCTTCAGGCGCGCGTGGAACCATTTCCCCGGCGGCTGAGCTGAGGAGCGGAGATGGCGGTGACCCGCGCGCGGCCCACGCTGGAGGCGGTGGCGCAACGGGCCGGTGTGTCCCGGGCCACCGTGTCCCGGGTGGTGAACGGTTCGACCACGGTCGCCGAGCCGATCCAACAGGCGGTCCGGCGGGCGGTGCGGGAGCTGGGCTACGTGCCGAACCTCGCGGCCCGCAGCCTGGTCACCCAGCAGACCGACTCGGTGGCGCTGGTCCTGCCGGAGGCGTCCACCCGGGTCTTCTCCGACGACCAGGTCTTCCCCGGGATCATCCTCGGGGTCAGCCGGGAGCTGGAGGCCGCTGGCAAGCAGCTCGTGCTGACCCTGGCCGAGTCGGCGGCCAGCCACGAGCGGGTCGAGCGCTACGCGATGGGCGGGCACGTCGACGGCGTACTCTTCGCCTCCCTGCACGGCGCCGACCCGCTGCCCGGGGCGCTGGCCCAGGCGGGACTGCCGGTGGTGTGCAGCGGGCGTCCGCTCGGCCAGCCCCCCGTCGCGGTGCCGTACGTCGACGTCGACCACGTCGCCGGGGTACGCGGCGCGGTCCGGCACCTGCTCAGGTCCGGCCGGCAGCGGATCGCCACCATCGCCGGCCCGCAGGACATGGTGGCCGGGATCGACCGGCTCGCCGGCTACCGGGCCGAACTCCGGGACGCCGGCCGGCGCCCGGTCGAGGCGTTCGGCGACTTCACCCGGGAGTCCGGGGCGGTCGCGATGCGGCAACTCCTGACCCGGGACCCGACCCTGGACGCGGTTTTCGTCGCCTCCGACCTGATGGCGCACGGCGCGCTGCGTACGCTGCGTGAGGCGGGGCGCCGGGTCCCGGAGGACGTGGCGGTGCTCGGCTTCGACGACATCGAGCTGGCCGGCTACACCGACCCGCCGTTGAGCACCGTACGGCAGCCGATCCAGGATCTCGGCCGCACGATGACCCGCCAACTGCTGCGACTCGCCGCCGGTGACCGGATCGAGCCGGTCGTCCTGCTCCCCACCGAACTCGTGCTACGCGCCTCCGCCTGAGCCGCCCTGCCGGCGGCGGCGATCAGCCGAAGCGGCACCAGTTGCGGCGGCGATCAGCCGAAGCGGCAGTCAGGCGAAGCGGCGATCAGGCGAACTGGTCATGTCGCCCTCGACCGTTCGACCCGCGTCAGACCGACTCGGGGGCGGTCGCGTCGGCCCGGTCGCGGTGGTCGACGGACTCGCCGAGCGCGCGGCGGGCCAGCAGGGTGGCCCCGGCGACCGCTGCCGGGGTGAGCAGCACCGCACCGAGCGGGATCAGGAAGCAGAGGAAGACCGCCACCCCGAAGCCCAGGGTCAGCGGCCGGTTCGCCCGCAGCGCCCGCTGCCGCTCCGGCAGCCGGAGCCCGCGCCGCTGGAACGGCACTCCGACCAGGCCCATCGCGAGGAACCAGCCGGCGACCATCGCGGCGATCACGGGTACGACGAACTGCCCGACGACCGGCACGAACCCGGCGACGAAGAGCGGTACGCCGAACAGCACCGACCGGCCGAGCAGCCGCGCAGCGTCGGCGATGCTGCGCCGCAGCGAACGCCAGAACGGCAGCTCGACCTCGTCCGGCACCCCGCCGTAGCGCTCCTCCACCCGGATAGAGATCTTCTCGTAGAACGGGTCACCGATCACCA
This sequence comes from Plantactinospora sp. B6F1, assembly GCF_040120695.1. Classification (NCBI taxonomy): domain Bacteria; kingdom Bacillati; phylum Actinomycetota; class Actinomycetes; order Micromonosporales; family Micromonosporaceae; genus Plantactinospora; species Plantactinospora sp. B6F1. Next base: position 27,301 of record NZ_JBEEAC010000003.1, on the reverse strand, counting down.
GCGTGATGGCGGTGAAGGTGAGGACCCCGAGCAGGCCGCCCAGGCCGAGCAGGGCGAGCCCGGCGACCAGCCGCAGGGCCCGGCGCGAGCCGTCCGACCAGTCGTCGGCGAACGGGGTGATCAGCGCGGCGAGCTCGTCGGAGAAGTAGATCAGCGTGCCGAGACCGGCCAGGTAGAGCGCGCCGGAGATCACCGCCGGCACGATGCCGAGCAGCACCAGCCCCGGGTTGCGGCCGTAGACCGCGAGCCCTCGGAACAGCAGCCCGACCCCGGAGCCGAACGCGGAGAGGAACGAGCCGGCGCGGCGGGGACGCGGCGCGGCGGGGGTGGGGGTCTGCACGACCGGAAAGCCTATCGGCCGCCCCGACCGCCGGCACGGCACCGCGTCGCCCGCGAACGCGTCGCCGCCGCCCGGGAATCCGTCACCACCGTCGCCCGGGAACGCGTCACCACCGCCGGTCGAGACGGCGTCGGCGCCGCCGGGCAGGATGGATGCGTGCGCGCCGCTCGGCTGATCTCCCTGGTCCTGCTCCTGCAGAACCGCGAGTCGATGACCGGTGCCGAGCTGGCCCGGGAGCTGGAGGTCTCGGAACGGACCATCTACCGGGACATCCTGGCGCTGAACGCGGCCGGCATCCCGGTCTACGCCGACCGGGGCCGGGCCGGCGGCTACCGGTTGCTCGGCGGCTACCGGACCCGGCTGACCGGACTGAGCCGGACCGAGGCGGACGCGCTCTTCCTCTCCGGGCTGCCCGGACCGGCCAGCGAGATGGGACTGGCCGACGTGGTGACGACCGCCCAACTGAAGGTGCTCGCCGCGCTGCCGAGCGGGCTGCGGGACGCGTCGACCCGGGTGGAGCGGCGGTTCCACCTCGACGTACCGGGGTGGTTCCGGACGGCGGATCCGCCGGCCTGGCTCAGCGAACTGGCCGAAGCGGTGTGGCAGGACCGGACGGTCGAGTTCCGCTACCGGCGCCGCGACCGGGAGGTGACCCGGACCGTCGAGCCGTACGGGCTGGTGTGCAAGGGCGGCGCGTGGTACCTCGTGGCCCGGGTCGGACCGGGGCACCGCACCTACCGGGTGGACCGGATGACCGAGGTGACCGTCGGCGCGGAGACGTTCAGCCGGGACGACTCGTTCGAGCTGGCCGGCTACTGGGCCGCCCAGGCGGAACGGTTCGTCCGGGAGATGTTGCGGGACGAGATCACGGTCCGGCTCAGCCCCGCCGGCCGGTACGCCCTGCGCTACGTCACCGAGCCGCCCGCCGTACGGGAGGCCGAGGCGAACGCCGGGGAGCCCGACGAGCACGGTTGGGTGGTGACCCGGCTGCCGGTCGAGTCCCCCGACGTCGCGTACGGCCAACTGCTCAGCCTCGGCCCGGAGGTGGAGGTGCTGGAGCCGCCGGAGCTACGGGACCGGCTCCGCTCGGCGGCACGGCGACTGGCCGGGCTCTACGCGTAAGCGGTCAGGAAGGGCCCCCGCTACAACAGAAGGCGACAACAAGGGGCCGGCCCTCCTTGCATCTCACGGTTCAGCGGTAGCCGGTCGCGTCGGCGGGCTTGCCGGTGGCCTCCACCTCCGCCATGTAACGCCAGGCGTCCGGCTGGCTGCCGTCCAGGTCGGTGAAGCCGTACACCCTGGCGAGTTGGCCGCTGGAGAGGGACTGCCCGGACCAGCGGGCCTTCTCCGGGTCGGCGGCGAGCGCGGCGACCGCCCGGCCGACGAAGGCCGGACTCTCCGAGATGACGAAGTGCGGCTGCTTCTCGATCGCGTCCCGCCAGTTCTCCTCGGTGACGCCGAACTCGTCGAGCATGAACTCCGACCGCAGCCAGCCCGGGGTGAGCGCGACCGCCGTGCCGCCGTACTCCTTCAACTCGTGTGCCCAGATGTAGCCGAGCCGGTTCACCGCGGTCTTCGCCAGGTCGAAGAAGGCCGACAGCCGGTAGTTCTGGTCGTTGTACTCCCTGGTGCCGTCGCCGACCTCCACCACCAGGCCCCCCGGGTTGCGGATCAGCAGCGGCAGCGCGAAGTGGCTGGTGATCATGTGCGTCTCGACGGCGAGCCGCAGCGTGCGGAAGCCGTCGTCCAGGTCCTGCTCCCAGATCGGCTTGTACCAGCCGATCAGCCGGTCCGCCCCCCAGATGTCGTTGACGAGTACGTCCAGCCGGCCATGTTCCCGGTCGATCCGCTCGACCAGGGCGCGTACCTGGTCGGGGACGAGGTGGTCGACCTGTACCGCGATCCCGACGCCGCCGGCCGCGGTGACCAGTTCGGCGGTCTCCTCGATGGTCTCCGGCCGGTCCACCTCCGAGCGTTTCTCCCGGGTGCTCCGCCCGGTGGCGTAGACGGTGGCGCCGGCCGCGCCGAGCTGCACGGCGATCTGCCGCCCCGCACCCCGGGTCGCCCCGGCGACGAGCGCGACCTTTCCAGTCAGTTCTGCTGTCATGACCATGACCCTGGCAGCGAATTCTGACAACTCGCGTCCGGATTTCTCCGGAACCCGGGAGCTCAGTTGACGAGGGAACCCGGGAGCTCAGTTGACGAGCCGGACCCGCACCCGCCGGTTGGCCCGGCCCTTGCTCTCCACCTTGACCACCTGGACCTTGCCGATCTGGGCGGTCGAGGCGACGTGGGTACCACCGTCGGCCTGCACGTCCAGCCCGACGATGTCGACGATCCGGATCTCCTGCTCGTCGGCGGGGATCAGGTTGGACTGGGTGCGGATGATGTCCGGCAGGGCCAGCGCCTCGTCCCGGGGCAGTACCTTCACCGCCACCGCCCGGTCGGCGGTGACCTCGGTGTTGACCAGTTCCTCCAGCCGGGCCTTGAAGTCGGTCGGCACCTCGGGCAGGTTGAAGTCCATCCGGGCCTCGCCCGGCTCCATGTTGCCGCCGGTGACCAGGGCACCGAAGTCCCGGAACACCACGCCGCAGAGCACGTGCAGCCCGGAGTGGGTGCGCATCAGCAGGCTGCGTCGTGTGTCCTCCACCGCGCCGGTCACCGCCGTGCCGACCGGCGGCAACGGGTCACCCTCGGCGGGGATCAGGTAGAGGTCGTCGCCCTTGCGGGTGCCGACGATCCGGGTCTGCACGCCCTGCCAGAGCAGCACCCCGTGGTCCGGTGGCTGGCCGCCGCCGCCGGGATAGAAGGCCGACCGGTCCAGCACGATCCCCTGCTCGGGATCGGCGGAGAGCACCGTGCACTCCCACTCTCGCAGGGTCGGGTCGGCGAGGTCGAGCCGGTGCGTCCGGCCATGCTGGGAAACGCCCATGGCTCGCCACGTTACCCCGGCCGGCCCGGTCCCGGTGGCACCGGTGGGCGCCGGCGACCGGTCAGTTGAGGAAGCCGGAAATCCGTTCGCGCAGGTCGGCGCGGTGCGTCCAGAGCAGGCCGGGCCGGTCGTAGACGTGCAGCGTCGCCGCCGGCAGCGCCTCGGCGAGCTGCTCGGCGACCGCGACCGGATGCAGGTCGTCGCCGGCACAGCCGATCACCAGGGTACGGGCGGTGACCGCTGCCAGGGCCGAACGCTGCCGGACGGCGACCTGACCGGCCAGGCTGGCCAGCCCGGTGGCGAGACCGTCCCGGGTCAACTGGTCGACCCGCTGCCGCAGGTAGGCCCAGCCGGCCGGGGTGTTCCGGATCGCCGCTGGCACCTCGAAGGCGACCGCCTCGGCCACCTCGGCGGCGTCGCCGCTGCGTACCGCGCTGAGCAGTTCGGAGAGCCGCCGCCGGGCCACCTCCGGGCGCGGTTCGTCGAGTACGGCCGGCAGCACGAAGACCGCCCGTTCGAAGCGGGCCGGACTCTCCCAGAGGAGCCGGCAGAGCGCGCCCGCGCCGAGGCTGATCCCGAGCGCCCGGCGGGCGCCACCGAGATCGGCGATCGCCCGCAGGTCACGGGCCAGGTCGGCGTAGCTCCACTCGCCCTCCGGAGCGTCGGAGCGGCCGTGACCACGGAACTGGAAAAAGATCTTGCGACCGTTGACCGCGCTGCCCAGCGGGCGGGTGGTGGAGATGCCGGTGCCGAGTCCGTGTGCGAAGACGGTGACCGGTTCACCGTCGCCGGTCACCAGCCGCTCCAGCCGTACGCCGTGCGGGGTGGCGACCAGCTCGGTCTCCGGGTCGGGCAGCGCCGGCCGGCCGCTGCGCGGCGCGGTCGGCCCCGGGCCGTACGTCCGTGGCCCGCCGTCGGGCGGCGGTGGCCAGCGGAAATCCCTCACCAGAAGCCTTTGCCGTCGGTCAGGTCGCGCAGTCCGACCCGGACGTCGAGCAGATAGATCAACGCTGCCGCGATGCCGATCAGCGCGAAGAGGTTGAGCGGCCGGTAGAGCAGCAGGGTGAGTACCAGGCAGACGGCCAGGATGGCGACCCAGGCGCCCTTGGGAAGGGTGCCGATCGCCGGAAAGGCGTCCGAGCGCTGGGTGATGCAGTGCACGAGTGCGACGCCCTGGATCACGAGGGCGAAGACGATCAGCACCAGGTTGATGATGAGGACGACGTCGTCGAAGAAGAGCGGCGCGGCTGTGCCCATGGCGGCAAGCTTATGCCGGTGACCCCGGGTGGGTGCCACTTGGCGCACCCACCCGGGTCACCGGCCGCTACTCGACCGTTGCTCGCCGACTGCTCGACCGCCGGCTGCTCGGCCGTTGCCCGCCGGCTACTTGTCGGCCGCCGGGCGGGTTCGCCTGGTGGCCGGGCGGGTCGACTTCGCCGCCTGGCGGCGCTTCACCGCCGGGGCCGCCTTCGCCCCGGCCGTCCCGGCCCCGGCGGCACCGGTCCCGTCGCCCTCGGCCGTCCCGGTCGCTCCGGCCTCGGCGGCGCCGGTCGCGTCGGCCGCCGCGGCGGGCTCCTTGACCTGCTCGACGACCTCGGCCGGGGTGCTGCTCAGCGCCGGCTGCCCGGCGGCGGTCACCGCCGGAGTCCCGGTGGCGGTCATGTCCGCGTTGACGGTGTCGGCGGCCTGCACCACACCGGAGCCGACCACCCGCTCACCCCGGGCGACGAGGTCGCCGTAGACGGCGATCGCCCGCTCCTGCGCGGCCTGGGCACCGGCCACCACCACCGCCGCGTTGCGGATGGTCGCCTCCCGCAGCCGGTCCAGTTCGCCGTTCGCGGCCCGGTGCCGCAGGTTCGTCGCGCCGGGCTTGGCGTTGCGCAGGGTCAGCGCGGCCTTCTGGCGCAGCTCGGCGGTGGTCGCGATCGCCTTCTCCCGCAGCTCGGCGGTGGTCGTCACGGCCTTCTCCCGCAGCTCGGTGCGGGTCACCTCGTCACCGAGCCCGCTGACCACGGCGGGCAACCGGCGCAGCTGCTGATACGCGAGATCGCCGGCACCGGCCACCGCGTAGAGCGGGGCGGGGATCCGGGCGGTTCGGGGCTGGGTCATGACTGTTCCTCCTCGTCAGAGGCCGAGACGACCGTCGGAGTCGACGGCGTGGCCTTCTTGACCGCCTTCCGGGCGGTCTTCTTCGTGGTCGCGGCCGGCGGCGCGGTCCTCGCGCCGGGCCGCGGTTCGGTCGGTGGGGCGGCAGCGGCGCCCGCCTCGGTCACCGCCACCGATTCGAGTACGGCCTCGGCCGGATCCTGGTCGGCGGTGCCTGACGTGCTGGCGGTGCCCGGGGTGTCGGTGCCCGGGGTGTCGGTGCTGGCGGGTTCGGTCGGTACGTCCGCGTGCCGGAGGTTCTCCCGGCGGAAGGTCTCGTAGATCTGGCTCAGCGACTGCTTCTGCGGCATCGTCAGGTCCGGGTCGGCCGCGATGGCGGCGAGCACGCCCTGGCCCTCGCGGTCGTCGAGCAGCCCGGCCCGCAGGTACATCGCCGGCGTGGAGACCCGTAGTGCGCTGGCCAACTGCTGGAGCACCTCGGCGCTCGGCTTGCGCAGCCCACGCTCGATCTGGCTCAGGTAGGGGTTGCTCACCCCGGCCTGCTCGGCCAGCTGGCGCAGGGAGATCTTGGCGTTGCGGCGCAGGTCACGGATGAACCCGCCGATGTCGCGTGGAAGGTCCTTCGGATTGGCCATGTCTCGACGGTAGCGAGCCGCGCTTGCTCCTGCAAGCAAAACGCTTGCGAAAGCTAGCAATAGTTACCGGCGTCTCACCCGGTCAGGTCACCATCGGGCGCGTACCGTGCCGACCACCTCGCCGCCGCCGTACAGCGGCGCCTCGGCCAGCTCGTCGAGGATCGGGGCGGCCACCGACAGCCGGCGCAACGCCGAGACCAGCACCGGCATCCGGCCGCGCGCCGCACCGTCGTCGATCTTGACCGCCACCGCACCGACCCCGGGCACCGCCACCGCGACCACCCCCTCCGCACCGCTCTTGGCGAGCAGCCCCGGAATCCCGGTCATCAGCCGGGTGTCGTACGCCTCGACGTCGGTGCCGGCGACCATCTCCGGGTACCCCCGCATCGCGTCGGCAACCGTCCGGGCCGCCGAGCCCTGCGCGGCCGAGACCAGCCGCAGGTACGCCCGGGCGAGTCCGGTCAGCGAGACGGCGAGCAGCGGCGCACCACAGCCGTCGATCCCGACCGCCGCCACCGGCTCGCCGGTGAACTCCTCGACCGCGGCGGCGATCCCCTGCTGGAGCGGGTGCTCGGGAAGCCAGTACTCCGCGACCGGCCAACCGGCTGCCTGACAGGCGAGCAGCATCCCGACATGCTTGCCGGAGCAGTTCATCCGGAGCCGGGACGGTCCACCGCCGGCCCGCAACACGGCGGCCCGGGCCGGCTCCGACAGCGGCAGATCCGGCGGGCAGCGCAGCGCCGAGACGTCCAACCCGGTCCGCCGCAGCAGCGCACCGACCCGGTCCACGTGCGAGTCCTCGCCGTGGTGACTGGCGCAGGCGACGGCCAGGTCGGCACCGGTCAGCGGCAGCCCGGCCCGGAGCATCCCGACCGCCTGCAACGGCTTGTTGGACGACCGGGGGAAGACCGGTGCGCGGACGTCACCGGCCTCGGCCAGTACCGCGCCGGACGCGTCCAGCACCACCACCGAACCCCGGTGCACGGACTCCACGAAGCCCGACCGGACCGCCTCCACCAGCGGTACGCCGCCGCCGTAGATCTCGCCCATGATCGCGGACGGTACCCACTGGACGAACCCGCCGCGCCGGCACCCCTCAGCGCTGTGCCGCGAGTCCCAACAGCTCCCGCGCCTGTGCCGGGTTCAGCGGCGGGCGCTGGGCGAGCTGGGCCAGCCCGACCGCCCGAGCCACCAGTTGCATGTTGGACTCCACCGGGCGCCCCTTGGCGTACGTGATCGTGTCCTCCATGCCGACCCGCAGGTGCCCGCCGGCCGACACCGAGGCGAGCATCACCGGGATGGTGCTCCGGCCGATGCCGGTCGCCGAGAACGTCGTCCCGTCCGGTAGGTCGCGCAGCGCCTGGGCACAGGCGACCAGCGCCTCGGTGCTGCCCGGCATGCCGCCGGGCACCCCCATCACGAAGTCGACGTGCACGTGCCCGCCAGCCGGCAGTCCGTACCGGTCGAGCAGCCGGCGCAGCGCGGCCAGGTGACCGAGGTCGAAGATCTCGTACTCTGGCACGACGCCCCGGTCCTGCATCCGGGTGTGCAGCTCGACGATGAACTGCCAGCGGTTGAGGAAGACGTCGTCGCCGAAGTTGACCGTACCCATGGTGCAGGAGGCCATCTCCGGGTCGGCGTCGAGCACGGCCAGCCGGTCCGCCTCCGGATCGATCACCGCGCCTCCGGTGGAGAGCTGCACGATCAGGTCGCTGCTCTCCCGCAGCGCGGCCACGGTCTCCCGCAGCCGGCCCGGATCGAGGGTGGGCCGGGCATCGTCGTCCCGGATGTGGACGTGGATCACCGCGGCGCCGAGCGCCTCGCACTCCTTCGCGGTGACCACCAACTCGTCGAGGGTGACCGGCAGCGCCGGCACCTCCGCCTTCGCCGACTCGGCCCCGGTCGGCGCCACCGTGATCAAGGTGCCCGTCATGCCGGGATCCTACGAGGCCCCGCCCGGGGACCGCCACCAGCGCCCCGGCCGGCGGACCGCCACCAGGCCAGCGCCTCGGCCGGCGGACCGCCAGCAGCGCTCGCTGCCCGGCGGCTACTCCGGGTCGATCGCGGCGGCCTGGCCCTCGACCAGCAGCGCCGCGTCGTCCGGTACCGACCGCTTCAGCACCGCCAGCGCGACCGGGCCCAGTTCGTGGTGCCGGACCGCCGTACCGACGAAGCCGACCGTGCGCCCGTCGACGGTCACCGGGGCGCCGACCGCCGGAAGCTGGTCGGTGGTCACCCCGTCGAGGTGCAGCAGCACCAGCCGGCGCGGCGGACGGCCGAGATTGTGCACCCGGGCCACCGTCTCCTGCCCCCGGTAACAGCCCTTGTCCAGGTGTACGGCCGGAGCCATCAGCCCCACCTCGGCCGGGATCGTCCGGTGGTCGGTCTCGAAACCGACCCGGGGCAGCCGCTGCGCCACTCGCACCGCCTCGTACGCCCACACCCCGGCGACCGGTGTGCCGGCGGCGGTCAGCGTGCCGACCACCTCCGACATGCTCGCCCGGGGCACCAGCAGGTCGACCCCGAGCCGGACCCGGCGCGCCCAGCCGCCACCGGGCAGCGCGCGCACGTCGTACACGATGGTCGGCCGGGGCGGCACGGAGCCGGCGGCGAACTTCGGGCCCGGCACCCCGAGCAGATCCGGTTCGGCCAGCCCGGTGACGCCGAGCGTGCCGACCGCCTCGGTGGCGCGCGGGCCGACCAGCGAGAGCAGTGCCCAGTCGGCGGTGGCGTCCCGGGGATCGACCGGGGTGAAGAAGCGCATCTTCTCCAGGTAGCCCAGCAGGCCGCCGGTGTCGCCCGGCTCGGTGTCCAGCCAGGTGGTCTCGCCGTCCTCGGCGACCATGGCGTGCTGCTCGACGTGCCCGTGCGGGGAGAGGACCAGCAGCTCGGTGCCCTGCCCGGCGGCGAGCGAGCCGAGATGCTGGCTGGTCAGGGTGTGCAGCCAGCTCGTCCGCTCGGCCCCGGGGACGGCCACCACCCCCCGGTGAGACCGGTCGACCAGGCCGACGTCGGTGGCGAGCAGCCGCTGCTCGCGGATCGGGTCGCCGTAGTGGGCGGCCACCGGGCGTACCCCGGCCGCCGCGTGCTCCGGCTCCGGCTGGTCCCTGGTCTGCTCGTCGATCGCCTCGGCAGCCACCGCACCCGCGATGTCGATCATCTCGCCGCTCCTCGCAGTCGGTCACCCTCCCGCTCCTCGCGGTCGGTCACTCTCGCCGCTCCTCGCAGTCGCACCGTCCGCAGACCCCGAAGAGCGCCACGTGCCCGATGTCGACCTGGAATCCTCGTTCCGCCGCCAGCTTCTCGGCCAGCGGCCCGAACATCTCCGGATCGACCTCGTCCACCGCCCCGCAGGTCCGGCACACCAGGTGCACGTGGGTGTCCTCACCCGCGGCGTGGTACGTCGGCGACCCGTGGGACAGGTGTGTATGGGTAACAAGCCCGAGGCGTTCGAGTAATTCCAAGGTCCGGTAGATCGTGGTGATGTTCACTCCGGCGGCGACCTCCCGGACCGCCGAGTGCACCTGCTCGGGGGTGGCGTGCCCGAGTGTCATGACGGCCTCGAGGACCAACTGCCGCTGCGCCGTCAACCGCAGTCCGCGGGAACGCAGCATCTCCGCAAGTGACGATTCCGACACCGACAAAGCATAGTGCGCCGCCGCGACGGCCGGCTCCTCGGCGGCTACCCTCGGCGGAATGTCCAGCGAGCAGCCGGTCGTCGCCGTACTGGGCCGGGGCGTGGTGCCCGCCGACGAGCCGGTGGTCCGGGCCGACGACCGGGGCGTACTCCGGGGTGACGGGCTCTTCGAGACGATGCACGTCCGGGCCGGCCGCCCCTGGCTGGCCCGGGAGCACCTGGCCCGGCTGGCCCGATCGGCAGCGGTGCTGGAGCTGCCGCTGCCCCACCCCGACGAGTTGCACGCCCTGCTCGACACCGCCTGCGCCGGCTGGCCGGTCCAGACCGAGGGCGCCCTGCGGCTGATCTGCACCCGGGGGCCCGAGGGCGGCACCGGACCGACCGTCTACGCCACCCTCTCCCGGGTGCCGGAGGTGTCCCGGCGGGCCCGACGGGACGGCATCCGGGTCGCGACCCTGCCGCTCGGGGTCGCCGCCGACGCCCGCGCCGGCCGGCCGTGGCTGCTCGCCGGGCTGAAGACCACGTCGTACGGGCTGAGCGAGGCCGCCCGGCGCTGGGCCGCCGCCAACGGCGTCGACGACGTGCTCTGGACCTCGACCGACGGGTACGCCCTGGAGGGGCCGAGCGCCAACCTGGTCTGGCTGACCGGCGGCGAGCTGTGCGCCGTACCGGCGGAGCGGACCGGAATCCTGCCCGGGGTGACCGCCGACTGGCTGCTCCGGCAGGCCCACGAGCTGGCCTTGACGGCCGCCCACCGCATGGTCACCCCCGCCGAGCTGCGCGCGACCGACGGGGTCTGGTTCACCTCGTCGGTACGCGGCCTCGCCGAGGTCCGCCAACTGGACGGAGTGCCGCTGCCCCCCTCGCCGCACACCGCCGCCCTCGCCGACCTGCTCGGCTTCGAGCGTTAGCAGCTTCGAGCGTTAGGAAGGGGGGCCCTTCCTAACATCTCAGCCGCCGACCCGGATCAGGCGGGCGGAGAGGTGCGGGGAGAGCGGATGCCCGACCGCGGCCATCTCCTGGGCGTAGAGCAGCGCCCCCTCGACGATGCCGAAGAGCCGGTGACCGGCGGTGACCTCCTTGGCGGTCGAGGTACGCAGCACCGCGTCGGTGGCGATCTCGACCCGGGTGCCGGTGACCTTGCCGAGGTAGAGCTCCATCACCCCGGTCGGGGTACTGAGCATGACCTCCAGCTCGTCGGTGCCCCTGCCGTCGTCGTCGAATACCGCCCGCCACCAGCCGACCTCACGACCGGCCGGTCGGACCGGCCGGCTCTGCTCGTCCAGGATCCAGGCCCGCGACTCGTAGTAGAGGAACGGCCGCCCGTCGTGGGTGATCCGGATCTCCTGGGCGTAGTCGAAGTCCTCGATGCTGGGGAACCCGCCCCGCCCCCGTCCCCGCCAGAGCCCGACGTACGGCAGCAGGCCGAGCAGCGCCGGGTGCAGGTCCGGCCCCTTGCGCAGGTCGTACGTCTCCTCGTACGGGTACGGGTCGACCGGCGGCGCGTTCAGCCAGGGTGGCGGCTCAATCGGGTTGTCGCTCACAGCTTCCTTTCCGTTCGTGACTGCGGGGCTCGCAAAACCGGCTCACTCCTCGCACTCACCGACACGCCTTCCGTTCGTGACTGCGGGGCTCGCAAGACCGGCTCACTCCTCGCACTCACCGACACGCCTTCGTTCGTGACTGCGGGGCTCGCAAAACCGGCTCACTCCTCGCACTCACCAGCGACCTCTTGAGATTCTTACTGCCAGATACACCAGGTAACCGGCGAGCGCGCCGAGGCCCGCGACGAGCAGGCTGACGAACCCAATCTCGGTAACCATGACGGGTAGATCCTATGCTGGCGGCATGGCTCGTACCCTGGTCGTCAAGGCCACCGCCGGTTCAGACTCGCCCGAACGCTGCGCGCAGGCGTTCACCGTCGCCGCCACCGCGGTCGCCTCCGGCGTCGACGTGTCGCTCTGGCTGACCGGTGAGTCGAGCTGGTTCGCGTTGCCCGGCCGGGCCGAGGAGTTCGAGTTGCCGCACTCCGCGCCGCTGGCCGAGCTGCTGCACGTGATCCTGAGCGGCGGCCGGGTCACCGTCTGCACCCAGTGTGCCGCCCGCCGGGAGATCGGCGAGTCCGACGTGCTGCCCGGGGTACGCGTCGCCGGGGCGGCGGTCTTCGTCGAGGAGGCGACGGCGGACGGCGCCCAGGCGCTGGTCTACTAGGGTCCTGCGCCGTCACCGGGGGCAGCCGCTGCTGACGGCGACCCGGATCCGGCCGTCGCCGCTTTCTACGACCACGCTGACCGGGCCGCTGCGGTACGCGTACCGCGCGGTGGTGTCGGCGACCACGACGGCGCCGGACGGCCTGGGCAGCGCGGCGGCCGGCGGACCGGCCGGCACACCCCGGCCGGTGGCGTGTGCGGTCCAGGTGGTGCCCTGTCCCGGGCAGGGCGCGGAGACCGGCTCGACCGGGGTCGGCTCGACCGCGCCGAGCGCGCCGAGCACCCGGAGCGGATCCGGGTCGGCTGATGGCAGCGGCAGCACGGCCCGGTCGTCCGGCTCGCCGGAGACCGGGCGGCAACCGGTGCCGACGGTCAACTCGACCGTTCCGGGTCCGACCCGGCCGCCCTCGATCGCCACGAACTCCCCCGCGTCGGCGCGCAGCGCGTGGACGCTCCCGTCGGCACTGTGCCGGACCCGGGCCCGGTACGCCGCCGGCAGCCGGTCGGCGATCCGGTCCAACAGCGCGGGTACGTCCGCGTCCGGCGCGTGTACGACGACCGACGCGTCCAGTGACGCGCCGTCCCGGACGACGGTGAGTTCACACTCGTCACGTACCGGTCGGCCGGTGATCTCGACGGCGACGTCCGGGCCGGCCGCCGCGACGAGTTCGCCGAGTGCCCGGTGCAGCACCGGTCCGGCCTGCTCGATCGTGCGCTGCTCTCGCACGGTCGGTTCGTCGCGGTACACGGAGACGAGGGTGAGCACCAGCAGCAGCGCACCCCAGCCCAGCAGGGCGACGAGCAGCCAGCGCCGCCGCCGGGTCGGGGGTGGCGGGGCCGGCTGGCCGGGCCAGGCCGGCGCCGGAGGGTCGATGCGCACGTCCGCCATGGTGGCACGGCGAGCCGGTGGTGCCGGCACCGAGCCGGCCACACTCCAAGTCGGCAGGCCGGGCGGCTGCGGGTACCCGGCCAGGCGACGGGCACCCGGCCAGGCGGCGGGCACCCGGCCAGGCGACGGGCACCCGGCCAGGCGACGGGCACCCGGCGGGCCGGCCGGGCGGCGGCGGGTCAGTGTCCGGGGGCGAGCCGGTAGCCGACGCCGCGTACGGTCTGCACCTGCGGCCCGCCCTCGACGGCGCGCAGCTTGCGCCGCAGTCGCTTCACCGCGGAGTGCAGGATGGCCGTGTCGCCGAGGTAGGCGCCGCCCCAGACCGAGGCGAACAGCCGCTCGTACGTCCACACGCCGAGCGGCGGGCTGGCCAACCGGGCCAGGAGTTCCCGCTCCAGCCTGGTCAACGGGAGTGGCTCGCCTCGCCAGGTGACCAGGTGGCCGCCCGGGTCGACGGAGAGGTCGCCGAGGCTCACCGGCCCCGGATCGGATTCCGGCGCGTTGCCGACCATCGGAAACAGCATCGCCCGCAACTCGGAGAGGTCTGAGCAGATCACGACCGTGCCGAAGTCATCCAGTCGTCGAACCACCCGTTCCCGTACCGCGACATCCGTGGACACACACACAACGAGCGGGACCTCTCCGCTTCCCACCTGGCTCCACTCCTCCCCCGGTCGGTTGCGGGCCCTAGCCAAACGGGTTTGACCGGGCGAGTCAACAGCGACGCTAACCGATATAAGTCATTCGACCCAGTCCTGACCGAGATACGCCTCGTTACTGCCTAGATACTGGCCGACATCGGGCATTGATCACTACCCCTCGGAGCAAGAGCATTACCCCTAGCCAAAGTGGGGGGCGCTGTCTGTAAGCGAACGTCCGACCCACGCGCGCGGCAGCACCGGGCAACCCGGAGCTGGGGAACTGGCTCCCGAGGACGGCTCGGGACGCCGAACAGTGGGGAGGAACCATGCCGGACCGTTCCGGACGGAGTTGGGTCGAACGACCAAGACGCTGGCGGTGGGTGGCTGTCGCGGCCGCCGTACTGCTCGGGATCACCGCACAACCCGCGGTCGCCACGGCGGCCGGCCCCGAGGCGGAGGTGAGCCACGAACTGCTCTCCGAGCTCGCCGCCGAGGGCAGCACCACGTTCACTGTCTACCTGCGAGAGCGCGCCGAGTTGAGCGCGGCGGCGAAGCTGGCCGACGTCGACGACCGGGCAACCGCGGTCTACCGCACGCTCACCGCCACCGCCGAGCGCAGCCAGCGCGACCTCCGCGCCGACCTGGACAAGCGCGGCGCGACGTACCGGTCGTACTGGATCGCCAACGTGTTGCGGGTGGAGGGTGACCGCGCCCTGCTCGACGCGATCGCGGCCCGGGACGACGTGCGGAGCATCGAACCGAGCCGTACCTACGAGCTGGTCAAACCCAAGCCGTTCCGCGCCACCACCGACGCCGGTACCAATGCGGTCGAGTGGAACATCAGCAACATCGAGGCGCCCCGGGTCTGGTCCGAGTTCGACAACCGCGGCGAGGACATCGTCGTCGCCAACATCGACAGCGGCGTCCAGTTCGACCACCCGGCGCTGCGCAACGCCTACCGGGGCAACACCGGCAGCGGCGTCGACCACAACTACAACTGGTTCGACCCGGCCGAGGTCTGCGCCAACCCGGCGCCCTGCGACAACAACGGCCACGGTACGCACACCATGGGCACGATGGTCGGCGACGACGGTGCCGGCAACCAGATCGGCGTGGCGCCCGGCGCCCGGTGGATCGCCGCCAAGGGCTGCGAGACCAACACTTGCTCCGACGGCTCCCTGCTCGCCGCCGGCCAGTGGGTACTCGCCCCGACCGACCTGAACGGACAGAACCCCCGGCCCGACCTGCGCCCGGACATCGTCAACAACTCCTGGGGCGGCGGCCGCAACGACGAGTGGTACAAGCAGACCGTGGTTGCCTGGCGGGCAGCCGGCATCTTCCCCAGCTTCTCCGCCGGCAACGACGGGCCGGGCTGTAACACCACCGAGAACCCCGGCGACTACCCGCTGACCTACGCCGCCGGGTCCTACGACATCAACAACAACATCTCCTCCTTCTCCGGCCGGGGCGTGTCCAGCATCGACGGCTCGGTGAAGCCGAACATCGCCGCGCCGGGTCACGACGTCCGGTCCAGCGTGCCCGGCAACGGCTACGGGATCGGCCAGGGCACCTCGATGGCGGCGCCGCACGTCTCCGCCACCGTCGCGCTGATCTGGTCTGCCGCGCCCGAGCTGAAGGGCAACATCCCGGCGACCGAACGGCTGCTCGACGACACCGCCACCGACGTCGAGGCGCTCACCTGCGGCGGCACCGTCGACGACAACAACACCTTCGGCGAGGGCCGGCTCAACGCGTACCAGGCGGTAGCCGCGGCACCGCGCGGCGACACCGGCCGGGTCACCGGCACCGTCACCGACGCCGCCACCGGCGACCCGGTCGCGGGCGCCCAGGTGCGCACCGGCACCGTCGGCACGGTCACCGACCCGGACGGCCGGTACGCCCTGGTCCTGCCGGTCGGCACCCACGAGCTGACCGCCAGCGGCTACGGCTTCAACCCCGCCACCGCCACTCTGACCGTGGCCCAGGGCGACGTACTCACCCAGGACTTCGCCCTCGACAAGGCCCGGATGGTCACCGTCGCCGGCAAGGTCACCGACGGCTCCGGACACGGCTGGCCGCTGTACGCGAAGATCGAGGTCTCCGGCCGACCCGGCGGTCCGATCTTCACCAACCCGGTGACCGGCGCCTACTCGTTCACCGTTCCGGCCAGCGCCACCTACCAGCTCGACACCACGGTGGTCTACCCCGGCTACCGTGCGGTCAGCACCGAGGTGGCGGTCGGTACCGGCTCGAAGACGGTCAACATCAGCGCCGCCGTGCTGCCGGCCTGCACCGCCGCCGGCTACACGGCCGGGATCAGCGACCCGCTGCTGACGGAGAGCTTCGACGGCACGTCGGCCCCGGACGGCTGGTCGGTGGTGAACCGGACCGACAAGGGCGGCTGGGCCTTCGACGACCCGGGCGGCCGGACCAACCTGACCGGCGGCACCGGCAACTTCGCGATCATCGACAGTGACAAGCTGGGCAGCGGCAACACCCAGGACACCGATCTGATCACCCCGCCGCTGGACTTCTCGGCGACGGGTGCCCCGCTGCTGAGGTTCAACAGCGACTGGCGGGCGGTCGGGATCAGCGACACCGCCGACGTCGACGTCTCCACCGACGGCGGTACGACCTGGACCAACGTCTGGCACCAGACGTCCAGCCGGCGCGGCCCCCGGGTCGAGGAGGTACCGCTGGACGCGGCGGCCGGCGCGGAGGACGCCCGGGTACGGTTCCGGTTCAACGGCACCTTCGCCTGGTGGTGGGAGGTGGACAACGTCCAGCTCGTCAACCGGACCTGCACCCCGAACCCGGGCGGACTGGTCGCCGGCTTCACCAAGGACTCCAACACCGGCGACCCGCTGAACGGCGTCACGGTGGCCAGCGCCAACCAACCGGCCGACAAGGGCGTGTCGGTGGCGACGCCGGACGACCCGAACATCCCGGACGGCTTCTACTGGCTCTACTCCAGCCTGACCGGGGCGCAGCCGTTCACCGCCAGCCTGTCGCCGTACCGGGCGATCACCAAGCAGGTGACGGTGCCGGCGGACGCCACCCGGCGGGCCGACTTCGCGCTCAAGGCGGCCCGGCTGACGGTCACCCCGACGAACCTGGAACTGCACCAGCCGTACGGCAGCACCCGCAACGTCAACGTGACGGTGACGAACACCGGCAACGCGCCGACCACCGTGCGGTTGATGGAGCGGAGCGACCGGTTCAGCCTGCTCTCGGCGAAGGGCGCCGAGCTGGTCGAGTACAAGATGAAGGGGCTGAGCCAGAGCCGCACCGGGACCGCGTACGGGCCCGGCACCGGGACCGCCGCCGCGACGCCACTTGTCGACGACGCGTGGACCCGGGTGGCCAACCTCCCGGCGTCGATCTTCGACAACTCGGCGGCGACCCTGGACGGCAAGGTCTACTCGATCGGTGGCGGTTCCGGCACCGGTAACGAGCGCAAGTCCTGGGTGTACGACCCGGCCAGCGACGTCTGGACGGCCCTGCCGAACATGCCGACCGCGCGGTCGAAGCCGGCGGTCGCCGCGCTGAACGGCCGGATCTACGTGGTCGGCGGCTGGGGTGCCGGTTCGGCCCCGGTGGCGACGATCGACGTGTTCGACCCGGCGAGCCGGACCTGGAGCACCCTGCCCGAGGTGACCAACCCGGCGCCCCGGGCGGCGGCGGCGTTCGCGACCAGCGGCGGCAAGCTGTACGTCATCGGCGGCTGCGGCGACAACGAGTGTTCCGCCGACACCGCGGACGTGACGGTCTTCGACCCGCTCACCAACACGTTCGACACCGCCGCCGACTATCCGCAGGGTTCGTCCTGGATGTCCTGCGGCGGCATCGGTGGCAAGGTCTACTGTGCCGGTGGCGTCGGCGTGACGGAGTTCAAGAACGGCTTCGTCTACGACCCGGCCACCGACGCCTGGAACCCGCTGCCGGACATGCCGCTCGACCTCTGGGGCTCGCAGTACGCGGCGGCCGGCGGGATGCTGGTGCTGGCCGGTGGCGCCACCGCCGCCTCGACCACGCTGACCAACCGGACGGTGGCGTACGACCCGGCGGCCGGTGCCTGGGTGAACCTGCCGAACGCGCAGTTCGCCCGCTACCGGGGCGCCGGGGTCTGCGGCGCGTACAAGGTGGGTGGTTCGCCGAGTTCGTTCGTCGGGTCGGCCGAGACCGAGCGGCTGGGTGGGCTGGAAGCCTGCCTGGAGGCGGGCGACTCGTCCTGGCTGAGCACCACGCCGGACAGCTTCACCCTGGCCGCCGGGGCGTCCCGGACCGTCAAGGTGACTCTGACGGCGACCGCGGCGGCCGGGGTCGCCCAGCCCGGCACCTACGGCGCCGAACTCGGCCTGGTGGCCGAGAGCCCCTACCCGGTCCCGGTGGTCGGGGTGGAGATGAACGTCTCCCCACCCGGCACCTGGGGCAAGGTCCAGGGCACGGTGATCGGCCGGACCTGCGGCGGCGCCGAGGTGCCGCTGGGTGCGACGGTCCGGATCAACCGGGTCGGCGATCCGTCGACCGGCTACACCCTCTCCACCACGGACAAGGGGGCGTACGCATGGTGGCTGCCGAGGGGCAGGTACGACGTCATCGTCGCCAAGGACGGCTGGGTGCCACAGGTGAAGCGGCAGCAGGTCCAGGCCAGCCTGGTCAGCACGCTCGACTTCACCCTGGAACCGGTGATTCCGTGTCCCGCCCGGCTGGGCGGGATCTGACCGGCGGCCGGGCCGGGTGCTGACCCGGCGGTGACTGCCGAGCGGCGGTGCCCGCCGCCCCCGTCCGGGGGCGGCGGGCACCGCCCTTGTCGTCAGGTGCCCACTCGGCGCCGGGTCCGGCCGGCCCGCTGCGTCGGGCGCGTTGACAGCGACGCGCTATGCATTGACAGCGACGCGGTACCCGTTGGTAGCGTGCCGGTCATGATCGACGAGGCCGGATCCGTGCCGCCGCAGCACGTGCTCTGTGTGCTCGGCGCAGGGCTCGACCTCGACGTCGTGGCCAGGCTCGCGGCCGAAATCGGCGGCCCGGACTGCATCCTCGACACCGAGTACTCCCGTCCGGAGCCCGACTCGCGGATGGTCGCCTCGTTCCGGTCCTCGCTGGGCAGTCCGAGTTTCACCGACGCCGACCGGCGGGCGGTCAGGGAACACGACACGGTGGCGTACCTGCTGTCGCCGCCAGCGACCCGGCAGACCGCGATCGAGGTGTCGCGGCGGATGCTGGCGTTGACCGCCGCGCTGCTCCGGGCCGGCGCCACCGCGGTACGCAACGAGAGCAGCGGCCTGGCACACGGCCGGGACCGCTGGCTCGACCTCGCCGACCGGGCCGCCGCCACGACCGACGACCCGACCCTGGCCGTGGTGCTGCACCGGGCGTGGGTCAAGCGACCGATCACCGACGGCGTCGCGGTGTACAGCTGCGGGATGCACCTGCTCGGCGCCCCGGACGTCGAGCTGCGCGCCGGGCCGCCGACCGGGCCGGCCGAGGTCGACGCGCAGGTACGCGTCCTCGACGCCCTGGCCCGCTACCTGCTCACCGAGCCGCGGGCCGGGCAGATCCGCGACGGTGAGACGTTCGCGCTCGCCGCCGACGCCCCGCACTGGGTGCTCGGCAGCCGCGGCTGCGCCCGCTACGACCCGGACGACCTCTACCGCAACCCGTACGGCTACTGGTGCCTGACCCCCGGATAGCCGGAGGAACGCGGCCGGGTGACGCCCCGGCCGAGGATGGGACGATGGGCGACCCGTCCACCACCGCCGCTGGGCGCCCCGGGCCCGGCTAGCGGGCCGGGGATGCCGGCTTGGGCTTGGTCTCGAATCCGGGGCAGGCGAGGAAGAGTGCGAAGATCCCGGCGAAGACCGCCAGCCCGGCACCCCCGGGGTGTACGTCTTCGATGTCGGCGTGCGGCGTGCCGAAGTGCACGGCGATCAACGACGCGAAGAGCAGCACCTGGAGGAGGCCGGCCCAGGGTGCGTGCCTGCCGGGCCGGCTCACCGCGATCGTCGTGGCGGTGGCGACGAACGCGACGAACGCGTGCAGCAGCCCCACTCCCTGTGCGTACGCGCGCTGCCATCCGCTCGCCTGCACGTTGGTCGCGTCGACCCAGTCCACGAAGTCGAAGTAGTGGACGGTTATCGGCGGCATACCGAGGCGGAGGATGTGCCCCCAGGGCAACACGACGAAGCCGATGAACAGCAGGCCGAGAGCGACGACGAGCAGCAGCATGCGCCAGGTCAGCCAGAACAGCCACCGCCCCTGGTCGACCGGGGCCACCGTCCCGGGCGGCGTACCCGTCGCAGGCGGTCCGGTGTTACCGGCTCCCGCCGGCACAGCCACGACGGGCAGCACCGGCGGCGCCGCATCGACCGATGCGGGCCCAGCGCCCGGCGATGCCGGCGTGCTGGACGCGGGCGACGATGCCGGCGTGCTGGACGCGCCCGGCGGTGTCGGCGTGCTGGACGCGCCCGGCGGTGTCGGCGTCGAGCCTGGCGGGAGAGTGGCCGCCTCGCCCACGGCGGGCAGCGGGTCGACGACCGGACGCTGCCACCCGTCGAGAGCCTGCGGCGTCCACAGTGTCCCGTCGAACCAGCGCAACGGGTAACGGCCGGAGGGATCGGGATACCACCCCGGTCGCATGCCGTCCTCCCCGAGCCGCCGAACAATTAAGTGCCGCCGAACAACCAAGACTAGTACCGGCGACGTGCACCAAGGGACGGGCCGGCCGGGTCGGGTTCTGCCGACGCGCCGACCGGCCGGCGGCGCCCTGCTCGAAGAAGAGTGGCATGTCCTCGAACCGTGAGCCGAGCACGGTCACCGCCGCTGGGCGGTGACCGCGCCGCGGCATGCCGGTTACGCCCGGAGCTGGCTCAGCGCCGCCTCGGCCACCGAGGCCGCCGACAGCCGCTTCGACCCGTCGATGACGGCCTGCCAGTTGGGGTAGTTCACCGGGGAACCCCAGTGCCAGAGCCCCACCTCGTAAACGCTGTAGTCGCCCACGTTCTCCCACCAGTGCGGCGGCTCGGGAGCGGGCTTGCAGGAGTACCAGGCGTAGACCCAGGACGGGTCGGGGTTCATCTGCCAGTACTCCTCCGACACGTTCGGCGTCGCCTGACAGTACGGGGTGAACCGCTGCTGGACCCGCTCGAAGGCGCCGATCAGCAGGGTCTTCAGCTCGGTGGTGCTGAACCGGGCCTGCGCCCGGGCCACCAGTGCGATCGGGCCGACGGTGCCGAGCGCGATGCCGAGCTGGTTCTTGGCGCTGAGGGTGGCCACCGAGCTCCAGAGGCTGTTGATCAGCGTGACGCAGGAGGTGACGTCCTGCGCCCAGCGCTGCTTGAGGCTGAGCGAGAACTCCTCGATGTCGGCGAACTCCAGCAGGTGGTGCTCGGCGCAGGCCCGCGCCTCGGCGGTCGCCAGTCCGTCCAGGTGGGCGATGATGGTGTTCCGGGTGCTGTTGATCTGGACGATGATCCGGCTCGTCGCCTCCTCGATCGTCATCCCGCCCTTCTCCGAGCTGCTGAAATAGCCGTACGCCTGTAGGGCGAACTGGGCCACCGCGACGATCGTGCCCGGATCCACCGCCTGGGCCGGTCTGGCCGCGCCCGGCACCACCACGGCGGTCGCCACCACCGCCGCCGTGGTCATTTTCAGCAGTCTCCGCTTGATACCGCCTCGCCTCATACCGCCTCGCTCCACTCCGCCACGCTCCATTCCGCCTTCGAGGGCCCGGCCGACGCACGCCCGCCCGGTCCTCACCGGACGCGGTGCGCTCCGGCACGAGGGCGGGAAGGCGGACATCGACATCGATGCTGATCGACGCCAGGGCGGCGTCACGCGCACGCTAGTGACGGCCACTGGACGGGGACTGGACCCGGACTGGACCGCACGCCACCTCGGCATGTTCCGCCGGGCACCGCCACCGAGGGGGAGCGCGACCAGGTCCGCCGCCCGCCGCCGCCCGCCCCGGCCGGGCCGGTCCAGTGAGTCTCCAGTAGGGGTCCAGTCGGGTCCGAGACTCTCACCGCACCAGAGGAGAGAGGAGACTATCGATGAAAGGCAAACTACTGCGGGGGTTCGCCGCGACAGCGCTCGCGCTCGCCGTCATGCTGCCCGGGGCGACCCAGCCGGCACACGCCGACCCCGACGACACCAACAACTCACTGGTCGACATGCTCGACCTCGCCCTCAACCTGCTCGGGCGGGTCGGGGACGGGAACGTGTCGCCTGCGGACCTGGCGGCGATGACCCAGGACGTCATCAACGCGCTCAACGAGGCCGAGTCTGCGGTTATCGCCCACATCGACGCGATCGCCGTGGCCGACATCCGCGACGACGCCACCGCCGCCATCATCGAGTTCGAGGACATCAACAACTTCGCCGAGGAGACGTTGGAGGACTGGGCCCAGGACGTCACCCACGACGCGGTACGGGCCAGCAGCTATCTGGACGCGGTCTCCGGCAAGGCGGCGATCGACGACGTCGGGTACGCGGTCGTCACGCTCTTCCCGATCGCGATGGTGGCCCGGGCCCGGGCCGGCTTCGGCACGACGAACCTGCGTAACCAGTACCGGGCCGCGCTGCAGAAAATCGTGGACAAGCTCGCCCCGACCTGCGAGTACTACAACCCGGAACCGAACGCCATTCCGGTCATCCGGGCCTACACCTGCGAGGTCTACGGCATCCACACCGCGACCCAGTTGGAGCAGTACTGGCTCGGTGACTGGCAGTTGGGTCCGATCGTCCCGGCGGCCGTCGAGGCGGCGTCGTACGCGAACACCAGCCGCGCGGTGGCGATCGAGTCCCTAAGCCAGTTGCCGTAGCGGGTGCGCCCGGGGGCGGGCGGGGCGGAGCTCGCCCCCGGGTCCGGGAACGTGGGACGTGGGACGTGGGACGTCGACGAGGCTTTCAAGGCCTCGGTGTCGTCCAGGATCATCGAGCCGACCAGCACGGGACTTCCGTCGTAGGCTGCATCCCGGACACGCTGGACAGGCAGGAGGCTGGGATGGCCGGGACGACGCTGACCGAGACGGTGCTGGCCGAGCTGGCCGAGCTGGAGGACCCGAAGATCCGCGAGGTGAACGAGAAGCACGGCGATGATCACGGCGTGAACCTCGGCAAGCTACGCGCGATCGCGAAGCGGCTGAAGACGCAGCAGGAACTGGCCGGCCAGCTCTGGGAGACGGGTGATTCCGCGGCGAGACTGCTGGCAACCCTGATCTGCCGCCCGAAGGCGTTCACGCGGGACGAGTTGGACGCGATGTTGCGCGACGCCCGCACGCCCAAGGTGCACGACTGGCTCGTGAACTACGTGGTGAAGAAGAATCAGCACGCCGAGGAGCTACGCCGGGCCTGGTTCGCCGACCCGGATCCGGTGGTCGCGAGCGCCGGCTGGGCGCTGACCATCGAACGGGTGGCCAAGAAGCCCGAGGGCCTGGACCTCGCCGGACTGCTCGACACCGTCGAGGCGGAGATGAAGGACGCCCCGCCCCGGTTGCAGTGGGCGATGAACCACTGCCTGGCGCAGATCGGCATCGACCACGCCGAGCACCGCGCCCGCGCGATCGACATCGGCGAGCGCCTGGGCGTACTCAAGGACTATCCGACTCCCCCGGGCTGCACGTCTCCGTTCGCGCCCGTCTGGATCAGCGAGATGGTGCGCCGACAGCACGCCGGGTAGCAGTATGGCGCCGGAGCCCGGCGAGTTGGACGTACACCTCGCGCTTGCCGACCGCCTCGCCGCGCCCGTCGAGCACATAGCCGGAGAGCCAGACCCAGCCGTGGTACGTCGGTTTCGGGTCCACCGACACCACCCGGAACACCAGCGCCCGGTCCCCGGAGAACTGCACCGACGCCCGACCGTCGATCCGCAACAGGTCCCCCGGCCGGGGCTCATCGGGCATACCTGGCCAGGACATCCACCCGGGCCATCAACTCCATGCACGGCACGTGCGGCGCGACACTCTCCCAATGACAGGACAGCGGATCATGACCGCGTACCCACACCCAGAGGTGACCGCCGTCGGAGCGGGTGATGCCCCTGTCGACCCGGACGATCCGGATGTCGACATACCCGTCGACGTCGGCGCCCCGGTGGTAGTGCGACCACTCACCGGGCTCGAACCGTATTCGGGTGTCGACCGGCACCTCCGGGATCGCCGGCGGCGGGATATGCGGCGGCCGGGTCACCGGTTCGGCCCCGCTACCCGCAGCCAGCGTCGGCCGTCCCAGCGGTAGTCCCGGACCCGGCGGCGCCGGATCCAGCGTCGTACGGTCAGCAGCACGTCATCACCTCCAGGTGCGCCACGACGCCCCGAAACACAGGTCACGGAACGCCGCTCGGCGGGCGGATCAACGGGGCCGGCCCGGTGCGTCCAGGGGGACGGCGCCCCGGACCGGCCAGGACACCGGCCGGGCCTCGGAGCCACATGACCCGGACGGCGTTCCTCAGATCAGAGTGGGACGCCTGCCTGGCGAGATCCAGCGTGTCCGCGTCCGCGCGTCAGCCTGCGGACAGGCTGCGGACAGCGTCAGCAACCTGCGCCGCCAGCGGACGCGACCCCGTCGAGAGGGCAATCGCCCGAGCGCGATCCAGCGCATCCCCGGCAGCCGGCCCGTCACCGGCCAGCGCCAACGCCCGAGCCAGCTGCACGACCTGGCGACCGTGCCAGTCGGACCCTCGCGACTCGACCGGAGTGGCGGCGACCCCGGCGGTCAGCAGTTCGGCAGCCCGGTCTGCGTGTCGACGGTCAGTCTCGGCGAGGTGCCGCAGAGTGATCCCCTCCTGGATCCGGAAGAAGCTCTCGGTATACCAGTAGCCCGATGGCGGCAGATCTTCCGACGACTGCTCGGCCGCCAGGTCCCGCAGTCGGGCCAGCAGCGGGAGCACCTCGGCCGCGTCGACACCGGCCATCGCCAGGCCGCGCGCGGTCTGGCCAGCACAGTACGCCCGCAGTCCCGGATAGACGGTCGGGTTGCGGCCGGCAGTCCGTGACAGGCCGATCATCTCGCCGATCTGGCCCTGCCCCTCGGCGAGGTGGGCACGGAAGGACAGCACGGTCGCGACCATCGCAGGGTTATCGGCCTCGGTCGCCAGCTCCAGGCCCCGAGCAAGCCACCGGGCCGCCGGCTGGCCAGCACCATCGGCGATGAACAGCCACCCGGCGAACTGCGCCCACTGGCTCGCCAGGTCGACCAGCCGGGGGCGTAGGGCGCACCGGGCCTCGCCGACCAGCGCGGTCACCAGGTCGAGCTGGGCCCGGACCGGCCCAAGTACCGCAACGGCGCCGACGGCGTCCTCCAGTCGGCGCTGGGCGGCGAGTAGGTCAGTGAGCGCGTCTATGGCGGCCGCGTCGACGCGGCGGGGGGCGGCGGCCACGTAATCCAACCGATCCGCATCCCCTGGGGGTGGGCCGGCGGGCCGGACCATCCCGGCTAGTCGACCGCGCGCGTCGAGCGCCTGGTCGAG
This sequence comes from Plantactinospora sp. B6F1, assembly GCF_040120695.1. Lineage (NCBI taxonomy): Bacteria > Bacillati > Actinomycetota > Actinomycetes > Micromonosporales > Micromonosporaceae > Plantactinospora > Plantactinospora sp. B6F1. The sequence goes on along the minus strand of NZ_JBEEAC010000003.1, from coordinate 2,441 downwards.
CGCGGCAGCGGTTTCGACGGTGGGCCGGCGGCGCCCGGTCTCCAGGTCGTGAATCTGGCTGCGGGAGGTGAGTGCCGGGCCGGCCAGCTCGCGAATGCTCAGGCCAGCTTCCTGGCGGAGGCGGCGCAGTTCGACGCCGAATCGCGGGTCCACGGCAACGGGGCGCGGCATCGGGCCTCCCAGATGGGGCTGGGGTGGCGGCGATCCAGGCCCTACCCTGGCCGCCACTTCGGACGGTACACCGGCCAGTTGCTGGGTGCGAACCATCTCGTCCGCCGACGTGCGATTATCGCACTATGGCTGGCGAGCAGCAGGACTGGCGTCGTGTCGGCGAGCACCTGCGGCAGGCACGACTGTCGGCAGGCATGTCGCAGCAGGATCTTGCGGACGGTGTCGGGCTCGACCGAACTATGTTGGCAAAGGTCGAGGCCGGTAGTAGGCGCCTTGACGGGGTCGAACTATCGCGATTGTCCCGCGCGCTCGGCGTCTCGATGGAGTACCTGATCGAGCCACGGCCAGCGGTGTTGTCTCGACGGACAGCGATGCTGAGCAAAGAGACGGACACCGAGGCAGCGCGCTCGGCCGAACGTCTGGAGATCGCTTTGGTGGAGTGGCTGCGCAACGTGCAGCAGCTCATAACGATCGGCGTTCTGCAGGCCCCTCCGCTGATCCGATACCCCGGCAGAGTCTCATCCGAAGCTGATGCCAGGCGGGCGGCTCAGTGGTTGCGGGAGCAGACCGGCTTCGGTGATGAGCCAATTGACAGCATTATGGATCTCTGCGAGCGTGCAGGTCAGTGGGTGCTTGTTACTGACTTGCCTGGCGACGGCGCGTCCCTCGTCGAGGGAGAGTTGGCCGTTGCCGTGGTAAGCACACAGGGCGATCCCGGCCGCCGACGAGCGACTGCAGCGCACGAACTTGGGCACCTGATAGTTGGAGACGAGTACTCCAGCGATCTGGGAGTCAGCACGTCCCGCGCGGATCGAGAAGCGGTGATCGACGCATTTGCTGCGGAACTGCTGCTGCCGGCCAGTGTGATGGCCAGAGAGCAAGGCGCTGGGAACGCAATCCGGGCTCGGGTTATCAAGAACGCTGCCCTGTACCGCACGTCCTGGGTGCTGGCTCTGCGGCAGGCTGAGCAGGCCGGGGTTATCGATGCCGCGACGCGTCGCGCTTTGAGCGCCCCTCGGCCTACCCGGGCGGAGTTCATGGAGGCTTTAGGCTGGGCGCCGCAGCCCGATCTTGCCGCAGTGCGTGTACCGCCGAGCTACGCACAAGCGGTTATCGAGGCGTGGCGGGCCAGTCGAATCAGCCGCACAAGGGCGGTCGAGTTGATGTATGGCCAGATCACTGATGCCGACCTTCCGGAGGAGTACGATCCGGAGCCTGCACCGTGAGCCTGGCATGTCGCCGAGGTCGATTCTTGTACTCGATACCATGCTTCTGGCGCACTTCACCCTCGCTGATCGGCTGGACGTCCTCCAAGACCTGCTCTTGAAGGCGGACTGCTGGACGACGCAGGTGGTCATAGAGGAACTACGATCCGGAGCGCGGACTCGTCCAGAACTGGTCGCCGCCTGCGAGGTGGACTGGCTGGCCGCGACGTTGGTCATCCTCCACATCGATCACACCCGCACCACATGACAGCGCTCAGCAATCAGCCGCCTGCCGAGAGTGGCTCACTCAGCCAAGGCATTCGAGAGGCGGTCGACGCGGTGCTGATGCCCCGGCGTGCTCGCCATCTGGGACTACAGGCTGGGGCAGCCTTGGAGACCTACGTACCGCAATCCGCGTAGGGGCAAAGCCGCTCCGCGACGTATGAGCCTGCCCCGGATTTCTGCGAGGCTGCCAACAGTGCAGGTGGCGTCCGCGCCCCTGACAACCCGGCGGAATCAACGGGAGGATCACGATGCACAAACGAAGAATTACCCTGCTGCGTGCGATCTGCGTAGTCGCCACGGTCTGCCTCGGCGCCCTGGCCCCCGGTGCGGCTTCGGCATCCAAGCCCGCCGAAACGCTCGATGCCCCTAACTGGGTCTTCAACGCCACGACTATCGGCATCGGAGTGATGCGTTACTGGGACGGCGACTACGACCGGGGAAAGTACGACGCCGTCCTGCCGAGGGTGATGTTCTCCGACTATGCGTTCGGGTGGAACGAGACCAGGGGCGTATACATCGGTCCCGGGTATCGGGGTCAGATATGGAATGTCGGGACGGGGGCCGTGTCGTACTACGGCTGCTCCACGACAGGACATCAAATCCATCTCCGTGAAGGCTACAACTACCACGTTCAGAACGTGTCCCGCTGCTAGTACGGCAGCCGCCATTGGCGGTCTGACCTCGTGGGATGTGGTGGGGGTGTGTAACGTGGACGCAGCCGCCTGTTGATCATGTGTTTGTGAGGACTACAGGATCGAAGGCGGCTGCTGCTGCCAGGGT